>CAXUHU010000098.1:5217-12340 GCA_964250925.1 uncultured Acetobacteraceae bacterium
TCCTCTTGAGAGGAGGATCAGGCACGCTCCAGCGCCTGCAGGGGGTGCGAGCGATCGACGTAACCCAGGAATTCGCAGTTGTCGTAGCCGATCATCTTTTGCAACGCCTGCGGCAAAGACTTCGCGAGCGGCCGCGGCACCGCCAGGTATTGGTTTTCCTGCTGCCGCACCCAGCCGCGGCAATAGTTGATCGATAGGCCTGCCATACCGCTGGCGCGAAGGTATGACGCGCTTCGTCGATACCCGTCGGCGGAAAGCGGCGTATGCCGTCTCCGGCATCGGTAAACCCCGACCGCCATGGACACCTGCTGCGGCTCAGAACCTGTATTGCACTTCTGCGCCGAACGTCCGCGGTTCGCTCAGGGTGTAGAACGTCTGCTGCGCCGGAAACGGGCCGGGGTTCTCGCCTGGACCGTAATAGAGGTATTGCAGGCTGTTGCCGATGTTGCGGATGTAGCCGAGCACGGTCCAGTGCGACTTGGCCGGCTGGTAGACCGCCCGCACATCGAGGTTGTAGGAGGACGGCCCGCGGTAGCCGGGCACGTCGAAAACGCCGAAATACTGCCGGTCGGTCCAGGTCAGCAGCGTGGACAGGCTAAGGTCGCCAGACCCCAGGTGTGCGACGTATTGCGGAACGAAGCTGAACTTGTTGCGCGGCGACTGCGGGATCTGGTTCCCCTTGAGGTTGGCGAAGTTGAGCCCGCTGACCGGGTCGTGTATCAGCCCGCCGGGCGTCGAGGACGAGAAGTCGACGATTTCGGCGTCCTGGAACGAATAGACGAACGTCAGGTGCACGTTCTCTAACGGCGTGACGACCGATTCCAACTCGAAACCGGTTGACCGGCTGGTCCGCGCATTGGCGGCCGAGCCGGCGAACAAGGTGTTCGTCAGGCCGGTGACGGGGTTGCGCACCGGCAGCCCGACGGTGATCGGTAATTGCAGGTTGTGGTAGTCGTAGTAGTATGCCGCGGCGTTGACGAGCAGGTAGGACCCCAGTGTCTTCTTGGCGCCGACCTCGTAGTCGACAAGGGTCTCCTGCTGCAGGACAGGGATCGGGCTGAAGGCGCCCAGGTCGAAACCGCCGGGCTTGTAGCCCTTGGCGATCTCCGCATAGGCGAGCGTCGTCGCGTCCGGCTTCCATTCCGCCTCGATCTTGCCGGACCAGTCGCGGTAGTCCCGGGCGGCATTGAGGTTGTGCAGTGCCGGAGTCACGTCCAGGCCGTGCTGCGTCACGAACGGACCGTAGAAGCCGACCAGGTCGTAAATTTCACGAAACGAGTTCGCGCCGTATTTCTGGTCCCAATTGTAGCGCATGTCGCCGGTCAGCGTCACCGTTGGGGCGACGTCGTATTCGAGCCGACCGTAGACGGCCTGGCTTTCCGTCCGCAGGTCGGTGGCTTGGGCGTAAAACGACCGCGACGGGTTGGCCGGTGCGGCCGCGCCATCCATGTAGGTTGGGTCGGAAAGCGTTGTCTCGCCAGGGATGCGCACCGAGAAGTCGGTATGGTAACGTTCGGCGTATTGGAACACGCCGGCGGCCCAGTGCAGCGGACCCGCGCCCTCACTCGTCAGGCTGATCTCGTTGCTGAACCATTCCTTGTGCTGGAAGCTGTTCTGCGTGTAGTAGCCCGGCGTCTGCACGCCGTATGGACTGAGGAAGTAGGCGCGGTCGGTGTAGTCGGCATCCGTGCTGCTGATGTAATCGTATTGGCTGTAGCCGCCGATATATTTCAACGTCGCCCAGCCGAAATCGTAAGTCGTGTTCGTCGTAAACGTGTCGTCGGAACGCAGGTTAGTGTTGCCGGGGTCGTCCAGCGACACCGCCAGCTTGTCGCGCAGTGCCGGGTTCAGGTTCCCGGCCAGCCCGAATTGTGGATTCGGTGCCAGGCCGTAATAGGACGAGCCGGCGCTGAAGTAGTTCGCGGCCGTGTCGGTGAAATACGGGCTGAACTGGTTCAGGCCGCCACCGATCCCGGTCTGAACGCCGAAATCGCCTGTGAGGTTGCTGCTGAATTGCTGCGCGCTGACCCACACGTCCAACGCGTCCGTGGGCGTCCAGTCCAGCTGCTCCTGAAACAGACGCGTGACGCCGGTGCTGGGGTTCTGCTGGTTGGGCGCCGTGTTCCTCTGCGGTCCGTCGCCGGCGCCGGTGTCGCTGAACGCGTAGGAGAAGCGGTAGCGGAGCTGGTCGGTCAGCGGGCCCGAAACGCCGGCCTGGGCGTAGCCGTCGGCGAGCGACGTGCCGCCGGCGCGCAGGTCGGCGTGCAGCTCGTCCGTCGGGCGCTTGGAGTACTCGTTGACCGCGCCGGCCAGCTCGTTGCGGCCATAGACCGATTGCGGCCCGCGTAGCACTTCGATGCGGTCGGTCAGGAAGTCGGGCTGGTTCAGGTAGGCCGGCGAGGAGGTGTAGACGCCGTCCACGTAGAGGGCGGCGCCTGGGTCGATGCCCTGTCCCGGGTCCTCGTAGCGTCCGATCCCGCGTATCGACAGGTACTCGCCCTGCAGGCCGACGCTCGGGGTGAGGTTTGCCACGTCGCGCCCCGTCTCGATGCCGAGCAGGTTGCGCCGCACGTCCGTGAAGGCGGTAACGGCCGCGGGGACGCGCTCCAGCTTTTGGGCACGCGACGATGCGGTGACGACGACCTGCTCGACGGCGCTCGTGGACGAAGCGTTGGTGTCCTGGCGCGTGGGCGCGGCGCTCTGGCCCGCATCCGAGCGGTTTTGCGCCCGCGTTGCTTTGGGCTTGGGCGTCGGCGAGCCCGCATCCGTAACTGCGCCGACACCGCTCTGCGCCGCACCGCCGTCGGCCGCCAGCAACGCCCCCGCGCCCACACAGAACGACAGCCAGAATCGTTTCGACATGTCCCGTCCCCTCGGCCAGTTTACCGGCCTGCGCACTTGCTGCTTTCGAGCAAGCGGTTTCCCACTTCCAGGATGCTAAGGACGCACGCTTACAGATGTCAACGGGCGAAAGCGCGGGCACGATGCACAATTTGACTGAGCAGTATGCCAGCAGTCCGGCATAGATCCGTGCTGCACTGCACCGTTCTCAGACTTGCGTGCTCAGCCTGCGTCGCAGACCCGCGACGTCCAGTGCGTGTGCACTGCGAACCGTCACCTCTCCTTGGCTGATTGTCCGCCGAAGAGGGATTTTGCAAACCGGGTATGGCCGGACGGCTTGCTGCGGGGCGGCGCGACGACTACGCTGGGCTGAGGCGACAAGAATGCGACCGGCACCAGAAGGCCAGCGCCTAGGAGCGAAACGAGGATGAGCGCCAGCCTGTCGAGTGAACTCGCGCCGTCCATCGACTCAGGAGCGGCGTTCGACCACCCGCCCGCGCTAGGGCGGTGGAGCAAGCTGCTCTACGCGGCTGGAGCCGTCGCCTTCGGCGTCAAGGATGACGGCTTCGGCGTTTTTCCTGTTGTTGTACTAAAACCAGTTACTGGGCTTGCCGGCCAGCCTGGCGGGGCTGGCCTTGGTCATTGCGCTGATAGTGGACGCTCTTGTAATGGCCACAACGAGCCCGCCGGGACGGCGGCAGACTTCTCAGGAGCGGAATACCATGCGAGAGGCCGTCATCGTCTCGACCGCGCGCACGCCGATCGGCAAGGCCTATCGCGGCGCGTTCAACAACATGGGCGGCGCCGAGCTTGGGGCGCACGCGATCAAGGCCGCCGTCGAGCGTGCCGGCCTTGATCCCGCGGAGGTCGAGGACGTGGTGCTGGGCGCGGCCATGCCGAAGGGCGCCACGGGGAACAACATCGCGCGGCAGGCGGCACTTTGCGCCGGCCTGCCAGTCGGGCGCATCGGACGGCCCGACTACATGCTGGGAGCCACGCCTTTGCTCTGCTCGAAGGCCGCCTCCTACGTGACCGGCGCCGTGATCCCGCTGGACGGCGGCGCGGCCGAGGCGACCTGAGCAGCCACCGCAGCGAGAGGACCGTGATGGCAGACGACGTCCTGCAGGACCTTATCTTCACCGCGGTCCCCGACGAGATACGCGCACAGGCACAGGCACGGCCGGAGCGCGCGGCGCTGATCCACCACGACCGGGTCATGACGTATGGCGAGCTGGACGCGACCATGGACCGGGTAGCGGCAACGCTGCAGTCCAGGCAGGTGGCCGTACAGGACGTCGTCGCCATCTGCGCGTCCAGTTCGATCGAATACGCGGCGGTGTTCTGCGGCGCGCTGCGGGCCGGGGTGGTGGTGGCACCGCTGGCACCCTCCTCGACGGCTGAGAGCCTGGCGATGATGGTTGCCGATTGCGGCGCCAGGTTCTTCTTTGTGGACGGGGCGGTGGGCGAGCACCTGAAACCGGTGACGGACCGGATCGCCTGCCCGCGCGTCTCCCTCGACGGGTCCGACGCCGGACAGCCACTCGACACGTGGCTGGTCCCGGACGGGGCCGAAGGCGAGGCGGTGGCGATAGGACCCGACTGGCCCTTTAACATCATCTACTCGTCAGGCACGACCGGGACGCCAAAGGGCATCGTGCAACCGCATGCCTATCGGTCAGCGCCGGCGCCGGCCGGAACGCCGGTCGGCTACGGCCCGGAGGCGGTGGCGGTCATCTCGACCGGATTCTACTCCAACACCACGCTGGTCAGCCTGTTCCCGGCGCTGCGCGGCGGCGCGACCGTGGTGCTGATGGACAAGTTCGACGCACGCCGTTTCCTCGAGCTCAGCGAGCGGCACCGGGCCACCCACGCCATGCTGGTGCCGGTTCAGTACCAAAGGATCATGGCGGTGCCGGGATTCGATCGTTTCGACCTTTCGTCGTACCAGATGAAGTTCTGCACCTCGGCGCCGTTCGCCGCAGAGCTCAAGCGCGACGTGGTGGCCCGCTGGCCCGGCGGACTGACCGAGTATTACGGAATGACCGAAGGCGGCGGCGGCACGGTGCTGTTCGCGCACGAGACGCCGGAGAAGTCGCACACGGTCGGGCGCCCGTGGCCGCACATCGACGTGCGGCTGATCGATGACGAGGGCCGCGAAGTCCCGCCCGGCCAGCCGGGCGAGATCGTCGGCTTCCATGCCAACATGATGAAGGGCTACCACAACCAGCCCGGCAAGACGGCGGAAGCGACCTGGGTCAGCCCCGATGGGCGGCAGTTCATACGCAACGGCGACGTCGGCCGTTTCGACGAGGACGGTTTCCTGATCCTGATGGATCGCAAGAAAGACATGATCATCTCCGGCGGTTTCAACATTTACCCGTCGGACCTCGAGGCGGCGCTGAAGCATCATCGGGCAGTGGCCGAAGCGGCGGTCGTCGGCGTACCCTCGGCCGAGTGGGGCGAGACGCCCGTGGCGTTCGTCACGCTTCGGCCCGGTGCGCAAGCGAGCGCTGAGGACCTGCGCCGCGAGGTGAACGCGCAGCTCGGCAAGACGCAACGCATCGCTGATGTACGGGTGCTCGACGCCCTTCCGCGAAGCCACATCGGCAAGGTGCTGAAGCGCGCGTTGCGCGACGGCTACGTGGCCGCCGGCTGTCCGGATCCGCTTGGAGGTCCTCGTGGCTCTATCGTGTGACGCAATCGGTCATGAGCGGTCAAACAGCCCCATGAACAGCGGCCGGACGTAGATTTCGGCAGCCTCTCCCGCTTGCAAGCCGGGGGCCCAGTGGCTCAGCTCGGCGCTCGCGTTGATCAGCCCGGTGATCATTTGCGCCGCCACGTTGGCGTCCACCGCTCGCAGGGAGCCGTCCGCGACGCCGTCGCTGACCACACTCGCCAGGCGCGCCGCATAGCGGTTGATCCGCCGCGTCAGCTTGTGCTGCAATTCCACCGGCACCGCGGTCAACGCCGAGGTCCGCAGCAACGGCGATTCACCGGAAACGTCCCGCGTCACCATCGACGAGGCCAGTGTCGCCAGCGCGTCCAGCCCCGTCGCGGTTGCAGCCTCGGCATCGGCCTGCGACCGGTGCATGATGCCAAGCGTGCGGTCGAAACACTGCGCGACCAGGTCGTCCTTGGCCTGGTTGTGGTGGTAGAACGAACCCTTCGTCACGTTCAGCCTGGCGGAGATGCGCGTCACCGAAGCCCCGAGGTAGCCGTGCTCGTTGATCATTTCGGTGGCCGCCCGCAGGAACGCAGCGCGTGTGGCGCCGCCCCCCTGCCCGAAATCGTCCTCCGCCGGCGGCAGCGTCGTCGGTGACCAGGCCGCTCCCGGCGCCGCCAGCCCGTGTATCAGGATGGCGTGCAGGCGGTCGATCATGCGGCGGTAGTCGCCGGGCTCGTAATTGGGCAGCCAGAATACTGCCCAGAAGACCTGGGAGACGAGCAGGTGGGTGAGCGCGTTGCGGCGGCGCCGTGCCGCCTCGCTGCCGTTGGCGCGGGGGAAGATGCGCCGGATGCGGCGGAACATGTCGGTGAAGGCGACGCTGACGGCCTGGTCGTCGATCGTGCGCACGTCGTTGAACACCGCGATCGGTTCGGCCTCGCCGGTGTCCACCGCCGCAAGATAGTCGGCGAAGTCGTGCAGGAAGCGACGCAGGCTTGCCTCCGGCGTGGGTTCCAGGTCGGACCGGTCCAGCAACGCGTTATAGTGGGCGATCGCCTGCAGGAAACAGGCGGCCGCCAAGTCTTCCTTGCGGCGGAAGTAATAGTTGACAGCGGTCGGCACCAGGTCGAGCCGGCTGGCTACGTCGGCCAGCGTCATGCCGCGCACGCCCTTGCTGTTGATGATCTCGGCGGCTGCGCGGACGATGAGCGCCTTGCGACGCGTGAAGCGCGGACGTGCCATGTTTGCCGGAAGGTCCGGCAGGGTGGAGGCCTGGCTTTGCATGGCGGCACTTTGCCGGGCTTAGCGCCCGAATGCCACCTCGACCGCGTCGCCGTCGGCCGCTGCATATCAGCCGGGCGCTTGGCCGGAGGTTGCCTTCTCGAACTCGGACCGTTCAGGTAGCCACGCGTTTTCCAGTACGATCACGCCTGCCGCACCGGAGCTTGCGGATTCGCGTCGGATGTTCGCCGTCCCGTAGGCGCTACGGTTCGTCCGCAGCGGTCACCTTGCTTTACGACCCGGCTGGCTGTGTCACTTGGGTTGGCCGGCTTCCAGCTCATTCTCGTGGCGGTAGACTGTCAGCGACACTACGACGCAGGCAACCACGCCCGCCAG
>CAXUHU010000099.1:0-12311 GCA_964250925.1 uncultured Acetobacteraceae bacterium
TCGCTAGGTTGGCGATCGCCATCACAGTGGTGGTGCCCTGGCTGTGCTCGGTCACGCCCAACCCGTAGAAGATCGCCGCGTTGCCGCCGGTCGCATACAGCCGTGCCGCGCTGCGGATCACCTCGGCAGGCACGCCCGAGACGAGCTCCACCTGCTCCGGGCTATTCTGCGGCTCCAGCACGAACTCCGCCCAGGCGTGGAACTCGTCCATGTCGCAGCGTTCGCGCACGAACGCCTCGTCCACCAAGCCCTCCGCTACGATCACGTGGGCCAGCGCGGTCACGACCGCGACGTTGGTGCCCGGCTGCAGCTTCAGGTGCATCGCCGCTTCCACATGCGGGCTGCGCACCAAGTCGATGCGGCGCGGGTCCACGACGATCAGCTTGGCCCCGGCCCGCAGCCGCTTCTTCATGCGCGAGGCGAACACCGGATGCCCGTCGGTCGGGTTGGCGCCGATCACCAGCATCACGTCGGTCTGCTCGACGGAGTCGAAATCCTGCGTGCCGGCCGACGTACCGTAGGTTTGCGACAGGCCGAATCCCGTGGGCGAGTGGCAGACGCGGGCGCAGGTATCGACGTTGTTGTTGCGGAACCCGGCGCGCACCAGCTTCTGCACCAGGTAGGTCTCCTCGTTGGTGCAGCGCGAGGAGGTGATGCCGCCGACCGAGGTTCGGCCGTACTCGGCCTGGATTCGGCTTATCTCGGATGCCGCGTGGGCGAACGCCTCCTCCCACGTCGTCTCGCGCCACGGGTCGGTGATGCGGGCGCGCACCATCGGCTTGGTCATCCGCTCGCGATGCGTGGCGTAGCCCCAGGCGAAGCGGCCCTTGACGCAGCTATGGCCGCGGTTCGCCTTGCCGTCCTTGTAGGGCACCATGCGCACCAGCTCCGGCCCGCGCATCTCGGCCTTGAACTGGCAGCCGACGCCGCAATAAGCGCAGGTCGTCACCACCGAGCGTTCCGGCGTGCCGATTTCCACGACCTTCTTTTCGATCAGCGTGGCCGTCGGGCAGGCCTGCACGCAGGCGCCGCAGCTCACGCACTCGCTGGTCATGAACGGCTCGTTCTGGCCGGCCGCGATCCGGCTGTCGAAACCGCGGCCGTCGACGGTCAGGGCGAAGGTGCCCTGCACCTCCTCGCAGGCGCGCACGCAGCGGCTGCAGACGATGCACTTGGACGGGTCGTAGTCGAAATACGGGTTGGACTGGTCCTTCTTCGACTGCAGGTGGTTGGCACCCTGGGTGCCGTAGCGAACGGCGCGCAGGCCCACCTCGCCCGCCGTATCCTGCAGCTCGCAATCACCGTTGGCGGCACAGGTCAGGCAATCCAGCGGGTGGTCGGAGATATACAGCTCCATCACCCCCTTGCGCAGCTTGCGCAGCCGCTCGTTGCCGGTAACGACAGACATGCCGGGCGCGACCAGCGTCGTGCAACTGGCCGGCGTGCCTGCGCGGCCTTCCACCTCGACCAGGCACATCCGGCACGAGCCGTAGGCGTTCAGCGTGTCGGACGCGCACAGCTTGGGGATCTTCACCCCGATCTGGGCCGCCGCCCGCATCACCGACGTACCCTCGGCCACCGTCACATCGAACCCGTCGATCTTGAGGGTGACCTGGCCCGTGGCCTTGCTTGCCGGCGTGCCGTATTCGGCCTCGTGAACCAAGCCCATCGCCTTACTCCGCTGCCAACGCGATGGTGCGCGGCAGAAAATCCTCGGGGAAGTGACGCACGGCGCTCATCACCGGATAGGGCGTGAACCCACCCAACGCACAGAGCGAGCCGAATTTCATCGTGTCGCATAGATCTTCCAGCAACCCCATCTGCCCAGGGTCGCCGGCGATGATGCGGTCGAGCACCTCGACGCCGCGCACCGAGCCGATGCGGCAGGGCGTGCACTTGCCGCAGGATTCGGTGGCGCAGAACTCCATCGCGAAGCGCGCCATGCGGGCCATGTCCACCGTGTCGTCGAACACCGTCACCCCGCCATGGCCGATCAGCCCATCGCGGGCGGTGAACGCCTCGTAGTCGAACGGCGTGTCGAACAGCGCCGGCGGGAAGTAGGCGCCCAGCGGCCCACCCACCTGCACGGCGCGCACCGGGCGGCCGCTGGCGGTCCCGCCGCCCACATCCACCACCAGTTCGCCGAGCGTGATGCCGAACGGCACCTCGAACAGCCCGCCGCGCAGGATGTTGCCGGCCAGTTGCACCGGCATCGTGCCGCGCGAGCGGCCGATGCCCAACGCCTGGTACGCCGCCGCCCCACCCTCGCGCAGGATGTCCGGCACGGCGGCGAGCGAAAGCACGTTGTTGACCACGGTGGGGCAGCCGAACAGCCCGGACAGCGCCGGCAGCGGCGGCTTGGCGCGCACCTGGCCCCGCTTGCCCTCCAGGCTGTCGAGCAGCGACGTCTCCTCGCCGCACACATAGGCGCCGGCGCCGACCCGAACCTCAATGTCGAACGCATGGGCGCTGCCCAGTATGCTCGGGCCCAGAACCCCCTCGCGCCGGGCGATCAGCACCGCCTGCTTCATCGTCAGGATCGCCTGCGGGTATTCGCTGCGCAGGTAGACGTAGCCGCGGGTGGCGCCCACCGCGATGCCGGCGATCGCCATGCCCTCGATCAGCAGGAACGGGTCGCTCTCCATCACCATGCGGTCGGCGAAGGTGCCGCTGTCGCCCTCGTCGGCGTTGCAGACGATGTATTTCTGCGCCGCCTGCGCGCCCATCACCGTCCGCCACTTGATGCCGGTGGGGAACCCCGCCCCGCCGCGTCCGCGCAGGCCGGAGGCCGCCAGGTCGTCGATGACGGCGGCCGGCGCCATGCCGAGCGCGCGCGCCAGCCCCTGCAACCCGCGATGGGCGCGGTAGTCGGCCAGCGAGATCGGGTCGGTCAGCCCCGCGCGGGCGAAGGTGATGCGCGTCTGGCGCGCCAGGAACGGCACCGCCTCCGGCCGGCCGATGCGCTTGGCGTGTTCGCCGCCCTGCCGAAACCCGGCTGCCAGCAGCCCCGGCACGTCGGCGGGCTCGACCGGGCCGTAGCCGATGCGCCCTTCCGGCGTCTCCACCTCCACCAGCGTTTCCAGCCACGCCATGCCGCGCGACCCGTTGCGCACGATCTCCGCATCCGGACACGCCGCCCGCAACGCGGCGGCGACCTCATCGGCGCCGACGGCGATCGCCTGGCCGTCCCGCGGCACGTAAATCCGCGTCACGCCGCGCGCTCCAGGATCGCATCCAGCCTGGCGGCGTCCAGCCGCGCCAGCGGCCGCTCATCCAGCATGCCGCAGGGAGAGGCCGCGCACAGGCCAAGACAGAACACCGGCTCCAGCGTGACCGCGCCGTCCTGCGTCGTCTGGTGCCAGGTGATGCCCAGTCTTGCGCTGACATGGGCCGCCAGCCGCTCCGCACCCCGCGCCTGGCACGCCTCGGCGCGGCATAGGCGCAGCACGGTGCGCCCGGCCGGCTCGCGGCGGAAATCGTGATAGAAGGATACCAACCCATGCACCTCGGCGCGCGACAGGTTCAGCGCGGCGGCCACGACCGGGATGGAGCCGTCCGGCACGAAGCCGAAGGCGTGCTGTATGGCGTGCAGCATCGGCATTGCCGGCCCTTCGATGCCCAGTAACGGAGCGATGATGTCCGTCGTTCTGGCCGTGACCTCGGAAGCGGACGTGGTGGGCAGCATCGTGTGCCTGTCGGTAGATGTCTCTCCTGGCGCGATCACGCCCCTGGACGCAAGGGCCGAGCGGTCATGCTGCGATAGAACATTTCTATCGATCGTCGTCGGCTGCAAAGGCGCGCCTGGCCTCAAAGACCAGTGCCGCGGTCAGCGGCAGCAGCGGCTCGCGCTGGGGATACACCAGGCCGATCCACGGCAATGGCTGGGTCTCGCGTATCGGCACGGCGCGCACCGGCCCATCCTCCGGCCAGCCGGCCATCAGCATCTCCGCCATCATGGCCGGCAGCACGCTGGCCCATCGCCCGGTGCGGACGTGCGACATCAGCACGATCATCGAGTTGCTCTCCAGCACCGGACGGACATCCGCGCCGGCGTGGTGCAGCCGCTGGTCGATGATGCGCCGGTTTTGCATGTCGTTGGTCAGCAGCCCGAGCGGCACGTCCGCCACCTCCGCCCAGCTCACCGACGACTGGCCGCCCAGCACGGAGTCCCGGCCCACAAGCAGTCGGTAGCTCTCCTCGAACATCGGCCAGGTGCGCACGCGGCCCAGCGGCTCGTTGGTCACGTACGTGATGCCGGCCTCGGCCTCCAGGTTTTCCATCGCCGAGAGCACCTCCAGCGACGTGCAGGACCGCACGGCGAAGGTCACCTCGGGGTGCCGCTCCCGCAGCGCCGTGGTCAGCCGGGCGATCACCGGCGTGGCTGTCGGTACCACGGCCAGCCGCAGGTGCCCCGACAGGCCCAGCCGCCCGGCGCGCACCTCGTCGCGCATGGCGCGTGCATCGCCCACGATGCGGCGCGCCCATTCCAGCACCCGCTCCCCCTCGGGCGTGAACCCGCCGAACCGCCCGCTGCGCTGCACCAGCAGCACGCCCAGCGTCGTCTCCAACTGCTTCAGCCCGGCCGACAGCGTGGGCTGGGTGACGCCGCAGGCTTCCGCGGCGCGGCCGAAGTGCTTTTCGCGGGAAAGGGCTACGAGGAAGGCGAGCTTGTCGATCATGGCCGGCGTGGCCTGCCACAGGTTTAGGCGCCGACCTGACGCAGCCAGTCGGCCAAGTTGTAGGTGTTGGTCACGCGCGCGATCCGCCCATCGCGTATGTCGAAAAAGGCGCCGGCCGGCAGCACGTAACTCTGGCCAGCAGCGGGTGGCAGGCCGCTGTCGGTGGCCTTGTAGGTGCCGTGCACGGTGAACTGTGCCGCCGCATGGGTGCCGCTGCGCTCGGTCAGCACGACGATGTCGGCTAGCCGCTCGCTGTAGCACGAATCCATATGCGCCATGAACGCGCGAAAGGCGGTCCGGCCCACCTCGCGGCCGCCCTGGTTGATGTCGTGCGCCACGTCCTCGGTCAACAGGGCCACCATGCCGTCGAAATCGCCGGCGTTGAAGGCGGCGTAATAGGACCGGATCAGCGTTTCGACGCTCATGGCTGCTCGCTCGGTTGTGGGATGGCGTCAGCGGGGAAGTCGCGGTGGTTGCGCACCGCGCCATCCGCACGAACCGCCTCGATACGCGCCCTGTCCAGATCGGCAAAGACCCAGCCGGGCACATCCGGCCGGCCGCTTGCCACGATCCCGTCCTCGGCAAAGCCGCGATCGACCGGCCCGAAGACGGCCGCATAGCCACGGTTCTCGTCGAGCGTGGCCAGGCCCGGTGCCAGGCCGACCGTCGGGGCCACGGCCACGAAGCACTGGTTTTCCAGCGCCCGGGCGCGTGCGCTCAGCCGCACCCGGTTGAAGCCGTGCAGGCTGTCCGTGCAGCTCGGCGCCAGCACCAGCCAGGCGCCGGCCGCCACCTGGGCGCGCACCAGCGGCGAAAATTCTACATCGTAGCAGATCGCGATCCCGATCAGCCCCCAGGGCGTCGCGAACACCGACGGCGGCGCACCGCCCGCAACACCCCAGCGCTCGGCTTCGAACCGCGTCATCCGGCACTTGTCCTGGAATCGCACCGAACCGTCCGGTGCCACCAGCGGTGCCCGGTTGCGCACGCAGCCGCCCTCGTTCCAGGGCATGGAGCCGGGCAGCAGCCACACGCGATGGCGTCGCGCCAGCGCCGCGAACAGCTCCAGCAACGCCGCGCGCTGGGCACAGACCGTCTCCAGCTCGCGCGCCACGTCGCCGGCGCCGGGATAGGCGGCAGCCAGCTCCATGCAGGCGTATTCCGGCATCGCCAGCAACTGGCCGCCACCCGCCACGCCCTCGGCGACCAGCGCGTCCAGCTTGGCCGCATACCGCGCAAAACTGTCGGGCGCGGTCACCGGATAGGCCAGCACGCCCAACCGCAGCACGCTCACGGCAAAGGCGCGCCGGTCAACGGCTTCATCCAGAACACCAGCGTCTTGATGGTTTCCGCAGCTTCGCCGATGTCCCGCCAGGCCATCTCGCACGAGAGGTCCGGCCGGCGCGTATAGCCGCGGCGCATCCAGAACCCGTCCAGCTTGACGAAGCCCGGCGGGTGCGCCGGGTGCTGGTCCGGCCGGACCACGCCGCAAAAGCAGGCGTAGCGGCAGGCCGACACCGCGCGCGCATGCGCCTCGCGCGCCGCGAAGAAGGCGACGCCCACGCCCTGGCCGCGCAGCTCGGGAAGCAGGACACTCTCGCCGAAATAGAAGAACGCGGCCGGGTCCCACATGCGGGCCACGAACGGCGCCTGAACGTTGTCCGTCTCGTCGGACAAGGGCAGGCACGTGGCCGCCCCCACGATACGGCCGCCCTGCCGCGCCACGATCACCGCCGAACGCGGGCTGCGCAGGTACGTGCGCAGGTAGTCCTCCTCATAGGCAGTGCTGCCGTCGTATAAATAGGGCCAGGCGCGGAACACCTGCACGCGCAACGCTGCCAGATCGGGTATTACGGCCGGCAAGGCGACGCCGGTCAGCGTCGCCACGCTCACCGTCGTCGATGCGTCCTGCGCCGCTATGCGGCTTGGCACGCCCCACCGTTGGAACCGCAGCCCAGGCCCTCGCCGACGACCCGGCCCCAGGGCTGGCGGGTGGCTTGGCTGATCGGCACCCCGCGCCGGCCCAGCAGCGCGCGCAGCTCGCGGATCGCCGGGAACACCTCCTGGTTCCAGTCGGCCCCCTGCTCGTCATGCGCCTTCTGCTCGAGCTCCACGATGCCGCGGTCCTCGGTAAAGATGCGCTCGGTGAACCACACCAGCACCGGCCAGGCCGCGTCCAACAGGAAGCTCATCTTCCCGGGCCGCTGGATGCTGAGCAGGCCGAAGGTGCGGTTGGTGCGCTGCTCGCGGTCCAGCGGCACGTAAACGATCCACAAATTCATCACCGGCAGTTCGCCGTCCGTCCAGATACGCAGGTTCTGGTAGGGATACTCGGTGCGGATCGTCATCAGGTCCTTGTGGTTCTCGGCGGCCTTGCCCACGCCCTTGCCCAGGATCGCCGCCTCGCCCCAGGGCTGCTTCCCGCCGGTGCGGCCGAAGGTGTAATCGACCTCCATCCAGTCCTCGCCGATCCGCATGCCGCGGTGGCGCGGCTTGACCTGCCCCATCTGCTTGCGGTGAAGGAACTGGTGGTTCATGTCGGTCAGGTTCTCGTGCATGAACGTGTAGTGGCAGCCGACCTCCTGCCCGAAGCGGCGGGTACGATAACGCGGGTCGTCGCTGGCCCCGAGCTTGGGGAACGGGACGTTGTCGGCCAGCGCCGGGTCGCCCGGAAACACGAAGATCAAGCCGGCCGCTTCGCGGCAAGGGTAAGCGCGCACGCCGTTGGGCAGCTTGTCCTTCCCCAGGTAAGGCACGTCGATGCACTGGCCGGACGCATCGTAGGTCCAGCCGTGATAGCCGCAGCGCAGCGCGCAGCCATCCACCACGCCATCGCGCAGCGGAACCTGGCGGTGGGCGCAGCGGTCCTCCAGCGCGAACACCGCTCCCTCTTTGGGCCGCACCAGCACGATCGGGTCGCCGGCGAACCGCGCTCCCAGCGCGCGGCCAGGTTTCAGTTCGCGCGACCAGGCCAGCGGATACCAGTGGTTGGGATGCGATCCGATCCGCCGCAGATCAGCGGCGTCGCCGAGGTTGGAGTTGTTCAATCGTTCGATCGGAGCGGAATCGAGTTCCGCGGTATGCGTGTCCATGCGCGCGATTAACGTTAGAATGCCTTCGGGTTGCAAGGCACAATCAGGCGGCGGCGCGGTGGTTTGTATTCACGTATAAATGCTGGTGCCCCGTACGGGATTCGAACCCGTGTAGCCAACGTGAAAGGCTGGTGTCCTAGGCCTCTAGACGAACGGGACGTCCCGAGCGGGCCGACAGCGCTACTAGGATGAACGTCTAGCGCACTCTCGGCCTACCCGACCGCGGTGGGTAGCCAAGACGTGGGCGGGGGTCAAGGATTGCCGATCAGGCTGGAGCACCGTCCAGGACACAGAAGCTCACCGATGTGTTGCCATTCCAGGTCTCGGCGCGCAGGTGGCCGGCCAGGTGCAGGCGGCCACCTGCGCGGTCGTCCAAGGCCTGGCCGAGTTGGCTGTCGCCGGCGCGAAACAGCAAGGTCTTCAGGCGCGCGCCGCCCTCCGCCTGAACAATGGCGCGGATAGTGTTGCCGTCGTTGCCCAGGCGGTCGGTCTTCACCACCCGCAGGTCCGGCACCACGATCGTCGGTTCCTCGTTGGCGGTGCCGAACGGGGCAAGGCGGGCCAAATGCTGGGCCAAGTCCAGCGTCGCCCCACCCGCGGAGACGATGGCTTCCACCCCCAGATGCGGCCGGCTTGGCGCATCCGAGGCGGTGGGCAGGCGCTCGCAGAGGAAGGCGTGCAGCGCCGCCTGCTGGTCCGGCCGCATCGAGAAGCCGGCCGCCATGGCGTGGCCACCGCCGGTGGTCAGCAGGCCGGATTGCCGGGCAGCGATGATGGCAGCCCCGAGGTCGTGCCCAGCCACCGAACGGCCGGAGCCGCGAATCACCCCGTCCACGACGCCGCCCACACACGCCACGCGGTGGAACCGCTCGCGCAGGCGGCCGGCCACGATGCCTACCACGCCCGGATGCCAGCGCTCGCCACAGACCAGCAGCACGCTGCAGCCCGCCTGCACCTGTCGGCCGGCCTCCTCCATCGCAGCAGCCAGCACGCCGGCCTCCACCGTCTGGCGCTGGCGGTTGACCGCATCAAGCCGCTCGGCAAGCAGCCTGGCGTCGAGCGCGTCTTCGCACAGCAGCAGGCGCAGCCCAAGGTCGGCCTCGCTGATGCGGCCGCCGGCATTGATGCGCGGGCCCAGGCCGAAGCCGCAGGTCATCGCCGTCGGCGCGTCCCGCGCCTGGGTCCCGCTCTTCTGCGACACGTCCATCAGCGCAGCCAGCCCTGGGCGGGTCCGGCGCCCCATCACGCGCAAGCCCTGCGCGACCAGGGCGCGGTTGAGCCCGGTCAGCGGCATGACGTCGCACACCGTGGCCAGTGCCACCAAGTCGAGCAGGCTCATCAGCGCCGGCTCGGCACGACCGTCCAGCGCGCCGGCGCGGCGAAGCACCCGCAGGGTTGCCACGGCGGTCATGAAGGCAACGCCGGCGGCGCACAGGTGGCGCAGGCCCGAACCGCAATCCAGCCGGTTGGGGTTGACCGTGGCATGGACCGGCGGCGGCGGCCCCTCGGCCTTGTGATGGTCCAGCACGAGCACGTGGGCCACCCCGGAGAGCGCGGCCAACGCCTCGTGCGCCGAGGTGCCGCAATCGACACAGACGACCAGCGAGGCGCCCTGCCCCGCCAGACGCCGCAGCGCGGCCGCATTCGGCCCATAGCCCTCGGCCAGCCGATCGGGCACGTAAGGCAAAACCGGGCAGCCGAAATGGCGCAGGAACAGGGTCAGGATGGCCGCACTGCACGCGCCGTCCACGTCGTAATCGCCGAATACGGCCACCGTCTCCTGCCGGCGCGCGGCGTGGGCAAGGCGGTCTGCGGCGGCCTCCATGTCGATCATCACCGCAGGATCGGGCAGCAGTGCGCGCAACGTGGGGTTTAGGAAATCGGCCGCGCCGTCCAGTGTCACATGGCGGGCGGCCAGGATGCGGCCGACGATCTCCGGCACCTCCAGCCGCTCGGCGATGGCAAAGCCGGTGCGGTCGCAGCCGCTGCGCCACACCCAGGCCCGGCCGCTCAGGCTGTCAGCGACCGCCAAAACGGGACCGCCGGTAGAGGCCGAATCGAGCATACGTGCAGCCTACCGTGGACAGCGTGCGGTGTCAGCGGGCTTAGTTGCCGCGTCCTGTTAGCTGGCTGCTGTAAGCTGTTGGCCGATCACCATTTCGTCCACGTCTTCGTATCGAAGTTGTGGTGCGCCTCGATGTAGCGGACGGTGCCGCTCTTGCTGCGCATGACGATGGAGTGGGTGGTGGCGCCGTGGCCATAACGGCGCACGCCGCGCAGCATGGCCCCCGACGTCACGCCGGTGCCGGCGAACATCACGTCGCCGCGCGCCATGTCCTCGATCCGATAGACGCGCTTGGGGTCGGTGATGCCCATGCCGCGCGAGCGCTCGGCTTGCGCCGCGTTCTCGAACATCAGCCGCCCCTGCATCTGGCCGCCCGAGCAGCGCAGCGCCGCGGCCGCAATCACCCCTTCGGGCGCACCGCCGATGCCCCAGAAGATATCGACGTCGCTGTCCGGCAGGGCGGCGGCAATGACGCCGGCCACATCGCCATCGGGCAGCAGCATGATGCGGGCGCCCAGTTCGCGCGACTTGGCAATGATTTCGGCATGGCGGTCGCGGTCCAGCGTGCACAGCACCAGGTCGGAGACGTCGCGTTTCTTGGCCCGCGCCAGGTTGCGCAGGTTCTCCTCGACGGAGGCGTCCAGGTGCACCAGCTCCGGCGGCAGCCCGCCGCCCACGGCGATCTTGTCCATGTAGCAGTCGGGCGCGTGCAAGAAGTTGCCGCTTTCGGCCAGCGCGATCACGGTCAGCGCGTTGGGGCCGCCCTTGGCAGTCAGCGTGGTGCCCTCCAGCGGATCGACGGCGATGTCCATCGCCGGGCCGCCGGCCCCCACCTTCTCGCCGATGTAGAGCATCGGCGCCTCGTCCATCTCGCCCTCGCCGATCACCACCGTGCCGTCGATCTGCATGGTGTCGAAGGCGCGCCGCATCGCCTCGGTCGCTGCGCCGTCGGCCTCGATCTTGTTGCCCCGGCCCATCCAGCGCGAGGCGGCGAGTGCCGCCGCCTCGGTGATCCGCACCAGCTCCAGGGCGAGGTTGCGGTCCTGCGCCTGGTAGGTGGCTGTGCTGGCGTCGGGCATGGCGGTCCGCTCCTGGTTTCGGCCGACACTTACCGCCAACGCGCCGCCGCGTGAACCGGCGCCTCGCCGCCGCCTACGATCCGCGCGCGGCGGCCTGCCTATACACGCCCAGCACGCGTATCTCGCGCGAGAAGAACCCCAGTTCCTCCAACGCCAGCCGCAGCGCGGGCTGTTCTGGGTGACCTTCCACGTCGCACAGGAACTGCGTTGCGGTGAACTGGCCGCCGATCATGTAGCTTTCCAGCTTGGTCATGTTCACGCCGTTGGTGGCGAATCCGCCCAGCGCCTTGAACAGGGCGGCCGGCACGTTGCGGACGCGGAACACGAAGGTCGTCATCAGCCCCGGCTGATCGGGCGCCTGCACGGCGGGCTGCATGGCGGTGACGTAGAAGCGGGTGGTGTTGTGCGCGGCGTCCTCGACGTTGGGGCGCAGCACGGTTAAACCGTGGATCTCGGCGGCGAGTGCCGAGGCGATGGCGGCGTCTTCGGCGCGACCCCAGCCGGCTACCAGTTGCGCGCTGCCCGCCGTGTCGGCCTGCACCACGGCCGAGAGACCCAGCTCGTGCACCAGGCGGCGCACCTGGCCCAGGGCCACGGGGTGGGAGTGCACGCGCCTCACCCCGGCCAGGGTGGCGCCCGGCACACCAAGCAGGCAATGCTCCACACGCTGGAAGTGCTCGCCCACGATGCACAGGCCGCTGCCTGGCAGCAGGGCGTGGATGTCCGGCACCCGTCCGGCCAGCGAGTTTTCGCACGGCAGCATGGCCAACGCCGCACGCCCATCGTGCACCGCCGCAATCGCCTGCTCGAACGTGTCGCACGGCAGCGTGGCGCGCGCTGGAAAGGCGGTGCGGCAAGCCAGGTCGGAATATGCGCCCGGCTGCCCCTGGAACGCGATCGCCCCGTCCTGCCTCTGACGACCAATCGCTGACACCTGACGCACGATCCCTAGGTTGTCGCCTGCCGGACCCTTCACTAGGGTGCCGCGCACCATAGGTAGGGCGTGGGCGCGGTGCAAACCGTGCCGCCATCACAGGAAGCTGGGGTTTGCGGGCGCATGGACAGTCTGGAATTCAACAAGATCTTCGGCGCGGTGCTGACCGCCGGGATCGCCTTCGTCGGCCTCGGCATCGTTTCAGACAACGTGGTGCATCCTACCCCGCTCGCCCATAGCGTGCTCGACATCAAGGGTGCGGATGCGCCAACGGCGGGCGCCCCTGCGGCCCCGGCCGGCCCGGTGATCCCGCCGTTGGCCCCTCTGCTGGTGAAGGCCAACGTGGGCGACGGCGAGGCGCTGACCAAGAAGATCTGCGTCGCGTGCCACAACTTCAAACAGGGCGGCCCCAACCTGGTGGGCCCGGCACTCTACGGCGTGGTCGGCCGCCAGCAGGCCAGC
>CAXUHU010000100.1:0-12122 GCA_964250925.1 uncultured Acetobacteraceae bacterium
ATGCGTGCGTCTTGGTCAAGCGGGCCGGCTCAGCTCTTCCAGCTGCCGGCGTTCAGCCTCGCTCAGGGGTGCAGGCGCGCCGGGGATGCTGCGCCGGCCCAGCAGCGCCGCCGCGGCCCCCACCATCAGGGCCAGCACCGGCGTGCTCCACAGCAACAGCGTCGTGCGCGAGAGCGGCGGGCGCAGCCGCACGAAATTGCCGTAGCGCGCCACCATCCAAGCCATGATCGTGGCGTCGCTGTCGCCGGCCCGCACGTGCTGGCGCACCACGGCCCGCAGGTCGCGCGCCAACTCGGCGTTGCTGTCCTCGATCGACTCGTTCTGGCACACCAGGCAGCGCAATTGGCTGCCCACCTGCTCCGCCCGCGCCTCCTGCGCCGGGTCGGCCAGCATCTCCCGCGGGTCAGAGATGGCCAGCGCAGGCGTGCAGATCAGCACAGCCGCAAGAACGGGGAGGGCGAAGCCAAAGCGGTAAATAGAAGGCCTAGTTTCAGTGATGAAGCGCAAATTTACATCCAAACAATGCACCCGCAGCCCCCATGACAGCAGCAACGCCAACAAGTATGGCCGTGAACACCGTTGGCCGCTCGGCCGCGACTTGCGTGGTGTGTAATTTTATGTCGGCCCGAATCTGTTCCATCCGCAACTCCCGCTCCAGATCCTCGGTCGCGTAGTCTCGTATGCCACTCATATAAACCCGAAGCCTTCTAAAACCACGTGCTTCACGCACCAGCCTTCTGCAACGCCGGCATCAGCTGCTGGTCGATCACCCGCTCCGTCAGCGGCCCGCCCACGTGCCAGGCAATCCGCCCCGCTCTGTCGATCACGAAACTTTCCGGCACGCCGAACAGCCCAAAATCGAGCGGCGCGCTGCCCGTCGTGTCGGCCCCAAGACGGGCATACGGGTTGCCGTACTGGTCGAGAAACCCTGCTATCTTGTCGGGCTTGTCCTTGTAGGCGCCGGCCAGCGCGGTGGCACCCCAGATCGCCACGCCTTGGTCGTGCAGAAAAGCCAGCGCCGGCGCCTCCTCCGCACAGGGTACGCACCACGACGCAAAGAAGTTCAACAGCACCGGCCGGGTCTGCGCCGCCGCCCGCACATCCGCACTGGAAAACCCCGCGCCGCCCGCCACAGGTCCCAACGAAAACTCGGGCATCGGCTTGCCCAGCATGGGGTTGCCGATGTCGTGCGGGTCGAACCGCCCGTCCCCCATCCGGTCCAGCATGGACCAGAACGCCACGCCTCCGGCCGCTACCACGCCGAACGGCGCCAGCATCAGCAGCCGACGCCGCGTTATAGAGCGGGGCGCGATCATGCCGGAACGGCGTTGCGTATCCGTGAAGGCGCCCCCACCCGCAGTCGCCGGTCGGCCAAGGAAAGCGCACCGCCGGCCGCCATCACCACAGCGCCCAGCCAAATCCACGGCGCCAGCGGGTTCACATGCAGCCGCAGCACCGCTTGCCCATCCCGCTCGTCGCCCAGCACCACGTACAGGTCGCGCATCAGGTTGGTGCGTATCGCAACATCGCTGGTCGTGGTGTTCTGGCTGACGAAGTTGCGCTTCGACGGATGCAGCACCGCCACCGGCGACCCGCCCTGCGTCACCTCGATAGAGGCTACGCGGGACAGGTAGTTCGGCCCAGTCGCGTCATCCACGGATAGCAGCGTGAACTCGTAACCACCCAGCTTGAACTGGTCGCCCGGCTTGGCCTCGACGATTTTGTTGGACGACAGCGACATCCCCGCGATCCCCGCGATCGTCACCCCCATGCCGGCATGGGCGATCGCCGCACCCAAAACCGCTACCGGCAGCCCGCGCGCGCGCCGCACGCTGTTGGCCACGGGCGCCCTAAACAGCAGCGTTCGCTCGATCACCTCGGAGAACGACCCCAGGATCAGCCAGGTCGCTGCCCCGAAGGCCACCGCCGGCAGCACCGCCATGTTGCCCGCACACACGCCGCCCACCACAACCGCCGCCAGCGCCGCCCACCAGGCATGCACCACCAGTGGCATCAGCCGCCCACGCTTCCACGGCAGCAGGGGACCCACCGCCATCGCCAGGAACACCGGGATCGCCAGCGGCAGCACGGTCGCGTTGAAGAACGGCGCGCCCACGCTGATTTTCTGCGCAAACAGCAGGTCGGCGAACGGCGGGTACATCGTCCCTACCACCACCACGGCGCAGATCGAACAAAGAAATATGTTGTTCAGCACCAACCCGCCCTCACGCGAGACCGGCGCGAAGATGCCGCCCGACTTCAACAAAGGCGCGCGAAACGCGAACAGCAGCAGCGAACCGCCGATCACCAGCCCCAGCAGGCCCAGAATGAAAATGCCGCGCGCCGGGTCCTGCGCGAAAGCGTGCACCGAGTTCAGGATGCCCGAACGCACCAGGAACGTGCCCGACAGCGACAGGCTGAACGTGCCGATCGCCAGCAGCACCGTCCAGATCTTCAGGCTCTCCCGCTTCTCCACCACGATGGCGCTGTGCACCAGCGCCGTGCCGGTCAGCCACGGCATCAGCGAGGCGTTCTCCACCGGGTCCCAGAACCAGTAGCCGCCCCAGCCCAGCTCGTAATACGCCCACCACGAGCCCATCGCGATGCCGCAGGTCAGAAAACACCAGGACACCAGTGCCCAAGGCCGGACCCAGCGCCCCCAGGCGGCGTCGATCCGCCCCTCCAGCAAGGCGGCGACGGCAAAGGCGAACGGCACCGCGAACCCGACATAGCCCATGTAGAGAACGGGCGGGTGGAAGGCGAGGCCAGGATCCTGCAGCAGCGGGTTCATGCCGTGGCCGTCGGCGGGCGCCGGCCACGACCGCCAGAACGGGTTGGAGGTGGTCAGGCAGAACAGCAGGAAGCCCGCCGACGTGCCGCCCAGCACGCCCAGCACGCGCGCGCGCAACGCCGTTGGTAGATTGCGGCCGAATACCGAGACCAAGCCGCCGCAGATGCCCAGGATCAGGCCCCACAGCAGGATGGAGCCCTCGTGGTTCCCCCAGGTGCCCGAAACCTTGTACAGCAGCGGCTTGGCGACCGCACTGTTCTCGGCCACGTTGATAACCGAAAAATCATCCCAAGCACTGGCCAGCACCAGCGCCAGGGCAGCGCCGGCCAGGGCAAGGAATTGGCCCACCGCCAAGCCGGGCGTGGCCGACATCAATCGCATGTCGCGCCGATGCGCGCCCCAGATGCCGACGATGGCCTGGGCGAAGGCCAGCGCGCACGCCAGGGCGAGCGCGAAATGGCCGAGTTCTGGTATCATGCAAGCACCCGCATAAATGTAGTCATCGGTAGCAGACCAGTTTGGTCAATTCGAAATGCCCGCCCAAGGAACGGCGAGTTGTCTTGCAGTAGCCATCATCCTCAACCCTGGGTAGAGCTGTCCGTGCGAGCCCATAATCATAATAAACGCCGCTATCAGTGTTCATGCTTCCGTCCCAGCGCCAGAATTTTGTCTTACGTCCGTTCTTGTCCGGCTCTAACGACGCGATCTGCGCCACATAGAATGGTCGGGACAGAAAGAAGTGGATGTCGTCGCCCCAACGCAAGATCACGTAGAGTGCGTTGAAAAAAATGACAGCGCCGGCGACCTCGCAGACAACGCGCTTCAATCGAAAATGCGAAAGATCAGTGAGCAGAATCACCGCAAACGTCAATGCTAGGACTGGGAGCATAAACGCTCCTAGAACGCCGAACGTCATCGACGCGGCCATCAGGCCCACGGCGGACAGCGCAGCATATGATAACGGCCAGAACGTAAACCTGTCTTGAACGCGGCTACTCGCGCCTGACACGTCAGCTTCCGCGAGAAGACGCGGCAACTGACTTCCAAGTGCTGGCCGGCGGCGGCGCGCCGTTTGCCGGGTTCCAATGCCCCGACCGTTTCAGTGCGTCAGCCACGTCCTTAGGCATGTACGTCTCGTCGTGCTTGGCCAACACTTCCTGCGCACGAAAGCTGCGGTCCGGCTGAATGGTGCCCAGCGCCACCACGCCCTGCCCCTCGCGGAACAAGTCTGGCAAGATGCCGGTGTAGCTGACCGGAATCGTCGTCCGTCCGTCCGTCACGCGAAAGCGTGCCACCGGCTCGCCGTCCACTTTGTCAACGTGCAGCGAGTTGGCCTGCACCAGCCCGCCCAGGCGTATGATGCGGCCCGCGGCCGGCGCGCGCTGGGCGATGTCGCCCGGCGACATGAAGAACACCAGGTTGTCGCTGAACGCGCTCAGCGTCAGCGCGCTGGCACTGCCCAGCCCGGCGCCGCAGGCCAGAATGATCGACAGCCGGCGCATCTTGCGTGTCATTGCGTAAGCTGGTCCGAAACGAGGCGGGACTGCATCAGCGGGCGGCAGAGGCTGGCGTAGGCCCCATCTGAACGATGAGGGGCGGCGATGACTTGCTGCCGATCTTGTAGACAGCCAAGCCCGCAGGGGTGGCAACCGTGCCCAGCGGCGCCGTGATGGCGCGCGGCGCTTCCCGAAAGGCCTGCTTGGTCGTCAGGTTCAGGTCCATCCGCATCAGCTCCATCCTGAGTTGCCGCACATCGTCCGCATCGTTCACGGCTCCGCCCGGCGCGCCCGAGGGTCGGCGGCCAGCAACCGCCGCGACGCCACGGCCAGCCGCGCCCGCGTGCCGACCACGACGTATAGCGTAGCCGCCGCAAACAGCCCGTAAGCCGCCGCAATGTAGCCCAGGTGGTCGTAGCCTAAGGGATTGATCACGCCACGCTCTCCACGTGCGACCTCAGCAGCCCGCGTAGCCGCCGTTCCATCACCGCCGCACGCAGTCGCGCCGTCACGATGGCGGAAAATCCGAATGTAGTGCCGAGTGCCGCCACGGCCAGCGGCCACAGCATGCTGCCGGCCATGGTAGACGAACCCGTCAGCCCGATGCTGTTGCCCTGGTGCAGCGTGCTCCACCACTGCACGCTGTAATGGATGATCGGCAGGTTTACGACGCCCACCAGCGCCAGCACGGCGCCGGCACGCGCGCCCCGCTCGGAATCATCGAAGGCGCGGATCAGCATGATGTGTCCGCAATATAGGAAGAACAGCACCAGTTCGCTGGTCAGCCGCGCATCCCACACCCACCAGGCGCCCCACATCGGCTTGCCCCAGAGCGAGCCGGTGGCCAGGCACAACGCCGTCACGACAGCGCCCACCGGGCCGATCTCGGCCGCCGCCATGTCGGCCAGCGGATGGCGCCAGACCAGCGACATAAGCGAGGCAGCCGCCAGCCCGGCATATCCCATGGTGGACAGCCAGGCGCAGGGCACGTGGATGTACATGATCCGCACTGCGTCGCCCTGCTGATAGTCGG
Source organism: uncultured Acetobacteraceae bacterium (assembly GCA_964250925.1). Lineage (GTDB taxonomy): Bacteria > Pseudomonadota > Alphaproteobacteria > Acetobacterales > Acetobacteraceae > BOG-908. The sequence goes on from CAXUHU010000100.1 coordinate 5,321, forward strand.
CAGGCGACACGAACAAGCCCCAGCCCAGGCCAATCGCCGTTAGCAACAGCGCGGGCCAGGTCAGCCAGGATTGCACGCGCGCGGCAAGCCGCAGGAACCGGCCGGGGTTGGCGAACCGGTGCAGGCTGCGTCGGGCCGGAACGGCGCTCGGGGCCGCGATACTGGGGCTTGCGTCCACGAAAGAACCTTATCAGAGCCGGCGGGCGGGTTGAAGGCACGTGCGATGCAGGTAACGTGGCACGCACCCCGCCATCGCCAAGGCAACGCACCCATGCTGTTCGTTCTGATCTGCACAGACAAGCCCGGCAGCCTGGATTTGCGCCTGGCAACCCGGGCGCAGCACATCGCGTACCTCAAAACCTACAAATCCCGCATCGTTCAAGCCGGCCCCATGCTGGACCAGGACGGCCGGCCCTGCGGCAGCCTGCTCATGATCGATGTCGCCGACCGGGCCGAGGCCGAGGGGTTCGCCGCCGCCGACCCTTATTCCCGCTCGCTGCTGTTCGAATCCGTGGTGATCCGGCCGTATCGCTCGGTGTTCCGCGACGGGGAGCTGACCGCATGAACCATTGGCTGGTGAAGACCGAACCCGACAGCTTCGGCTGGGACAAGCAGGTCGAACACGACGTGGAGCCCTGGACCGGCGTGCGCAGCCATCAGGCCAAACGCAACTTGGCCGCCATGTCGATAGGGGACCGCGTGTTCTTCTACCACTCCAACGTCGGAAAGGAGATCGTGGGCGTGGTGGAGGTGGTGCGGGCGGCCTATCCGGACCCCACGGCCGACGGTGGCGACTGGGTGTGCGTCGATGTGAAGACGGTCGGGCCGTTCAAGCATGCGGTCACCCTGGCCGCGATGAAGGCCGATCCTGCACTGGAGGGTTTCGCGCTGCTGAAATACTCGCGCCTGTCGGTGGTTCCGGTAGAGGGTCCGCACTGGACGCACATCTGCGCGCTGGGCGGCTACAAGGGGCGTGGTCATACGGCCTAAACCGGATCGGGCCCGTTGACGCGGGCATCGCGAAAGGTCCGAGATACGGTCGAGACCGGGCTCAATCCGGCGGCCGAGAGGGAGAGGCACCGTGTCAGAAGACCTGCTGTTCCACGTCAAACCCGAGTTGGCGGCGTCCGCCCACGTCAACGCCAAGACTCTGCGGCTGATGACCAACCACGCCATCACCGACCCCGACAGCTTCTGGGCAAACGAGGCGCGCCGGGTGGACTGGCTGCGCTTCCCGCAAACCATCAAGAACACCAGCTTCGAGGGCGACGTCCGCATTAGGTGGTTCGAGGACGGCACGCTGAACGCGTCGGCTACCTGCCTGGACCGTCATCTGGCCGCGCGGGCCGACCAGGTGGCCATCATCTGGGAAAGCGACGACCCCAACAGTTCGGCAAAAATCACCTACCGCGACCTGCACGAACGCGTCTGCCGCCTGGCCAACGCGATGAAGACCCTCGGCGCCAAACGCGGCGACCGCGTCTCCATCTACCTGCCCATGGTCCCCGAAGCGGCCGTCGCCATGCTGGCCTGCGCGCGCATTGGCGCCATCCACTCCGTCGTCTTCGGCGGCTTCTCGCCCGACAGCCTGGCCAACCGCATACAGGATTGCGGCAGCACGCTGCTGATCACCGCCGACGAAGGCCGGCGCGGCGGGCGGACGGTGGCGTTGAAGACCAACGCCGATAGTGCGCTGGCCAACTGCCCCACCGTGGTCGATGTCATCGTGGTGCCGGTCACCGGTGCCGCGGTGCCGATGCAGCCCGGCCGCGACCATGCCTACGCCGACATCACCGCCGCCGCTTCCCCCGATTGCCCGCCCGAAGAAATGAACGCGGAAGACCCGCTGTTCATCCTCTACACCAGCGGCAGCACCGGCAAACCCAAGGGCGTGCTGCACACCACGGGCGGCTACATGGTCTGGGCCAGCTTCACCCACGAGCTGGTGTTCGACTACCGCCCGGGCGAGACCTACTGGTGCACCGCCGACGTGGGCTGGGTCACCGGCCACACCTACATCGTCTACGGCCCGCTGGCCAACGGCGCCACCACGCTGATGTTCGAGGGCGTGCCCACCTATCCCAGCAGCAGCCGCTTCTGGGACGTGATCGACAAGCACGGCGTCAACATCTTCTACACCGCGCCGACCGCCATACGCGCCCTGATGCGCGAGGGCGACGCGCCGGTGAAACGAACCAGCCGCCGCTCGCTGCGCATCCTGGGCAGCGTCGGCGAGCCGATCAACCCGGAAGCCTGGCTCTGGTACTACCGCACGGTCGGCGACGAACGCTGCCCGGTCGTGGACACCTGGTGGCAGACCGAGACGGGCGGCATCCTGGTATCCCCGCTCCCCGGCGCCGTGGCGCTCAAACCCGGCTCGGCCACCTTCCCGCTCCCCGGCATCCGCCCCGTCCTGGTCGATGCCGAGGGCACCGAGCTGGAGGGCGCCACCGAGGGAAACCTCTGCATCACCGACAGTTGGCCCGGCCAGATGCGCACCGTTTTCGGCGACCACGAGCGCTTCGTGCAGACCTACTTCTCCACCTACCCCGGGAAATACTTCACCGGCGACGGCGCCCGCCGCGACGCGGACGGCTACTGGTGGATCACCGGCCGCGTGGACGACGTGATCAACGTCAGCGGCCACCGCATGGGGACCGCCGAGGTGGAGTCGGCCCTCGTCGCCAACCACCAAGTCGCCGAAGCCGCCGTCGTGGGCTTCCCGCACGACGTCAAGGGCCAGGGCATCTACGCCTACGTCACCCTGAAGGACGGCGTGGAGCCCACCGACGCCCTCCGCCGCGAGCTGGTCGCCTGGGTCCGCCGCGAGATCGGGCCGATCGCCGCACCCGACGCGATCCAGTGGGCGCCCGGCCTGCCCAAGACACGCAGCGGCAAGATCATGCGCCGCATCCTGCGCAAGATCGCCGCCAACGAGACGGACGGGCTGGGCGACACCTCCACGCTCGCCGACCCGAGCGTGGTGCAGGAGCTGGTGGACAACCGTGTCGGCTAGCGCCACGCCGCTGATCATGCCGTGAGGATTTCTGCACCGCTCGCGCCTATGGGGTCGCGGCCGGCATCTCGATCGGCGCGGCAGGTTGCTCAATCCCGCAGAGTATGCGCGCGCGACCAGCACCCGAAGCCTCGTGTTTTGGCGGGCGTGTTCATCGCAGTGAAGGTCAACCCGATGCGGTCATGCGCTAAGCTGGGCCTCGTCCGTGCGGTCGGCGTGATTTGCCGCGCGTCGCCCTGCCTGCCTGCCTCGTCAGGCCAGGCCGGTTGAGGCAAACCGAAACTTGCGCCCGCTTGCATTCGGAGTGCGAGTAGTGGACGAAATTCGATCAGGCCGCTGGCGTTTATCCGTCGTCTCCCCCTCGAGAGCCGAAGCGGTCCGCTCATCCGATAGCCGGCGAACGTTGGGATTGACAAAGAGGTTACATTGCTGCCGATCGATTGACATGTGTCGAGTGGAACGATAGCGGTCTGCCACAGGTTTAGTTGTTGCACCGGCCTAAACAGAACGCAGTCGTACTCAATTCGCCGGCCAGTTCCAGCCCGCGACAGTTTTCATGGGAGACTGGCTTTGGTCTTTGAACGACGTCTCCTCGCGGCGGTCTTGTGCCTGCTGTCACTGTCGAGCGTCGAACGCGTGATGGCGCAGCAGACTTTTCCATGCCAGCAGCTCGGCCCGGTCGCCGGGTCACCCAGGCCCAGTGCCGGTGGCAGCGACGTTGCTCTGGTGGTAGGCGATCATTACTGGTCCTGCCCATGCGGCCAAGCTCGCAAGCTGGTTGGCGACAACGAGCAACGCGCCCTTGTCGGCGACAACGAACAGCGCGCACTGGTCGGCGACAACGAGAAACGCAACATCGTCGGCGACAATGAACAGCGCAACCTGGTCGGCGACAACGAACAGCGAAACTTGGTCGGCGACAACGAGCGTCGGGCTCTGGTCGGCGACAACGAGCAACGCAACCTCGTCGGCGACAACGAACAGCGACACTTGGTCGGCGATGCCGGCGCGTTGCAATGCCGGCCAGACCCGCAATGCGGCGGCTTTGCGCTGATTGGCAGCGGCGCCGCGATCCAGGTGGTCACGCGTGCCGGGCTGCGCTCGGCCTCGGCATCCTGCGTGCCCGCCTACTGAACCAGCCAGTCGATCCGAACCAAATACCCGAGGGCCAGCCAATGCCGACAAACGCCCAGCTTCAGCGCGGCCTGTTTGCCGTTGCGACCGCCGCACTCCTGACCGGATGTCAGCAGGTGGGCCAGCCGGATGCTCCCTTCGGGCAGCCGCTGCAGGGCGGCACGTTCGAGAACCGGGGCGGCGTGATCGAGGAGCCCGGCGTGTTCAGCATTGCCAACGGCCAGAACTTCACCACGCCGTTCTCGGTGGACTGCACCAAGCTGAACGCCTCGGTGAGCGGCTGGCAAGACGCGGTGACCGCCGGCGCGCACCACGTGCTGATCACCGTGCCCGGCCAACGCGTCTATGGCGGCGTGCTGGCACTCTGCCGGGTGGACGCTTCGGCGACCGGGCCGTCCTCGCGGTCCTACTCCATCGTGATCCCGGACGACCGTTTTCCCCAGGCCGCGGACGGGTTGATCGCCAGCGTCGCCGAGAAGGTCAGCGTGAACCGTGCGGCCCCGATCAACGTCGCCGCCTTGCTGGTGCAGACCGGTCAACCCGCCTTCGGCCGCATCACCGAGGATTACGCCTGGATGCTGTGGTTCTCGGATCGTCCAGCCGCGTTGGGCGTGACGTTCGCAGCGCCCGAGCCGCCGCCGCCCTCCGCCAGCCGGTCCAGCGGGATCAGCCTGGTGAAGAACGCGTCCTACTCGGTGGCGACCAGCACGAACCTTTACGCCGGTGCCAGCCGTGGCAGCGCCGTTCTCGAAGCGCTGAAGTCGGGGGAGACGGTGACGGCGAATGGCGGGCGCAAGGGCAGCTATTGGAGCGTGACCGCGGCGGACGGTCAGGTGGGGTGGGTGCCGTCTCGGTCGCTGGCGGCACAATAAGGCAAGCAATCACTTCTTGTTCTGAAGACGAAGAAGCAGAAAGACGTCTGCCACGCTGTCGCGGACTCTCCCGCACGGCCTATCTCTATCTCCACAGACCGCGCCGGGCCTTGTGCGCCGTCGCCTCTTCCTGCTGATACGCCGCGCTCGCGTCAGGCGCCGTTTCGGCCTGGCCCGCCGCGAGCGCCAGGCGACCCACATCCGTACCGTCCGCCAGCGTGCAGGTGAACGCAGCCCCACTCGGCGTGCAGGTGACCGGGCCCTGCGTGTCCACTTGCGCCTGCAACTGGCTGGCGAAGATCCCCATCTTGCCCAGCAGGCCGTCCAGCCTCAGCGTCTTGCCGTCGACGACCAGCGTGGCCGTGTTGGTCACGTGCGCCGGGCCCCGCACCTGCCCGGGCACCAGCGCGGTGCCCTGGTCGCCGGGCGGTGCACGGGAGGGATCGTAGGGCCCGAGGTCGGTCGCCGGGATGTAGGCCGCCTGGCCGTCCTGCGTCATCGCGATGATCCAAACCCCGTCCGTCGAGCGCGAGGCGGAGACCAGGCCGGTTCCGGAGACCAGCGGGTAGAGCTGCGGGGCGTCGAGGCTGGCGTTGGCGTAGGCGGCGCTGTCACGCACCAGGCTGAACTTCTGCACCAGGGGTTCGAACGTCAGCATGGCGGGAGCGGCCTCGGCCGGCTTGGCTGGTGCTGCCTCGGGCGCCTGGGCTGTCGCCGGTGCGGCCTCGTGGTGGGGCGCCGCCGGCGGCGTGGCGGCCTGCCGGTCCGTCAGCACGTAGGCGGCCGCGCCGGCGGCAGCCACGATGGCCACGCACACCACCACCAGCCTGGCCGAGCCGGACGTCATCAGGGCTCACCGGGAAGCGGCGCGGTCTGCACCAGCTCCCACGCCATGCCGCAGCTCTGCACGCCCGGATACACGCCGGACGGCGCGTAGCACCGGTACCAGCCGACGGGGGCAGGCGGCAGCGGCGGGATGTCCGGCGTCGCCGGCTGGCCGGAAGATGAGTCCGTTGCGGGCGCCTCGCTGCCGGCGACGGCCGGTGCATCCTGGGCGGGTGGCGCGGCCGCGTCGCCGGCAGGGTCGGCCACGCCCTCCTGCGCGGAGAGGTCCGGGCCGTCGACGACCGGCGTGTCGTAGACGACCGGCTCGACCACCTCGAGCGGGTAGGGGAACACCGGCTCCGGGTAGGAATACCAGGCGCCGTCGGCCTCCCACCACCAGCCTCGCCGGCCGTAATGCCACTCGTTGCGCCATACGCCGGCGCGCCACGCCGCCAGCTCGTGCGGGTTGAAGTCGCGCACCTGCCTGGTGTGGAAGTCGCCCGCATGACGGGCGAGGAATACCCGGTCGGCATCCGGGTCGCGGTGCGCGGCCGCCCGTAGGAACGGACGCGGCGGCAACGCTCTGGCAAGGGCCAAGCCATGTTGCAACGCCGCCGCCGTTGCGGGGGGCCGGCCGCGCCGCCTGGCGTGCGCCCGCGCTGGCGGTTTGGGTTACCTGTTGCCGCAGCAACGGTTGCGGCCGCGACGATTGCTGCCGGACGGGGCTGCCTGCGGTCGTCTGCGACGGCCGTGCCGAACGGGACTCTACGGCCGACGCTCCCCTGTGGGCGGCGGGCGCGGCGGTATGCGATGTGGGCATGCCGCCGCGTCGCTGCGGTGCCGGCTGGTTCACGCGCTGCCTGGAGGGGGAGGGCTGGCCGACGCTTCGCACCGGCGCTTCCTGGCGCACGACCGGCCGGTTCTGCTGCATCGGCGGCATGGGCCGGGGCGGCGC
>CAXUHU010000101.1:0-12029 GCA_964250925.1 uncultured Acetobacteraceae bacterium
AAAAATCATAACCTTCGCGCGCGGCCATGTGAACCGATACTGCAAAAGTATTCTGGATAGCGTTGGGCGTTGTCCAGCCCACGTCATGACGACCACTCACATGGCGAGATGCGAGCAGTCTAGTCTTGCCGTTTTGTGTGATAGCAAGATTGTGGTTTTCCGCGAGGACGTGCTGAGCGCAATACCAGGGTTGGTCGAGGTGCAGTGCTGCGAGTTGTTCTTTCTCAGTTATCCGCATTGACCTCTCCTATCTTTAGCCATCAGGCAAGTGCGGCTCGCACGAGCAACCGCAGTTTGCGATGCGAAAGATACTCGAATTCTTTGTCAAGGCTCAACTAACCCGATAGTTCTTTCATGAACGGAGTTAGGACTAGGATCAGGACCCTTTACACGGCTCGGTGCTGTGTGATTCTGCGTTGGTCGAGGTGTTGCATGTCCGACCTTGCTCTATTGTCTGTGGCTCAGATGCGCCGTCTCGAGCCGTTATGTCCGCGCTCTCGCGGGCTGCCGCGTGTGGATGATCGGCGGGTCATCAGCGGCATCGTCTATGTCATCCGCCACGGCCTGCAGTGGAAGGACGCGCCGGCCGGCTACGGGCCGCACAAGACCCTCTACAACCGCCTTATCCGCTGGAGCAGGCTTGGCGTGTTCGCGCGCATCTTCGCGACCTTGGCAGCCAAGGGCGGCGCGCCTGCGCGCCTGATGATCGACGCCACCCACCTCAAGGCCCACCGCACGGCGGCGAGCCTGCTGCACAAGGGGGTCCTCGACGCATCGGCCGCACCAAAGGCGGGCTAAACTCGAAGCTGCATGCCGCCTGCGACGGGCAAGGCCGGCTCGTCGCCCTGCTGCTCACCGAAGGACAGCGCAGTGACCACGACGGTGCGGCTCTGCTGCTGCCGCTTCTGCCGCCGGTGCAAGCTGCGAAGCGGGGTAGGCGCCAATCGACGTACCGTCGAGGTGCACGGTCACGCTCGAGACCTGTGCGAACCAGGCTGCGTGGGCGGCGAGTACGCCCACGATCTGTGCCGTGGTGTCGGACAGACTAATGCTGCCGTTGGCCTCTACGGTGAACCCGGCAAGCGTTCGAAGCTGCCGAGTTGCACGGCGTTGAGGGTGTTGGCCCCGGAGAGAGCCAGGCTGTTCGCGGGGTGTGCAACTTCATGGCAATCGGGAACAGCAGGCTCATCTGTGCCGCGCCTGAGCGATGGTAAGGTCTGGGGTTGGGTGGACATTAATGGTGCTTCCTCTGCGTGCGTGCAATGCGGGTCCGCCTGTAGCGGGCGCTTGACGGCAAAGTGCGCTGCAGAATTGCCAAGACGTTATAAGGCCGCGAAATTCTGTCGCGGCGACGGTTGTGATACAGGGCGAGCATGATCCGGATCGCGATTATCGGCGCAGGACCTGCGGGCCTGGCGGCCGCCGAGCGCCTGGCGCAAGGCGGGTATCGTGTGACCGTGTACGACCACATGGCTTCGGCCGGCCGAAAATTCCTGCTTGCCGGCCGGGGCGGGCTGAACCTGACCCACAGTGAGCAGGCCGAACGGTTCGTTGCGCGTTACGCGGATGCGGCACCGTGGATGGCCGGCGCCTTGCAGGCTTTTTCTCCAGACTCGTTACGGCAATGGAGCGAGGGACTTGGGCAGCCGGTTTTCACGGGAAGCTCCGGCCGGGTTTTTCCAGTCGCATTCAAGGCCGCGCCGCTGTTGCGGGCCTGGCTGCGTCGGCTCGGCGAGCTGGGCGTAACGTTCCGGTTTCGATGCCGATGGACCGGATGGAGCGCATCCGGCCGGCTGCGTTTCGCCACGCCCGATGCCGAGTTTCTGGCCGATGCCGATGCGGTGCTGCTGGCGCTTGGAGGCGCCTCGTGGCCGCGCATGGGGGCGGACGGTGGCTGGGTGCCGATGCTGCGGGAGCATGGCGTGAGTGTGAGCGCGCTTCGCGCCAGCAATTGCGGCGTTTGCGCCGATTGGTCGCCGGTGTTTCGCGACCGCTTCGAAGGTCAGCCGCTGAAACGTGTGTCGTTGACCGTCGATGGGCAGATGGCGCGCGGTGAGGCGGTCGTCACACGTGCCGGGCTGGAGGGCGGTGTGATCTATGCGCTATCGGCACCGATACGGGCGGCGCTGGACGAGGGAGGGCGTGCGATGCTGCGCCTGGACCTGTTGCCCGACATGGACACCCGGTGGCTGGCCGTGCGGACCGATGGCGCCCGGCAGGGGCGATCCCTGGCGAACTTCTTGCGGCAGGCGGCCGGGTTGGCGCCGGTCGGCATCGGGCTGGTGCAGGAGGCGCTGCATGCGGGCGCCGCGGCGCAGCCGTTGAGCGCGCTGATCAAGGCTGTGCCGATCGAGGCGGGCGCGATGCAGCCCATCGCGCGCGCCATCTCGTCGGCGGGCGGGGTAATGCTTGGCGAGCTTGACGAGAGGCTGATGTTGCGCCGGCTGCCCGGGGTGTTTACCGCCGGTGAGATGCTCGACTGGGATGCGCCCACGGGTGGCTACCTGCTGCAGGGCTGTTTCAGCACCGGGGTGCGGGCCGCGCAGGGTATCCAATCTTGGCTCGCTCAACGCGACGCGGCTGCGGCCTCGCGGTACAGCGCCGCGTAGCGCTGCGCCGACCGGGTCCAGCCGACCTCGGCGTGCATGGCACGAGCTCGCATGACGCTCCATTCCTCCGGCAGGCGCCACAGCGCCGCGGTGCGTTGGATGGCGCCGGTAAGCGCGGGGGCCGTGGCGGGCGCGAACTGGACGCCGGTGGCCGCGCCTGCGGAGCGCGCGGCCTCGTTCGCGTCGATCACCGTATCGGCCAGGCCGCCGACGCGGCTGACGACCGGGACAGCGCCGTAGCGTAGGGCGCAGAGCTGGGTGAGGCCGCACGGCTCGAAGCGGGAGGGCACCAACACGGCATCGCTGCCAGCCTGCATCAGGTGGGCCAGGGCCTCGTCGTAACCGATCCTGACGGCAACGCGGCCGGGATTTGCTTGTGTCGCTCGAACCAGGCCGGATTGCAGGCCGGCGTCTCCGGCGCCCAAAACTGCCAATTGGGCACCCTGGGCGAGCAAAGCAGCCAGCGACAAGAGGAGGATGTCGAGGCCCTTCTGATGGGTCAGCCGGCTGACGACGCCGAACAGCAAGGTGCTCGGTTCGGCATCCAGGCTGAAGCGGTCCTGCAGCGCGGCCTTGCACACGGCTTTGCCCACCATGTCGGCGACGCAGAACCGGGCGGGGAGCAGGGGATCCGTCTCGGGGTTCCACAGCGCCGTGTCGATGCCGTTCACGATGCCGGTCAGGCGGTCTGCGCGGGAGCGCAGCAAGCCGTCCAGGCTCATGCCCCCTTCCGGCGTGCAGATTTCGGCGGCGTAGGTGGGCGACACCGTGGTCAGGCGGTCGGCGTAGCGCAGGCCCGCCTTCAGCATGCCGATTGCGCCGTAATATTCGAACCCGTCCGGCGTGTAGGCGGCCTCCGGCAAGCGCAGCGTGGCCAGCAGCGCGGCTGGCACCTGGCCCTGGAACGCCAGGTTGTGCACGGTCATGACCGTCGCCGGCCGCACTCCGCCGGCCAGAGCGAGGTAGGCAGGCGCCAGGCCCGCCTGCCAGTCATGGGCGTGCACGACGCTGGGCAGGAAGCCCGGAACGGCGCCGCGGCCGATCAGGGCGGCGGCATAGGCGAGGGCTGCGAAGCGTTGCGGGTTGTCCGGCCAGTCGTGGCCGTCCGGGCCCGTATAGGGGTTGCCTGGACGGTCGTAGAGATGCGGGGCGTCGAGGGCGAACAGAGGAAGGTTGGCGCAGTCGCCGGCGAGGAGGCGGGCTGGGCCGCCGAAATAGTCCGGGTCTGCCCAGACCGCGTCGGCCGAGGCGAGCGCCGCCAGCACGGCAGGATAGCCTGGAACGAGGGTCTGCACCTCGATGCCCTGGGCCCGCAATGCGTGGGGCAGAGCGCCCGTCACGTCGGCCAAGCCGCCGGTCTTGACGAGGGGAAACACTTCGGAGGCGACGGATAGGACGCGAAACGGCGGTAGCGGCGCGTGAGCGCGGGCCGTTATCGGCGTCTTCATTGTTTCAGTTTATCGATCATTGGCTGGGTGATCAGGCAGATGCCGCGTGGCGAGCGGCGAAAGCGGGCGGCATCCGATTCCGGGTCTTCGCCCACGACGAGGCGGTCGGGGATGACAACGCCACGGTCGATGACGACGCGGCTGAGCCGGGCATGGCGGCCGATCTGGACGTAGGGGAGGACAACCGCACGATCGATGCAGGCATAGGAGTGAGCGTGAACGCCGGTGAACAGGAGTGATTGGTGAACCTCCGTGCCGGACACGATACAGCCGCCCGAGACGAGGGAGCTTACGGCCTGTCCGCGGCGTCCGTCTTCGTCGTGCACGAATTTGGCGGGGGGAACGATTTCGCCGTACGTCCAGATCGGCCAATTCCGATCGTAGAGGTCGAGGCCGGGGATGAAATCCGTGAGGTCGATGTTGGCTTCCCAGTAGGCGTCCACGGTGCCGACGTCGCGCCAGTATATCTGGCTCTCCGGCGTGGTGCGTACACAGGAATTCTCATAACGGTGGGCGACCGCCCGCCCGTTTGCCACCAGGTAGGGGATGACATCGTGGCCAAAATCATGCGTTGAGCCGGGCAGTGCCGCATCGCGACGAAGAACGTCGATCAGGAACTTGGTGTCGAAGACGTAGATGCCCATGCTGGCGAGCGAGCGTCCGGGCTTGCCGGGAATGGAGGGGGGATCCTGGGGTTTCTCGAGAAAGGAGGTGATACGGTCGTGCGCGTCCACGGCCATGACGCCGAACCCGGTCGCCTCTGTGCGGCTGACCTCGATGCAGCCCACGGTGACATCGGCCTGCTGCTCGCAATGCTGCTGAAGCATAAGCTCGTAATCCATCTTGTAGACATGATCGCCTGCGAGCAGCACGATCATGCGTGGCCCGTAGCTCTCGATGATGTCGATGTTCTGGAACACGGCATCGGCGGTCCCCGCATACCAGCCGGTCTCGGTCACCCGTTGCGACGCGGGCAGGATGTCGAAGCTTTCGTTGCGCTCGGGACGGAAGAAGTTCCAGCCGCGCTGCAGATGGCGGATGAGGCTGTGGGCCTTGTACTGGGTTGCCACGCCGATCCGCCGGATGCCCGAGTTGAGCGCGTTTGACAGGGCGAAGTCGATGATGCGCGATTTGCCGCCGAAATAGACGGCAGGTTTGGCACGCAGGTCGGTCAGCTCCATCAGCCGGCTGCCGCGGCCGCCGGCGAGTACGTAGGCCATTGCGTGTCGCGCGAGGGGTGCGTGATCCAAGTTGACTACAGTCCCGATCGATAGGTGCTTACAGACACAGGCTGCGCACGGTGTATGATTCTTTAGACCACGATAGCTTGCGGCAGCCGGCGCTATGGTGATCCAACCGTTGTTTTGGCGAGCATATCCGTCTGGCTTGGAAGCCGCTTCTTGGCAATCGAGCCCTAGGCTTGGACGTTCCAGATCTCCGAAGCATACTCTCGGATCGTGCGGTCGGACGAAAACCAGCCCATGCCGGCAATGTTGAGTATGCTGGTCCGCCACCAGCGCTCCGGCGTACGCCATAGGGCGGCCACGTCGTCCTGGCGTGCGTTGTAGCTGTCGAAATCGGCCGTCACCATGAACCTGTCCTGGCGCAGCATCGCATCGATGAGTTCGCGGTAACGGCCCGGCTCATCGGGTGAAAACACCCCCGATGCGATCGCCTGGATGGATTGTTCGAGTGCCGATGAGGCCGCCATGGCTGCGCTGCCGGAGAGATCGCCACGCGCACGGGCGGCCACCTGCTCGGCCGTTATACCGAAGATGAAGATGTTGTCCGCACCCACATGCTGCCGGATCTCGACGTTGGCGCCGTCTAGCGTACCGATGGTGAGCGCGCCGTTCAGCGCCAGCTTCATGTTGCCGGTGCCCGACGCTTCCATGCCGGCGGTCGATATCTGCTCGGAGAGATCGGCGGCCGGAATGATCTGCTCTGCCAAGCTCACGTTGTAGTTGGGCAGGAACACCAGCTTGAGGTTCTCACCGACAGTGGGGTCGTTGTTGATGACCTGCGCCACGTCGTGGGCGAGGCGGATGATCTGCTTGGCGGTGCGATAGCCGGGCGCCGCTTTGCCCGCAAAGATCTTCACGCGTGGCACGCGGTCGCCCATCGGCTGTGCGCGTATCGTGTTGTAAAGTGCCACTGTTTGCAGAATGTTAAGCAGCTGCCGCTTATATTCGTGAATGCGCTTGATATGCACATCGAACATTGCCGCGGGGTCGATGGCTATGCCGAGCCGTTCGCGGACCAGCCGGGCCAGCGCCTGTTTGGCGGCTTGGCGCTGGCCTGCGATGGCGTCCTGCAAGGCACTGTCGCCAGCATGAGCGGCCAAGCCCCTCAGGCGCTCGGGGTCGGCCAGGACCTCGGCCCCCAGCGTCTCCGTCAGGAGCCGGGTCAAGCCGGGATTGGCCCGGTGCAGCCATCGGCGGAAGGTGATGCCGTTCGTCTTGTTGCTGATGCGGCCGCCGTACAGGGCGTGCAAGTCGGCGAACACCGTCTGGCGCATCAGATCGGTATGCAGCGCCGACACGCCGTTGATCGCGTGGCTGCCGAGGAACGCCAGGTGGCCCATCCGCAGGCGGCGGCCGTGGGTCTCGTCGATCAGCGAGAGAGCGGCGAGCTGGGCGTCGGTGGCGTGCGTGTCGCGTCGTGCACCCTCCAGATGCTGGGCGTTCAGCAGGTAGATGATCTGCATGTGACGCGGCAGCAGGCGTTCCAGCAACGGCACCGGCCAGGTTTCCAGCGCCTCCGGCAGCAGGGTATGGTTGGTGTAGCTGAACGTGGCGACCGTGACGCGCCAGGCCTGCGCCCAGTCCATCCCATGCTCATCGACCAGCAGGCGCATCAGCTCGGCGATGGCGATTGCCGGATGGGTGTCGTTCAACTGAATAGCGGCGTGGTCGGCCAGCGTCGCGAGCGTGCCGTACTCGACCACGTGCCGCCCGACCAGGTCCTGCAGCGAGGCGGAGGCGAAGAAGAACTCCTGTCGCAGCCGCAGCTCCTGGCCAGCCTCGGAATCGTCGCCCGGATACAGAACACGGGAGACGGCTTCGGTGCGCACCCGGTCGCGCAACGCGCCCACGTGGTCGCCGCGGTTGAACTGGTCCAGATGCAGCGGCTGGGCTGCGCGCGCAGACCACAGGCGAAGGGTGTTGGCGTGATTGCCGCCGGACCCGACCACGGGCGTGTCGTAGGCCACGGCCGAGAGTATTTCGGCGGGCTGCCAGGCATAGGCGGGGCGTCCCTGCGGGTCTGTGCGCATATTGACGGCGCCGCCGAAACCGATGGTGTAGATCAGTTGGGGCCGCACGAACTCCCACGGGTTGCCGACCGAAAGCCAGTCTTCCGGCAGCTCGCGTTGAACGCCGCCGATGATTTCTTGCCGGAACAGCCCGTATTCATAGCGTATGCCGTAACCGAAGGCGGGGATGCGCAGGGTGGCCATGCTGTCCATGAAGCAGGCGGCCAGCCGCCCCAGGCCGCCATTGCCCAGGGCTGCGTCCGGCTCCTGCTCGCGCAGGGCTTCGATGTCGGCGCCCAGCGACGCCAGGGCTTCACGCATCGGCTCGAGGAGTCCGAGGTTGCCCGCCGCGTCGAACATCAGCCGGCCTATCAGGAACTCGAGTGACAGGTAATAGACCCGCTTGGTGCCAGGCCCGCCGGGCTGGGGCGAAGCCAACCAACGCTCCACGACGAAGTCGCGAATGGTGTGCGCTGCGGCCACGAACCAGTCCCGCTGGGTTGCTTGCTGCGGTGTGCGGCCGACCTCGTAGGTCAGTTTGTCGAGGATGCGCGCGCGCAGCGCCTGTTGACCGCGCCCGCCATCGGTGTGGGATGGCGGAGTCAGGACGGGCTCCGGAATGGGAATGGCAGAAAACTCGTCCAACTTCGGGCGGCTCCTTCACGACTGCCGGCGACCAAGCTGCGGTAGGCGGTGGTTGGCCCAACCGGCAGGGCGCTGGTCTGGCACAGCCTACCCTACACTTTTCAAGCCAAGGCGTCATAACCCACCATATTACCTCGGGAGCAGCCCATGACGTCGAGATCCGAGAGCTTGGTAGACCCTGAGCTGAAGCCGTTGCTCGGGACGTTTCCGCCGTTGGCGCTCTCCGCCGCCGACCTGCCGGCCATACGGGCCGGGTTCATGTCCATGTTCGAACAAGCATCCCAGCCGGCGCCCGGGGCCATCGCGCCGCAGGCCCGGGTCGAAGCGATGACGGTTCCGGGGCCGTCCGGCGCCCCGTCCGTTCGGGTCGTCACCTACCGCCCGACCGAGGCCCAGGGGCTGTTGCCGGCGCTCCTCCATATTCATGGGGGCGGCTATGTGATCGGTGCGCCCGAGATGATGGAGCCGGCAAACCGGCTGCTGGCGAGCGAGCTTGGGTGCCTCGTCGTGTCCGTCGATTACCGGCTGGCGCCCGAGGCGCCCCATCCGGCGCCCGTCGAGGATTGCTACGCTGCGCTGCAATGGCTTCATGCCAAGGCCGATCAACTCGGCGTGGACAGGTCGCGCATCGGCGTGAAGGGCGAAAGTGCGGGCGGTGGGCTGGCGGCGGCGTTGGCCCTGCTGGCGCGCGACCGGGGTGGGCCGGAGCTGGCGTTCCAGCACCTGATCTATCCGATGCTCGACGACCGGACCTGCGTCGATCCCGATCCCAATCCGTTCGTGGGCGAGTTCGTCTGGACCCCGGCGCAGAACCTGTTCGGCTGGTCGTCGCTGCTCGGCGCGCCCCCGGGGTCCGATGGCGTGTCGCCATACGCGGCGGCCGCACGTGCCCCAACCCTGTCCGGCTTACCGGCCACCTTCATTGCGGTGGGGGACCTCGACCTTTTTCTTGAGGAAGACCTGGACTACGCACGCCGGCTTGGACGGGCGGGCGTGCCGGTGGAGCTGCACGTCTATCCCGGGGCGTTCCACGGGTTTCAGATGGCGCAGGCGGCGCGGGTGAGCATCGCGGCTGAGCGTGACAGCCGGGAAGCGCTGCGGCACGGGTTGAAGAGCGGTCGTTGGGCAAGGAAATAGGGTTCTTTCGCGTGAAAGAACCAGAGAGTTTGATTTATGGCTGCAGGGTGAGTTGATAGACTGAACACAAGGGCAATTGCGAGGCCACGGCCGTGTATCGCCTTAGTTTCGATCGGACAAGCAACGACCAGAAGTACTGGTCATTGTCCGATCAGTTGGCCTACGCAGGGCTTTGGCTGCGAGAGCCCCGGCAGTTTGCCCATGATGCTTTGCCGCGCGCCCGTGCCTTCGTTCAACGGCGTTCTATCCCGCAACACTGATGCCAAGCTCAGGCCCGCTCGGCCCGTCCCCGGTCAATTGCGTTTCTGCCGAACCTCAGCAAATCCTCTCCGGCCCTTGCGAAATCGACCACCTCGTCGATCAGGCCGGGGATGAACAGCGCCTCCGGTTCGATACGGCGCCGAACCACCAGATTTTTCAGCCGCAACACATCGGCCAGAGTCGAGCCGGCGTGCGGCTCGAACCCCTTGGGCATGCGCGTCAAGGCGTGCTCCCGCGACAGGTCGAGCCTCGCCGTCTGCAAAGCCGATTCGGTCTTGGCCCACTCCTTCGGGAACGCGACGATAGCCTGGCGCAGGGCATGCAGATCGTCGGGTTCCGGACCATAAAAGCCGAGCGCCATGAACGAGTCGTCCGTGCCGCCGACCTGGATGTACAGGATGCCGGTGCCCTGCTTGGTGCCGTCGCGCGAGAGGACCGCGCCGGCGTTGGTCTTGTAGGGGCTCTTGTCCTTTGAAAACCGCACGTCGCGGTTGATGCGGAACAGCGACGTCTTGGCGCTGCCGGTCAGTGCAACGCCGAGCGCCCCGAATGAAAAACCCAATGCGTCGACGAGGGCCGCAAAGGGCGCGCGTATGTCCTGTTCGTAAATATGCCGGTGCGCTTCGAACCAGTCGCGGTTCTGGTTATGTGCGAGCTGTTCGAAAAACGTCAGGGCGTTGCGGCCAAATCCGGCGAAGCCGGCCGGTACCGCCGCGGCGATTTCGGCTCGCGCCATCAGTGCTCGACCACCGGCAGATCGATGAAGCTGCCGCCCGGCCCTGCGTCGAACACCTTTATCGTCGCACGGCGATAGTCGGCCGGCTTGGCGAAGAAAATGTTTTTGACGAAGGTCTGAGGGTTGCGGTCGTATAACGGAAACCAGCTCGACTGGATTTGAACCATGACCCGATGCCCAGGCAGGAACACATGGTTTGCGGTCGGCAGGGCAAACTTCAGGATCTGCCGCTGGTCCGACGGCATGGCGGTGGGCTTGCTGGGATCGTTGCGGTAGCGGCCGCGCAGGATGTCGGCCGACACCATCAGCTGGTAGCCGCCCAGCAGCGGGTCGCGGCCCATCTCGTCGGGGTAGACGTCGATCAGTTTGACCACGAAGTCGCCGTCGGTGCCGGTGGTCGACGCGAAGAGGTTGGCCACCGGCTCGCCGCTGATCTTCAGCGGTGCCGCGAGCGGCGGCGAGACGTAGCTCAGCACGTCGGTGCGGCTGGCGGCGTCACGCTGGTCGCTGGTCAGCCAGGTTTGCCAGCTATGCCCGCCATCGCCCTCGATGTGGATCGGCCGCGGCAGGAACGGCACCGGTTTGGCGGGGTCCGCGACGTAGCTGTCGAAACCGGGGATGGCGGGCGGGGCCGCCGCCATGCCCAGCTTGCCGCCGGGCTGGAGAAAGATCGGCTCGTGGTCGATACGGCAGCCGTCATCGCAGCCGGACGGCCAGCCCTTCAGCGAACGCCACGTATCGGTGCCGGTCTCGAACGCCGAGACCGTGGCGATGGACAACGGCGGGGCGCCGTCCTTCAGGTAGTGGTCCAAAAACGGCTTGAGCAGGTTGCGGCGGAAATAGGCGGCCGTGTCGCTGCCGAACGTGATCGGGCCGACGGCATACCCATCCAGCCGTTCCTGGTGGTGGAACCAGGGGCCGATGACCAGGAACACGTCCCCGCCGGCATCCTTCGGCTTAATCGCTTTCCAGACGGCGATGTTCCCAAAAATGTCCTCCTGGTCCCACAGGCTGTGCACCAGCATGGTGGGCACGCTGACGGGTTCGGCGGCGAGCAGCTTGTCGATCGCCTGGCCCTGCCAGAACGCGTCGTAGGACGGGTGGCTCATCAGCTTGCCGGCAAAGCCCACCTGGTCCAGCCCGTGCAGCCTGGCCATCTCGCCGGCCGAGCCGGCGGCCAGCCAAGCGTCGTAGTCGTCGTAGGTGTTCGACCACCATTTCACGCTGCTGCCGCGGGTGGCTTCCTGGTCGTGGGCGTAGACCAGGCTGTCCTGGCGGAAGGCGCCGTTGTGGAACCAGTCGTCGCCGCGCCAGCCGTCCACCATGGCGTTGATCGGCACCACGGCGCGCAGCGCCGGGTGGGGGTGGAACAGGCCCATCAGCGTGGTGAACCCGTCGTACGAGATGCCGAGCATGCCGACGCGGCCGTTGCTCTCGGGCGTGTTGTGCACCAGCCATTCGATCGTGTCGTAGGTGTCGGTGGCGTGGTCCACCTGGGTCGGGTTCAGCGGGCCGCGCAGCGGGCGCGTCATCACGTAGTCGCCTTCCGAGCCGTACTTGCCACGCACGTCCTGGATCACGCGAATGTAGTTGTCCTGCGTCACCAGCTCGTCGGCCACGTCGTGGTCGGCCATCACGGCCGAGAGGTGGGCGCTGGTGGTGTCGCTGAACCGCGAGTCCGCGCCGTACGGCGTGCGCGTCAGCAGGATCGGCGCGCGATGGGCGCCGCGCGGCACGAGGACGACGGTGTGCAGGCGAACGCCGTCGCGCATGGCAATCATCACCTCGCGGCGCGTGTAGTCGAAGCTGTCGAGCTTCGGGGCGAAGGCGCGCGCCAGCTCGCTGTCCAGCGTCGCCTGCGGCGGCGCGGCCGGCGGCGGCAACGGGGCGGCGCCGGCCAGCAGCGCCGCCCCGCAGAGCAGGGCGGCGCGGACCAGGGT
>CAXUHU010000102.1:0-11991 GCA_964250925.1 uncultured Acetobacteraceae bacterium
AAACCGACGAGCATGAGCACGGACACGATCACGCGCATGATCATGGGCATGAACATCGGCCGGCAGGCGGCCACACCCACACCGAGGGCGTCGCCAGCGTCAGTTTCGAAGTAGAGCGGCCGATCGACCCTCAAAAATTCCAGCAATGGATGGGAACACTGCTGCAGGAGCAAGGGCAAAACCTGCTGCGCACGAAGGGCATTCTGACCTACCCGAATGAGAACCGGCGTTTTGCGTTCCAGGCGGTGCACATGATCGCCGATGGAGACTTCATCGGGGCCTGGCCGGATGGGATGACGCGCCGCTCCAAGCTGGTGTTCATCGGGCGCGCGCTGGACCGCGCGCAATTAAAGCGCGGGTTCGAGGCATGCCAGGTGCCGGGTTGAGCGAAGCGCCGACACAGACATCGCTGCTGGAAACGCGTGGGATCGCCCAGGACTTGGGCGCGCACGTGGTTGCGGCCTGTTTCGACCGCGCGCGCAGCCAGGCCGCGTTCGCATTGGGCGACGGCACTCTCCGGCTGGCCCGGCTTGCCGACAAAGGCGCGTGGTCGAGCGTGCAAGCGCATGACGGCGCGGTGCTGGCGCTGGCGGCCGATGCCCATGCCGCAGGTTTTGTGTCGGGCGGCGATGACGGTGCCTTCGTGCGGGTGTCTGGCGGCCCGGTGACGAAGATTGCCGGCTTCGGCGGTAAATGGGTGGAGCAGGCAGCGAGTTTCGACGACGGCAAGGCGGGCGTGCTGGCCTGTGCAGCGGGCAAGTTTGTGCACCTGTTCTCGGCCGACGGCGAGAAGCTGCGGTCGCTCGAACACCCATCGACGGTTACCGGCATCGCCTTCGATGCGAAAGGCAAGCGCATTGCGGCATCGCACTACAACGGCGCCTCGCTCTGGTTCGTTGGCAGCAGCGCTCCCACGCCGCGCCGGCTCGAGTGGAAGGGCAGCCACACCGGCATCGCGCTGCACCCCGCGGCCGAAGCGCTGGTGACCGCGATGCAGGAGAACGCGCTGCACGGCTGGCGCCTGTCGGACGCGCACGACATGCGGATGAGCGGCTACCCCGCCAAGCCGGAGTCGCTCGGCTTCACGCGAAGCGGAAAATACCTGGCGAGCTCGGGCGCGGACGCGGTGGTGCTGTGGCCGTTTTTCGGCGGCGGCCCGATGGGCAAACCGCCGCTGGAGCTGGCACAGATGGAGGTGGTGTGCACGCGAGTGGCCTGCCATCCGGTAAATGAGGTCGTGGCAGCCGGCTACGCCGATGGCAGCGTGGTGTTGGCTGAGATCGCGACGAAGCGCGTGTTGCGCGTAGCGTCCGCGGGGCACGGCCCGGTCTCCGCGCTGGCGTGGAGCGGCGATGGAGCCTGGCTGGCGTTCGGCACGGAGCAGGGACGTGCCGCGCTGGTAGATTGTCAGTTGTCTATCGTCCGCCGGTAGGCCCGGAGAAGCTCGGTGGCGAGCGTGCCGTCGATGGTCATCCAAGTTTGCGTCAGTCACCGTCATACCGCTGAGGTCGGCGGTCGTGACCGTCGTAGTTGTCAGATCCACGTTGCGCATCCGGCCGTTGGCCATGCGCCCTGGCTGACATCCGGGCGGTGCGTAGCATTGCCTACCCTCATGGCTGATGCCCATTGGGCCGGTCGCGGGTGTCCTCCTCGCCCCCGGAGCTACGGATCGGCGGTTGGAACGAGTAAAGCGTCGATGAGTTTGGCCGCACGGATCAAGGGGGCTGCGATGGCAGATTTGCAGGCGCTGGCGGTTCAGCACGGTGTTGGGGTGGAAGCCGTGCGCGTGCTGCAGCAGGCGGTGCAGCGTGGCGGCGGGCGCATGGCGCAGTTCAATCACCCCGAACTGGGCGGCATGGGCCAGTGGTCGGCAGGCGGCATGACGCAGGTCGGCGCGATGGGCGACACCGCGTTGCGCGACCGTGTCGCCGCCCTGTGCGCAGCACTGGCCGGTATGCCGAGAGAGGCGGTAGGCGACCCCGCCCCGGCCCAAGCATCCGGCACGCGCGATTGGTGGCCGGCCGGGCTGGGCCGCCCATCGGCCTCCGGGTCGCAGAACGGCGTGCGCTACGCGTGCTTTGCCGAGACGCGTCGCGTGGCCATCGAGCAGGGCGGGCAGGTTACCGTCTATGACAGTGGCGAGCACCGTATCGGCGGTGTATCGCAATCGCAGGGGACGGGGCGGGACCTGGTGTTCACCAGCCAGAACGGCACCGTGCGCGTTGGCGACTTGCCTGTGGCGGGTTGATCGTCTTGCACCCTGGCCTCTGAAAGCACGGAACCGGACGTTCGGAATAAAACGGCCTGCGACCCCCTCCCGCACAGCGGGAGGGGGCACGCGGAACCGCCTATTGCGGCCCGTATTTCGGCGCGAACCCCTGATTGGTCACCGGCTTGCCCGGCACGCAGGCAAAGCTGGCGGCTGCGGTCGGGTCGCCGCCCATATAGGCGCTGTGGGCGGGATAGAGGCAAAGCGGCCGCTGGAAGGCGATGCCCTGGCTCTGGCTGTCGTTGACGTACTTGGTGGCGATGACTTGGCTGGGAGCCGCGCCGTGCTCCACCCAGGCGATCAACGCGCCCAACAAGTCGTAGGCCGGGTTCAGCGGCTGCGGCGGCAGGTTGCCCGACAGGTTGCCGAACGCGTTGGCGCCTGGGCCGCCGCCGCAATGCCACACGCCGGGTGCCAGGAACAGGCGCAGGTAGCTTTGCGTGTACGGATCGTTGCCGACCGCGTTCACATAGTCGATGGCACTGGCCGTTGGGATCAGCGGGTCGGCATAGCCGGCATACATCACCATACGGCCGCCATGGCCGGCGAAGGCGGACAAGTCCGTGCTCGTCGCGTTCAGCACGCCGGCAAAGGTGCTACGGCCCACCGGCGACGTGTCGATCTTGGCGATCTCGCGCGCCTTTTCGGGGGCGAGCTGGCTCGTGGTGCGGAACATGTCCGTCCACACCCAGTTCGGGCCCTGCGACCAGAACATCAGGCTGTCGAACGCCGGCTCGGAAAAGGCCTGCTGCCAAGGCAGCCCAAGGTTGCCCTCGTAGCCGTTGGCGGCCGTCAGCGGCACCGGCTCCTCGGAGCCGCGCTCGTTGCCCGGATAAAGTTTGGCGCCGTTGGTATCGACCGCGCCGGTCCAGTCGGCCTTCATCGAGGCAGCCTGGTCGGCGGTCAGGCAGGTGCAGCTGGCCGCGTTGGGATCGGTGCAGGGCACCTCGCCGGCGGCACCGGTGCACATCAGCACGGCCGGGTCAGCCTTGCAGCGAGCCGGCTGTATCAGGAAGTCGTCCGTCGGCAGGCCGCCATCCTTGCCCGCGCACTGCTTGATGACGAGCGCGTGGACCAGGGCCAGGGCAGGGTTGGTCAGGTAGGCATCCGGAGCGAAATGTGTCGCCTCGTACACGGCCGGCCCGGCCATGTGCAGGTGCGTGCGGTCGTATGCCGGCGCGCCGGCCAGGATGCCGTCGTAATCGTCAGGGAAGCGCTGGCTTTCCATCAACGCCTGCTGGCCGCCGGTGGAGCAGCCGTTGAAGTAGGTGTAGGCAGGCTTGCGGGCATAGTACGAGGCCACGACCTGCTTGGCGGCGACCGTCATCAGATGGGTGGCGGCATAGCCGAAGTCGCGGATCGCGGCCGGGTCGCCATACAGCCCGCCGGGTATCCCGCCCAGGCCGGTGTGGTTGCCGCAGAAGGCGCCGTTGCACTTGAAGAGAATGCCGGTGCCCATGTCGGTATTGGCGGCCGCGAAGCCTTCCAGCAGGCCGAGCTCCAACGAGCCGTAGCTGATCGAGCCAGCAAACCCGCCATTGCCGAAACCCTCGTAGCGGCCGTTCCAGCCGGCTTCCGGCAGCCACATTTCCACAGCCGATTGCGACGTGCTGGCGTTGCCGCTCGACGAAACGACGGCCGCAATGCGGCAGAACGCCGGCAGCCCGGTAATCACTTGGCCGGTGGGCGTCGTGAAGCTGCCGCTGGTCTCGTCCTGTGCAATGAAGCTCGTGAAACTGGCGGGCGCCGGCAGCTTTGGCGGCGTGTTGGCTAGGTCGGTGCAGGTCGAGGCTGCGGCTGGTCCGGCGAGCGCCAGGCCAACCGCTACCGCCGCCGTACCCGGCGTGCGTGCGATGGGCATCGTAAAGTCCTCCCAATGGCGCGGCTTAATCGTGCCGCGTCCGGCTAGGGTAACGACCCTAACGGTGGAGGCAAGGGGTATGTTGTTCCAAACTTAGCAAAGAAGCGCCTCCTCTGCCTCCAGCCAAAGCTGCTCCGCCGTTTCCGTCTCGCGCGCAATTGCAGCGAGCCGCAAGTTGGCCGCTGTCACCTCGTGCGCCCGCCCTGGCGCATACAGCGCGGGGTCCGACAGCCTCGCCTCGATCGCGGCGCGTTCGGCGGCCAGCTTCTCCAGACGTACCTCCGCCGCCTTTGCCTGGCGCCGAAGGGGGGCGGTCTGCTCGCGGGCCTCGGCGCGGTCCCTTCGATCATCGCGGCGCGTCGGGGCTTCGGCACGGGCTGGGCGGGCGCGTTCAGCCAGCAGCGCGCGATAATCGGCCATGTCGCCGTCGTAAGGACGCACCGTGCCGTCGCCCACCAGCCACAGGCGGTCGGCCACCAGCTCCACCAAGTCGGGGTCGTGGGTGATCAGCAGCACGGCGCCGTCGTACTCGCCCAGCGCACGCACCAGCGCGTCGCGCGCATCGATGTCAAGGTGGTTGGTGGGTTCGTCCAGGATCAGCAGATGCGGCGCCTCGCGCGTGGCTAGCGCCAACAGCAGGCGTGCGCGCTCGCCGCCCGACAGGTTCTTCGACGGCGTCTCCGCCCGGTCGGCATCCAATCCGAAGCGGGCCAGCTGCGCGCGCACCTGGGGCGGCAGCGCGTGCGGCAAGGCGCGCGCCATGTGATCCAACGGCGTGTCGTCCGCCACCAGCTCGGCCTCCTGATGCTGGGCGAAGTAGCCGACCCGCATCTTGCCCGAGCGGCGCATCTCGCCCGACAGAGCATCGAGCCGGCCTGCGACCAGCTTGGCGAAGGTGGACTTGCCGTTGCCGTTGGCGCCCAGCAACGCGATCCGGTCGTCCATGTCGACGCTCAGCGACAGGTGGCGCAGCACGGCCACGCCGTCATAGCCGGTGCTGACGCGCTCCATCGACAGGATCGGCGGGGCGAGCTGCGTCGGTTCGGGGAAGCTGAACCGCGTGGGTGCCGCTTCGATTACCGTGTCGATCACCGGCAGGCGTTCCAGCGCCTTGATGCGCGCCTGCGCCTGGCGCGCCTTGGTGGCACTGGCGCGGAAGCGGTCGACGAATGTCTGCATGTGCGCGCGCTGGGCGGCTACCCGCTCGGCGGCGCGGCCCAATTGCATCGCCTGCTCGGTGCGTATGCGCACGAACTCCGTGTAGCCGCCGGGCGTCAGGCTGAGCTTCTGGCGGTCGAGATGCACGATGCTGTCCACCGCCCGGTCGAGCAGCCCGCGGTCGTGGCTGACCACCACCGCGGCACCAGGGAAGCGGGCGAGCCAGGTTTCCAGCCACAGGGTCGCCTCGAGATCGAGGTGGTTGGTCGGCTCGTCCAGCAGCAGCAGGTCGGGTGCGGCGAACAGGGCGGTGGCCAGTGCGACGCGCATGCGCCAGCCGCCCGAAAAACTGTCCACCGGACGGGCCTGGGCGGGCGCATCGAAGCCTAGCCCAGCCAGGATGGCGGCCGCACGGGCCGGTGCCGCATCGGCGCCGATGGTGCGCAGGCGCTCGTGCATCTCGGCAAGCCGCGCCGGCTCGGCCCTGTCCAGCTCGCCCAGCAGCGCCAGGCGCTCCGGGTCGCCCTCCAGCACGGTGTCCAACAGCGACTGCGGGCCGGAGGGTGCCGTCTGGCGCACCTGCGCCAGGCGGGCGCGGGCGGATAGTCGTATGTCGCCGCCATCGGGGGCAAGCTCGCCGGCGATGGCGCGCAGCAGAGTGGATTTACCGGCGCCGTTCCGCCCGACTAGGCCGATGCGCCGTCCGGGATCGACCGACAGGTCGGCACGATCCAGCAAAGTGCGGCCGGCCATGCGAAGGGTTAGGCCGGAAACGGTAAGCAGGCTCATCCCGCCCAGATACAACAAGCTGTGTCCTACGGGAAATGCGGAGTGGAGCGTTAGCCGCGCCGAAGCCGGTGCGCCCGGCCCAGCGGCGCTGGTACTCAGTGTGCTCAGATCATTCGGCAACGACTGGCAAGGCGGTGTGGCGTCGGGATGCTCGCCGAATTGGTTTCATCCGATGTGTCGATACCGTGATATTGGCTGGAAAATCATTGCTCGACTCTACATCAGTAAGTTTGACATTGATCTAACTGTGCTGTGCAGGCCGTCTATTGATTCAACGTACTAGGGAGTGATCGATGCGCTTCTTGACATTTTCAACGCTGCTGCTGTCGAGCTATGTCGCTGTCTCGCCGGGTC
This sequence comes from uncultured Acetobacteraceae bacterium, assembly GCA_964250925.1. Taxonomy (GTDB): domain Bacteria; phylum Pseudomonadota; class Alphaproteobacteria; order Acetobacterales; family Acetobacteraceae; genus BOG-908. The sequence goes on from CAXUHU010000102.1 coordinate 6,432, forward strand.
TGGCCAAGACGTTCGTGTTTAAGCACTTCAGGAATGTCGGTCGTTTGACGCTGATAGGCAACGCCGCCAGCGTGCATACACGGGACGGTTATGTGTTGCGCCTTGTTCCGGCTCAAAGCGTCCAGGTCGGCGCCGCGATCGGCAAGAATCGCGTTCGGCTCGCCCCTAACGGAGCATTTAGCGCGACGTTCAGGTTCCGTATCACCGATCCCGGTGCGGACGGCTTCACATTGTTTTTGGCGCAGCATCGCAACCACGTAGGTGCCAATAACGGCGGAGACTTGGGCTATGAAGGTGTGCGACACAGCGTGGCAGTAACCTTCGACACCTACCAGAACACCACAGACCCGGGAAATAACCAGGTTACGGTGGAGCAGAACGGCGACGTCACCGCGCATCTTCCCGGCGCCTACGGCTTTCCGTACGGCGTGTCCTATTGCGCGGGCGCGCGCCGGCTTGGCTGTATGGTTGACGGCGACATCTGGACGGTGGATGTCACCTACGACGGCCACGCAATGACTGTAGCCGTTCAGGATGGCGCGAACGCGCCCAGCACGGTGGTAGACCGCTACCCGATCGATCTTGTTGGCATTACGCAGTCGCCTGACGTGTTCGTCGGCATGAGCGCGGGCACTGGCGAACTGTCCGAGAATATCGACATTCTTGACTTTACCCTCGACACTGGTGCTGACGGGTCCTGACGCCCTGGTCGCTACCGATCATAGGCCGTGTTCTTAGGATGGCGATTTCTTGGACCGATTGCCAAGCTGGTCGTCGGCGCGCAGGCAAAGCCTTGACCAGGCTGCTCGCGCGGCGGGCGGCAACGCCCAACCGGGCGGCGATCCAACCCAGTCAGATCCTATCATGTGGGCATGCGCCGGCGAATGGTCGTTCGACTAGATTGCGACTCTCACCCCGTCGATGCGAAGAACCGTCGGCGACGGCGCAGTTTAGCAGAACCCAAGCGCCTGGATTGTAGGCGCGTTCTCGCTTGCGGTCCGAGGTGACGGGTTGCTCGGCCGCGTTGCGTCGTCTATGGCGCCGGCAATCTCACAATTTTCAGGATGCACCATGGCCACCGAACGCACCTTCTCCATCATCAAGCCGGACGCCACGCGCCGTAACCTGACCGGCCGTGTCAACGCCAAATTCGAGGAAAGCGGGTTGCGTATCGTCGCGCAGAGGCGCGCGAAGATCAGCCGCGCGCAGGCTGAGGAGTTCTACGGCGTCCACAAGGAGCGGCCGTTTTTCGGCGGCCTCGTCGCGTTCATGACCAGCGGGCCGGTGGTGCTGCAGGTGCTGGAGGGTGAGAACGCGATAGCCGAGAATCGACGCATCATGGGCGCCACCGACCCCAAGAAGGCCGATGCCGGCACCATCCGCGCGGAGTTCGCCGAGGACATCGAAGCCAACTCCGTGCATGGATCCGACAGCGCCGAGAATGCGGCCGCCGAGATCGCCTTCTTCTTCAAGACCGAGGAAATCGTCGGCTGAGCACATATCTGAACGCGGCCAACTGAAGGAGGCGCCGCGTTGAAGATCATCGTCCTGGGCAGCGGCGTCGTCGGCGTCACCTCGGCCTGGTACCTCGCCCAGGCTGGCCACGAGGTCACCGTAATTGACCGCCAGCCCGCGGCCGGGTTGGAAACCAGCTTCGCCAACGCCGGCCAGGTCTCGCCGGGCATGTCGGCCCCCTGGGCCGGCCCGGACACGCCGCGCAAGGCCATCCTGTGGCTGGCCATGCGCCACCGCCCGTTCGTTTTCTGGCCGGTGCCGGACCGGCAGGTCATCGACTGGGTTCGCCGCTTCCTGGGCAACTGCAACACCGAAGCCTACGCCCGCAACAAGGCGGTGATGGTACGGCTGGCCGAATACAGCCGGGACAAGTTGCGCGACCTGCGCACGCTGACGGGTATCACCTACGACGATGGCCAGCGCGGCCTGCTTCAACTATTCCGCACGCAGAAGCAGGCGGATCACGCCGGCGACGACACCGCCGTGCTGGACCAGCTGGGCGTACCCTACACCGTGCTGGACCGGGCGGGCTGCCTGGCGCAGGAGCCGGCGCTGGCCGAGGTATCCCGCAAGTTCGTGGGCGGCCTGCGCCTGCCGGGCGACGAGACGGGCGACGCCCACATCTTCACCCAGCGCCTCGCCGCCCTGGCCGAGGCGGCCGGCGTGGCGTTCCGCTACGGCACGGCCATCAAGCGGCTGACCATGCAGGCCGGACGCATCGGCGGTGTAGTCACTGACGAGGGCACGCTCACGGCCGACAGCTACGTGGTGGCGCTGGGCAGCTATTCGCCCGCCCTGCTCAAGGCTGCGGGGATCGACCTGCCGGTCTATCCCGTAAAAGGCTACTCCATCACCATGCCGGTGGCAGACGAGGCAGCCGCACCCATCAGCACGGTGATGGACGAGACGTTCAAGGTGGCGATCACCCGCCTGGGCGGCCGCATACGCGTCGGCGGCACGGCCGAGCTGGCCGGCTACAGCAACACGCTGCGCGAGCCGCGCCGGCGCACGCTGGTCCACTCGGTCACTGACCTGTTTCCGCGCGGCGGCGACGTTGCGCGTGCCCAATTCTGGACCGGGCTGCGGCCGATGACGCCGGACGGCCCCCCGGTGATCGGGCCTACGAAAATCGCCAATTTGTGGCTGAACACCGGGCACGGCACGCTGGGCTGGACGATGTCGTGCGGGTCTGGCGCGCTGCTGGCGGACGTGATGAGCGGGCGGCGGCCGAACATTCAGCACGACGACCTGGGGATCTCGCGCTACGCCTGACGTGATCCCAGCGTTCACGTCAGCGCCAGCACTCCACCTTGACGGTGAAGCCGCGCGCCAACTCGGCGACCGACGCAGGGTCGAGATTGGCTGAACCGGTCCCCTCGTCCAATTTCACCTCGATGCCCGCCAGGTAGTCGCGGGCGGTATCGGCCTTGGTCGCAAAGTTCACGTTCTGCGGCAGTGCGCCGCCGGTTAGCGTTGCCAGTGCCAGCCCGTTCAGTTCGGATATGGCCACACCCATCACCCGCCCCGTCGTGTCGAGCACGGGGCCGCCGCTGTTGCCCGGCTGAATCGGCGCGCTGAACTGGATCAGCCTGGCATTCCCCTGGCCGCCGGCCAGAGCTGTCAGCGAGCCTGTGGTCACCGCCATCTCCGGCGAAACCAGGCCGGTAAGCGGGAAACCGGTCACCACCACCGGCTCGCCCGGGCGCAACGTCAGGCTGTTGCGGAAGCGCGCATGCGTTGGCCAGCGCACGCCCGTCTGCAGCAGGGCGAGGTCGAGGCGCGCGTCGTTTGCCATCAGGGTGGCGCCCACCGGCGTGCCACCGGCGGCATTGGTCACCCGAACGTCGGTGCAGTTGGCGATCACATGGTTGTCGGTCAGCACGCGGCCGTGGGCATCGATAACAATGCCGGATCCGTTGCTGAACGGATGCCCGGGCCGGCGTTTGCTGCCGTGATCCTCCGTCAGGCTGGCCGGGCTGCCGGCCAAGGCGCCCGATACCTCGCGCACGCTGTTGACGAACGACAGCAGGCGCGGCGGGCCCGGTGCGGTCCCCGGGTCGAAGCTGACCGCCAGCGTCGCCGCCCCGTTGGCCCGCCGCATCTGCCAGGAGCCGACCCACGGCCCCGCATTGTTGGGCCGGACGGACTGTACCTGATACCAGAGCACGTCGTCGGCGCCGGCCGCGTCCGGCCAGACCGTGTCGTTGGTCTCGATCACGTCGGCCGACGAGAAAGCCTCGCTGCGCACCAGCGCATCGGCGATCTCGTGCAGCTCCAGCCGCAGCAGCTCGGCGTGGAATTCGGCAGCACCCCCCGTCATTCCGCGGGTGCGCTGCAGCGCCAGCAGCCGCAACCTGTCATGGTCGGGCACCACGATGTGAAGGCGGCCGGGCAGCGGGCTGCCCAAGGGCGTAATCTGGCCCACCGTCAGCGCATACTGCTCGTTCCAAAGACTCAGCGCCTCGATAGGCGTGACCGCCTGACCGTTATAGGTCACCCGGGCCATGCCGCTATAGTCGTACTCGCCGGGCTGTGCCGAGGAGGGCGCGGGCTGTGCGCCAGGCGGAGGCTGATAGGCATGCTGTGTGCTGATGTTGATGCTGACGCCGTGCCGCGCGACCGGCTGGGTGACGCAACCCGTCAGGGCCAGGATGCCAGCCGCACACAGCATGGCGGCACAATGGGTCGGCGTCCGCATGATCGTTCAGCCCGTCTATCATTTCGCTCGACGATACGAGAGCGTGGCGGCGGATAACAAGGGGGCGTCCTGCATTCGGCCGTGTGGCGGCGCGATCAGATCCGCAGTGTGTCGGGAACGGCAAGACCCAGGCGATTTGGCACGTCCCACACCTCGCGCTGTGTCCGCAACGGCACGAAGCCGGCGGCGAGGTAGTTCGGCAGCGCGCGCGGGTGATCGGCGGTGCAGGTGTTCACCGTAAGGGCACGCGGCTTGTGCGCCCAGGCGCTGGCGATTGCCGCCCGCAGCAGGTTGGTCCCGAGCCCTTGGCCGATGGCGTGCGGCATCAGGCCGAAATAGCTGAGGTTTACGGTGTGGCCCTGGCGCGCATCCAGTTCGTAGAAGCCGGCCGGTTCGTGGCCACGCGTGAGCACGTGCAGCGACACGCCGGGAGCGCGGAGCAGGTCGGCCAGCTGGGCGTCGGGGATGGTGCGGCGCAGCCACCACACGTGGCGGGCGCCGACGGTGTTGTAGAGGTATCGGTAGAAGGCCACGCTGGGGGTAGTGACGCGGCCCAGCGTGCAGTCGGACGGAAACCCGAACGATCTGAGCCCGGGGATCTCCTGCCGCAGGAACGTTACATCCACGGCGATGCGGGTGAAGGCCAGGGGCTCTGCCCCTGAACCTGGCGGGGGCCCGCGGCCCCAGACCCCGTTGCTCTCAAGCTTCACTGTTGCTACATCCGACACGTGAACGAACGGCGTTAATCGTCCAGGAAGCTTCTCAGCTTTCGGCTACGGCTCGGATGCTTCAGCTTGCGCAACGCCTTCGCCTCGATCTGCCGTATCCGCTCGCGCGTCACGTTGAACTGCTGCCCCACCTCTTCCAGAGTGTGGTCGGTGTTCATGCCGATACCGAACCGCATGCGGAGCACTCGCTCCTCGCGCGGCGTCAGGCTGCTCAGAACCCGCGTCGTCGCCTCGCGCAGATTGGCCTGGATAGCCGCATCCAGCGGGATCACCGCACCCTTGTCCTCGATGAAGTCGCCCAAATGGCTGTCTTCCTCGTCACCGATCGGCGTCTCCAGGCTGATCGGCTCCTTGGCAATCTTCAGCACCTTGCGCACCTTCTCGAGCGGCATGCCGAGCTTCTCGGCCAGCTCCTCGGGCGCGGGCTCGCGACCGATCTCGTGCAGCATCTGCCGGCTGGTGCGCACCAGCTTGTTGATCGTCTCGATCATGTGGACAGGAATTCGTATGGTGCGTGCCTGGTCGGCAATGCTCCGCGTTATCGCCTGGCGTATCCACCAGGTGGCATAGGTGCTGAACTTGTAGCCGCGTCGATACTCGAACTTATCGACCGCCTTCA
>CAXUHU010000103.1:0-1656 GCA_964250925.1 uncultured Acetobacteraceae bacterium
GCCCCTGGACCCCGCTAAGGACAAGTCCTTAGAACCTGGTTAAGGGTAGGAGATGAGGGGCCAACGCGGTGGCCTTCCTTGCTCCCCACTGGTCCCGATCTTGCTGACGGCAGCGCGCGGGCCGACAACCCGGGGTCAACCCGAACCAGGATGAAGACAAACATGGCCAAAAAGGTGCAGCAGATGCCGGCAGAACCCACTGCAATCAGCAAGTGTCTGGAACTGATGCGCGAGAACTCGGTGGAGTTCGTGGACCTCCGCTTTACCGACCCGCGCGGCAAATGGCAGCACACCGCGCAGACCGTAGGCACCATCGACGAGGATGCGTTCCGTGACGGCATCATGTTCGACGGCTCGTCCATCGCCGGCTGGAAGGCGATCAACGAGAGCGACATGATCCTGATGCCGGACCCGGCCAGCGCCGTGATGGACCCGTTCGCCGCCAAGCCGAGCATGATCCTGTTCTGCGACGTCATCGAGCCCAGCACCGGCCAGGCCTATGCGCGCGACCCGCGCAGCACGGCCAAGAAGGCCGAGGCGTACGTGGCCTCGTCCGGCGTGGGCGACACGGCATTTTTCGGACCGGAGGCCGAATTCTTCATCTTCGACTCAGTAAAATTCGGCACCGGCGGCAATTACGGCACCTACCAGATCGACAGCCAGGAAGGCCCGCAGGCGTCGATGAAGGATTATCCAGAGGGCAACATGGGCCACCGCCCGGTGGTGAAGGGCGGCTACTTCCCAGTGCCGCCGGTAGATAGCGAGAGCGACCTGCGCGCAGAGATGCTGTCGGCAATGGGCGAGATGGGCCTGCCGGTGGAGAAGCACCATCACGAGGTGGCGCAGAGCCAGCACGAATTGGGCACCAAGTTCGGCCCGCTGGTGACGAGTGCCGACCAGATGCAGATCTACAAATACTGCGTGCACAACGTGGCGCACAGCTATGGCAAGACGGCGACGTTTATGCCCAAGCCGATCTATGGCGACAACGGCAGCGGCATGCACGTGCACCAGAGCATATGGAAGGACGGCAAGCCGGTCTTTGCCGGCAACGCCTATGCCGATTTGTCGGAGACGTGCCTGTATTACATCGGCGGCATCATCAAGCACGCCAAGGCGCTGAACGCGTTCACCAACCCCAGCACCAACAGCTACAAGCGGCTGATCCCCGGCTTCGAGGCGCCGGTGCTGCTGGCCTATTCGGCGCGCAACCGCTCGGCCAGCTGCCGCATCCCGTATGCGACGAGCCCGAAAGCGAAGCGCGTGGAGGTTCGCTTCCCCGACCCGACTGCCAACCCTTATTTGGCGTTCGCGGCCATGCTGATGGCTGGGCTGGACGGCATACGTAACAAGATTCATCCGGGCGAGCCGATGGACAAGGATTTATACGACCTCCCGCCGGAGGAGCTGAAGAACATCCCTACCGTTTGCGGCTCGCTACGTGAGGCGCTTGGAGCGCTCGCGGCCGACCACGAGTTCCTGCTGGCCGGCGACGTGTTCAGCCGCGACCAGATCGACAGCTACATCGACCTGAAATGGACGGAGGTGTTCCGCTTCGAGCACACCCCGCATCCGGTCGAGTTCGAGATGTACTACTCGGTGTGAGCCTGCCGGCACGGCAGCCAGACCCGCGCCCGCTTCGAGACGGTTTGGTAA
>CAXUHU010000103.1:1666-11842 GCA_964250925.1 uncultured Acetobacteraceae bacterium
GGCATGATGCATCACCACCACCACAAGACCGCCTCGTAACCGATCCCACGACGGCACGAAAGTTTTGCGCCCCCCCAGCCCCCTGGCAGGGGGGCGGTTTTTTTTTACGCCCGCCCGCCCCGCCCCCTATCCGCCCGGGTTTGGTAAACGCCGGCCTATTTGGCCGGCGGCCGCTCCTCCAGGGTGTCGGCCCGGGGCGGGTCATCGGGGCCGGTGGAGCCGCCGATGGCGACCGGGTCGCTGGCCGGAAATGTGTCTTCGAGCGCTTCGTCGCGATCCTCGTCCTCTTCGGCGTCGATCTTCTGCGTGTCGCTCATCGCTGGCTCCTCGTCGGGCGTGTGCTGATCCAACGCTTGCCCGCTCGCGGGTTTCGCCCGGCCAGGGTGCCGGCCTCGGCGGGCCGCGCTGCCCATCACAGGCAATCTAGTTTGATGCGTTATCAGAACGACGTGGCCTACAAGCCACAGTCGGGTCGATGGCCCATCCTGTTCGTTAGGTTTTCGTAGCGCCGGAAGCCTCTAAATACAGGCGGATAATTGCTGCACTGCACATGTTGCAAAGCTGCATCAGGCCATACAACACGCCTTGACGCGATTAGTGTGCCCACCCTAGCGTTCCTTACTGTTCAGTGCCGTTCAAGGCGCGGCGGGATGTGGCAGACCGGCCCATAGCCGGCGGTTACGGGGGACGAGCGTGGTCAAGGGATCGGGTAATATCTGGATGATGAAAAGCGGCACAAGCCGCCTGGCTTTGCTGGCCGGCACTACGGCCGGCCTGTTGGCCGCTGCCGGCCCTGCCGAGGCGTTCGACACCACGATCGGCGGATGGCAGGTCAACGTGGACACGACCCTGTCGTCCAGCGTCGACCTACGAACGTCACCCATCAACTACAATTTCGTCGGCAGCGCCAATGGCGGCCGTTTCGTGCTGGCCAACAACGACAACGGCACGCTGAACTATCGCGACGGCTCGCCGGTGGCCGCCGTGCAACGCGCCACGGTCGAGGTGCAGGCCAAGAAGGACGATTACGGCTTCTTCGTCCGAGCCACCGGCTTCTACGACCCGATCAACGACAGCTACCGCACCGATTTCCAGCCGCTGAGCCGGGCCGCCGTGCGCGACATCGGCGCCGATTTACGCCTGCTCGACGCCTATGCTTTTGCCAGCCCTGAAATCCTGGGGCATCGGTTGGACGTGCGCGTGGGCGCACAGGCGCTGAACTGGGGCGAAAGCACGTTCATTCAGTTCGGCATCAACTCGATCAACCCGCTGGACGTGACTGCCCTTCGCACGCCCGGATCTGAGCTGCGCCAGGGCTTCCTGCCCATTCCGGTGGTGGACGTAAAAACCGATCTGTTCAACGGCATTACGCTCGAAGGGTTCTGGCAATTCGCCTGGACACGGTCCAAGCTGGAGCCGGACGGCTCGTTCTTCGGCACCAACGACACCCTGTTGGATGGTGGCACTTACGGGAATTTGCGTAACGATTTCCCCGACAATGCCGCCAGCGTGTACGGCGTGAACGCCAACGATCCGTTCGGTGCCTCGCTGTCACGCAGCCTGGACCGCCATCCGACCACGCTGGACGAGTTTGGCTTCGCACTGCGCAAGACGTTCTCCAGCCTGGACGATGCGGAGTTCGGACTGTATTTCGAAAATTACCACAGCCGGACGCCATTCGGCTCGAATCGGACCGGCCAGTTCAACATATCCGGCCTGGCCGCTGCCGCTCCGGTCTTCGCCGAACTGCCCAACCCGCTCACCGGTGCGCTCAGCCCGTTGAACAGTTACGCGATCAAGACGTACGAATCGACGGCATCGTACTTCGCCGATTATCCCAAGGACATCCACCTGATCGGCGTAAGCTGGAACTTTACCGGACCGGACGGCATAGCGCTGCAAGGCGAGCTCTCGAGCCGGATAAACCAGCCGATCCAGCTCGCGGCCTCCGACCTGGCGTTGCTGACCGCGGTGCCGGCCATCCGTCAGACCGCGGCGTTGTCGCCGATACTGGGCGCCGCATTGAACCAGGCCTGCACCCAGAACCCGACGATAGCGGCCGAAGGCGGCTGCAACTACGGTTTCAACCAAATCATCGATGGCTGGAAACGCTACCCCGTCATCCAGGCGCAGACTACGGCGACGAAGCTGTTCAACGCGATTCCCAGCCTGGCCATCAACCAGATCGCCCTGGTGGGCGAGATCGGCTTCGACTACGTGGCTGGCTTTCCGAAGAACCGCGGCATTTTCGACGCCCAGTACACGACGGACGTGAACTCTGCCTTTGTGGAAGCGGCGACCGTCGACACCAACACCCTGATCTCCCGCAAGGGGTTGGCCAGCCAATTCTCCGGCGCCTACACGATCGCCACCATCATCGACATGCCGAGCGTGCTGCCCTACGGCATCGACATGAAGCCTACAATCTCGCTGCAACACGACTTCGTGGGCACCAGCCCAGTGGGCGTGAACGTCTTCGTGCAGAACTCGGCCGCTGCCAGCATTGGCGTCACCTTCAACTACCTGCAAGCCTGGAGCCTGGGCGTGCAATACACCAACCACTTCCCGGTGTTCGACGGCGGCAAGTTTTACGGCCTGCTGGACCGCGACTTCGTCTCCGCCGTGGTCTCCTACGAATTCTAGCCGGTGGGCGGCGCTGCCCGCCGAAAAGATGCTTGGAGGCCTGCGTAGCCTTTCGCGCTTTGACCTGCGCGTGTATCAGCATTCGCGCTCGGCGCCGAAAGGCTGCCGGGCGCGTGTGCTTTGCTAGTGAGGGGCGCCCGGTCTCTCAGGAACAGGATGAGAGGTCAGTGCCGTTTATGCAGCAGCGTGTTCTATGGGCGGCGGCTCTAGCCTGTATATGCGCCGGTGCCGCAGCAGCACCGGCCGGTCCGCGCCGCACGGACACAGCCGATTGGCGGGCCGCGCACAGCCCGTTGCTGACGGTGGTGCGCGCCGGCGATCGGCTGGTGGCAGTCGGCGACCGGGGCACGATCCTGCTTTCAGACGACCAGGGCATCACGTGGCGGGCGAGCCAGAGCGGCACGAAGGAGCTGCTCACCGCGTCCGTGTTCACCAGCCCTGTCGAAGGCTGGGTGGTGGGTCAGGACTCCACAATCCTGCACACGGCCGACGCCGGCGCCCATTGGGCGACGCAGACCACCGCCATAGGCAATGACCAGGCGCTGTTCTCGGTCGCAAGCCTAGGGCCGGACCACCTGATTGCGACCGGCGCCTATGCTCTTGTGCTTGAAACACACAATGACGGCGCCGCCTGGTCGCCCGACAAGCTGCCCAACCTGGACGAGGACTATCATCTGAACTGCGTGATGGCGCATGGACCCGACGTTGTGATCACCGGGGAGGCCGGCCATGCCTTCGTGCGGCACGGCGCCACCTGGACGCCGATGCCGGTGGGCTACGAGGGCTCGCAGTTCGGCTGCCTGACGGCCAGCGATGGCAGCATGTATAGCTTTGGCCTGCGGGGCAGCCTGTTCGTCTCCACCGCCGCGCAGCCCGCCTGGCACCGCATCGACACCGGCGAGCAGCGTTCGATCTTTGGCGGCACGGTGCTGGCCAACGGCTTCATGGCGCTGGTAGGCGGTAACGGGCTGGTCATGCTGCTTGATCCCCAAACCCAAAAGCTGCGCACCTTGCCCCCGCCCACCGGGGTCACCCTGTCCGGCGTGGCGGAGGCCAAGGACGGCAAGTGGGTAATCGTTGGCGATGATGGCGTGCACCTGGTCGATCCGACCGCACCCCCGCCCGCGGCAGAGAAGGAGATGACCCAGTGATCGGCTTTTTGGACCGCGCGCTGTTCGGCCACCGCCGGCTGGTGCTGGTGCTGTTCGCGCTGATTACCGTGGGGCTTGGCTTCTTTACCGTGCGCGTGCATCCCGATGCCGCATTCGACAAGCTGCTGCCATCGCACAACGCTTATATCGACACCTACAAGCGGGTGGAGACGCAGTTCGGCGGCGGCAACGTGCTGCTGATCTCGCTGGAGGCCAAGGACGGCGACATTTTCTCGGCCAAGTACCTCGACACGCTGCGCCGGCTGACCGACGACGTTTTCTTCCTGCCGGGCGTGGACCGCAACCACGTCAGCAGCCTTTACACGCCCGATACGCGGTTTGCCGAGGTGGTGGAGGGCGGGTTCAACGGCGGCCCGGTGATCCCGGCGACCTTCAAGCCCGACGCGCACGGCTTCGACACGCTGCGCGCCAACATCTACAAATCGGGCATACTGGGCCGGCTGGTGGCCAACAATTTCCGCAGCGCCGTGGTCAGCGCCAAGCTGAACGACGTCGATCCGCAAACCGGCAAGCACCTCGATTACGGCAAGTTCGCCGACGAGCTGGATTCGATCATCCGCGCCAAGTACGATTCCGACTACGCGAAAAAGGGCGACCCAAACCCGCCTGAAACGCATATCCACATCCTGGGCTTCGCCCAGGCGATCGGCGACATCGAGCACGGCGCTCGGGTAATCGTGCTGTTCTTCGGCATCGCTTTGGCAGTGGCCGCCGTGCTGCTCTACATCGTCTCCCGCTCGCTCTATCTCACCATCGCCGCGCTCTCCTGTTCGCTGATTGCCGTGATGTGGCAGTTGGGCATCATCACGGCGCTGGGCCTGGGGATCGACCCGATCTCGGTGCTGATCCCGTTCCTTATCCTGGCCATCGGCGTCAGCCACGGCGTGCAGATAGCTCTCTCCAACGTGCGTTTGGTGGGCGAGGGCAAGTCGGCGCTGGAAGCCGCCCGCGGCAGCTTCCATAACTTGCTGGAGCCGGGTGCGGTGGCCCTGGCGCTGGCCGTGCTCACCTTCGTGACGGTCACCACCATTCCCGTGCCGGCGATACGCGAACTGGCGCTGACGGCGGCGATCGGCATTGCCGTGCTGGCGGTGACGAACCTGATGGTGCTGCCGGTGATCGCCAGCTACGCCGGCATCTCGATGGCGCGGATCGAGGCGGCGCAGCGCGGTGCGGCGCGGTTCGAGGGGTTCTGGCGCGCGTTGGCCAGCCTGATTGCGCCGCGTTCGGCGGTCGCCATCTGCGCGCTGACCTTGGCTGTGGCCGGCGGCGCGCTGCTGCTGGGCCAGCCGGTGGTGGGCGACTTGAACGTTGGCGTGCCGGAGTTGCGGCCGGACAGCCGCAACAACCGCGATGCCGCGTTCTTCCAGAACAACTACTCTGTCGGCGTGGACGTGCTGGAGGTTTTTGCCGAGGGACCGGCCAATTCCTGCCTGAACTACGATAGCATGAAGCGCATCGACGACCTGGATTACAGGTTGCAAGGTGTGCCCGGCGTGCGCAGCACGCTGTTCATGGGCCACTTGATGCGTCTGGTGAACGTGCAATTCAACGAGGGCAACCCCAAGTTCGACTATTTGCCGCATGACAGCCGCGTGCTGGGCCGCGACAGCTCGGCCTTCGAGCCGGCTCAGGGGCTGGCCAACAACGACTGCTCGGCCATGCCGCTGATCATCTTCTTGACCGACCACAAGGCCGGCACGATCGACCACGTGATCAAGACGATCGAGGCGTTCACCAAACTTCCGTCGCCCTCCAAGGTACGGCTGGAACTGGCGGCCGGTACGGCCGGCGTGATCGGCGCCACGAACGCGGTGGTTGAGCGCGCGCAATTGCCCATGCTGGGCCTGGTTTACGGCATGATCATCGTGATCTGCCTGGGCGTGTTCCGCTCGGTGCGCGCGGCCATCTGCATCGTGCTGCCGTTGGCCGCCGTGTCGATCCTGGCCAACGCGGCGATGTCGGTTCTGGGTATCGGGCTGAAGCTGTCCACGCTGCCGGTGACCGCCCTGGGCGTCGGCATCGGCGTCGATTACGGCATCTACAAGTTCTCCCGCCTCAGCTACTACATGCGCCGCGGCTACACGTTGAACGCGGCGTACATCCAGACGCTGCGCGAGACTGGTTCGGCGGTGATCTTCACCGGGCTGTCGCTGTCGATTGGCGTGGCCACCTGGGCGTTCTCGCCGCTGCAATTTCAGGCCGACATGGGTATGCTATTGACGTTCATGTTCTTCATGAACATGGCGGGCGCGATCGTGGTGTTACCGGCGATCATTGGGGTTATGGATTTGATCGTGCCGCAGAAGCGGCCTGAGGACATCGCGGCGGCGCTGGAACCGGAGCATGGGGGGTGATGCTAGCCAGCTGCCGACTGGCGATTATTCACATCAAAGCTGGTAAGCGACCAAGCTGATCGCAGGATGCAACTACCCTGGTTCGGCGACTCCGTGTGAGCGGTTTCGGTGAAACTTCATGTCCGCCAACCTAATGCCTGGGGTCCAGCATTCTGCGCGGCGCCAGGCGGCCGATGATCGTCGTCACTCGATCTTCCGTTATTGAGTGATGAATTTCATCATCCTGCGTCTTGGATTGTCTTACGGGGCTGCCGCCGCAATAGCTTTGCCGGTCGTTTTGCTGGCAGCTTGGGTGCTGCGTAAGATCGTGGAGACGCCAGGCTTGAAGCGGGGCAAGTTGCTAGTCGGCAACCGGGAGGCCGGCCTCTCAGCTGAACTGGAAGGAGAACGGGAAGCAACTGCATGATCGATAGGAGTTCTCTCGCCTCCGGCGGGCCCAAGCCACCGGTCCTTTCAGCTATCGACGCCTGCAAAAAAGCGTCGTGGATTGTCGAGTAGCAGCACGTCCAGATCGGCCTGGCTCACGCCCATCTGCAGAAGCGCCGGGAAAATTCGCTCGAACAGGTGCGTCATCGTCCAGTTCGGCACCATGCGGGCGATGTCGTCCGCGGTGCCCACGCCGGGGATTGCGCCCAGCCAGCAATTCACCTTGTCCTGGCTCACGATCATCCGGTCGCGGTAGCCGGCATCAATCATCTGCTTGAGGTTGCGCATCCGGTTGGCGTCGCTGTTGAACACCTCCAGCCCGAAACGGTCGAAGCCGACATAGGCGCCGCGTGCGGCCAGCGAGGCCTGATACGCGTGGTCGTCGCGGCCATCGCAATGGCCGACAAGCAAGTGCTGCGCGGGTACGCCGCCGCAGGTCACGATGTCGATCTGGTCATGGCCGCAGCTGCAGTTCTCGGTGTGCGAGATCAGCCTCACGCCGGTGGCCTTGGCGGCTGCAGTTGCCGCCGTCAGCATGCGGCGCTCGTAGTCGCTGACGGCGCCGTCGCCGGTCGCGATCTTGATCAGGCCGGCCTTGATGCCCGAGGCACCGATGCCGTCTTCAATCTCGCGTATGTAGATCTCGGTGATGGCTTCGGTTTCCAGATGGCGGAAGGTGTAGGGAATGCCGAAGGCTTCGGTATAGACGCCGGTGGTGCAGACCAGCGTTATGCCGCTGCGCTGGCTCACCTCGGCGCAGAATTCTATGTCGCGGCCCAGGTCGGTGGGGCAGGGATCGACCACGCTGCGTATGCCGTAGGCGTGCAGGCGCTGGAACGCGTCCACGGTGCGCGACAGGGCATCGGCCCGGTGGAACGGCGGGAGGCGGGTGTCCATGAACCAGCCGGGGTAGCCGGCCAGCACGTGCTCGTGCATCAGCGTGCGGCCGAGTGCAGCTTCGGTGATCGGGCCGCCGGTGGAGTTGATCTGCATGGGCGTGGCGTCCTCTGCCTAGGGCGGCTTGTAGCGTTGCCGCTTGTTGCCTAGCCTGCGCGCATCCCATCGGCGCGATCAACAGCCGAGGCGAAGGTAAGGAAGACGCCAATGTCCAGATCAATCACGATACCGCTCCGGCTGGCCGCGCTGTGTTCGGTGGCGGCCGTCTTCGCCGGTGCGGCCAGCGCCGAACCGGTGGCCATCACCCAGAACGGCCGCGTGACGGGCAAGGTGGCCGAAGACATGCGCGAGTTCCTGGGCATCCGATACGCAGCGCCGCCGGTGGGTGCGATGCGCTGGCAGCCGCCGCAGCCGGTGCCGGAAAGCATGGCCACGCACACGGCCACCAGCTTCGGCCCGCATTGCGCACAGCCGCCTTCGGCTTACGGCGTAGCCAGCAACACCGAGGACTGCCTGTACCTGAACGTGTTCACGCCCGACAAGCCGCGCCCGGCCAACGCGCCGAAGCTGCCGGTGATGGTGTGGATTCATGGCGGCGCGTTGGTGGTGGGTGAGAGCGACGCCTACGACCCAGCCAAGCTGGTCAACACCGGAGACATCATTTTCGTCTCCCTGAACTACCGGCTGGGCTATTTCGGCTATCTCGCCACCGCGGGCCTGGATGCGGAAGGACATTTGGCGGCCAATTACGGGTTGCAGGATCAGCAATTTGCGCTGGACTGGGTGCGCCGCAACATCGAGGGTTTTGGCGGCGACCCGAACCGTGTGACCGTTGCGGGCGAATCGGCAGGCGGGCTCAGCACGCTGTCCAACCTCGTCTCGCCCACCGGCTACGGCCTGTTCAACCGCGTGATCGTGGAAAGCGGCGCCTATGCCCTGAACCTGCCCAGCCTGGCGCAGGCCGAGGCGAGCGGTGCTACGGTCGCCAGCGGGCTTGGCTGTGCGCCGGCCGATGCCGCGTGCCTACGACTGGCCAGCACGGCACAGGTCCTGGCGCAGGAAGCGTCCGCCGGGTTGAGCATCACGACCATCGTGGACGGCACCACGCTGCCCATGTCCATCAACACGGCGCTCAAGGCCGGGCAGTTCAACCGGGTGCCGGTGTTGAACGGGTCCAATCACGACGAGTACCGTCAGTTTTTGTCGGCCGAAGCTGGGCTGACCGCGGCGGAATACCCCTATGCGCTCGCGAGCGTGTACGGGGCGGCGCTGGCACCGGCCATCGCGGCGCAATACCCGGTTGCCAGATACAACCAGCCGGTTCTGGCCCTGGCCGCCGTGATCACCGACCAGACGTTTGCCTGCACGGCTCGGCAGGTGGACCGCTGGACGCAGCGCTACGTGCCCACCTACGCCTATGAGTTCAACGACCGGCACGCGCCGGAAGATTTCCTGCCGCCCGCCGGCTATAATTTCGGCGCGTCGCACGCCAGCGAGCTGCAGTTCCTGTTCAACGTGGGGCAGTTGCCGCCCGGCGTGCGGCCGCTGAACCCGGCGGAGGTGAAGCTCTCGGACGCGATGGTGAAATATTGGACGAACTTCGTCCGGGCTTCCTCGCCCGATTCCGGCGGCGTTGCCTACTGGCCGCCCTATGCGGACGGGTCGGATGTTATGCAGTCGCTGGTGCCGGCCGCGCCGGTGCCGGAAACCAACTTTCGGGCGGTGCATCACTGTTCGTTCTGGAAGCCGCTGATCGATCCGTCCTAGTTTCTTTTGTTCCGATGGCAGGCGGTGCCGGTTGCCCCGCTTGCCAACCCGGAAAACCGATGCGAGATTTGTGAAAGCTGCGTTAGCCGATTCGGCGTCCGGTGCCGCTCACCGTCCTGTCGAACTTTTTCACCGGAGGACGAATGACCAAGACACCGACCAAGGCGGCAACGGCCAAGAAGGCGCCGGCTTCCGACGAAGAGCAGCCCAAGGCCAAGGTCACGGCCAAGGCGGCGGAGCACAAGAAGCCGGCATCCAAGGACATGGATGCCAAGACGATAAAGCCAAAGGCCGGTGACGAGGTGGTTGCCGCCAAGAAGGGTGAAGGCAAGACGGTCGCCAAGGGCACCAAGGTGGAAGAGCCGAAGGAGGGCCACAAGCCCAACGCGCTTCAGCAGCCTCTGCAGCCGTCCGAGGAGCTTGCCGCCGTGGTCGGCGAGGGCAAGATGGCGCGCGGCGAGGTGGTCAGCAAAGTCTGGGTGTATATCAAGGCGAATAAGCTGCAGAACCCCGATGACGGGCGCGAGATACTTGCCGACGACAAGCTGAAAAAGGTGTTCGGCAAACCGAGAGTGACCATGTTCGAAATGAACAAGTTCCTGGCCCAACATCTGAAGTGAGCCGCGCACGCAAGCAGCAAGACGTTTTTGGTTCTTTATCGGAAAAGGACGGCTTTCCTCGTTAGTCGTCTCCTCCGTGAACCGTATCCAAATCAGCAAATCGCGTGAACTCGCCTTCGAAGAACAGGTCGATTTTGCCCGTCGGCCCGTGGCGTTGCTTTTCCAGTAGCAGCTCGGCCTTGTTGTGTACCGTCTCCATGTCGCGCTGCCACTTTTCCAGCGCGTTCTGAAATTTCTCATCGTTGTCGAACGCCATCTGCTTGGGCGCGCGCTGCTGCAGGTAGTACTCGTCGC
>CAXUHU010000104.1:0-11669 GCA_964250925.1 uncultured Acetobacteraceae bacterium
GCTGGTGCCGGCGCGCGGAATTGAACCGCGGACCTACTGATTACGAATCAGTTGCTCTACCCCTGAGCTACGCCGGCTAGGCAGTGCGGGGCCTCTACTATAGGCGGCAGCGGCGGGCAACTGGGGTGGCGTGGCCTATCAGCTTTTACCGCAGAGCAGGTCCAGCTTGGCGCGCAGCTTGCCAGAAGGGTCTTCCACGGCGTTGTCGATCTGCGCCACGGTCACCCGGTCACCATCCAGCGCTGCATAGAATTGATGGTAGCCGAGGTAGGTATGACGGGAGGATTGGAAGTTGACCTTGCCACAGACCAGCTTCTGGCCGCTGACATAGTCCTTCAACGGCTCGAACTCCCACAGCGCCGTGCTTGGCCGCACCAGGCCCGGTGCCAGATACGCTTCTACCGCATCCTGTTGCTTGAGCGGCACCGGCTCGGACGACGCACGGCCCAACGGGGCCAGGAGAATGGCAAGGGCGCAGGGCCAGGCGGCCGGCAGACGGGGCATTGTGAACTCCGTGTGCGGCGGGGCAGGCCGCGGGTGTGTGGCCGCCCATCTAGCGCAGGCAGCGGGCCTTGTCTGCGGGGTTCGATTGGCCACATCCTGGTGCATGCGCGACCGTCTTCCAAAAATCCTGGACATGACTCCGCAGGGTGGGTTCGTCGGACCCGCCCCCGTGGCCACTTGGCCGTTGCGGCTGGGTTTGGGGGCTGCCTTGATTGCGGCCATTGCCGGCGGTTTGGCGCTTGCCGCCGTATTTCTGTGGGTAGCGTCCGTGCTGGTGCCGATTGCCCTGGTCGCTGGGCTGGTCGCCTACGTAGCGTTCCGCTTCCAGATGTGGCGGGTACGCGGCCGCTAGACAGCTTTCCAAGGTTGCGCACGGACTAAGGCGAACGCAGTGGGCTTGCGCCTGGACAGTGCTCAGGCCGCTTCGGCCAGTGCGGGGATGGCCAAGCCGAACGCCTCCGCAACCAGCTCGAACGAGCGCCGGCGGGAGTCGGGATCATGCAACGCCGTAACGATGGCCACCTCGTCGGCGCCATGCCCCTGTGCGATCCCGGTCAGACGCTGGCGCACGACGTCCGGCGTGCCGTAAGCGGCGCGCTGCCGGATAGCCGCGTTGCGCGCGCGGTCGGCACCGGTGAACGGGTAGGCCTGCGCCTCCTCCAACGACGGCAAGGGTATGAAGCGGCCGCGTTCCCGCTCGGCCCGCCAAACTTCGCGCGAGGCGAACAGGCGGTCAGCCTCGGCCTGTGTGTCGGCCGCAAGCGCAAACACGGCAATGGCAGCATAAGGCTGCGGGTTGGCCAGGCTTGGGCGATATGTTTCTCGATAGAGTTGCAGCGCCTCCTGCGCGCCCTGTCCCTCGGTGAAAAAATAGGCGTAGCAGTAGGGCAGGCCGAAATAGGCGGCCACCTGAGCGCCGTACGTGGAGCTGCCCAGCATCCATATGGTTGGCGCGGTGGGGCCGGCTGGCTGCGCACGCACGGTGCGGAACGGGTGGGCTTCGGGGAGAGGCTCGCCCGCGACCCAGGCCATCAGGTCGCGCAACTGCGCAGGGAAATGGTTGGCGGCCTCGGCGGCGTTGGGGTTCAGCGCAAAGGCGGTCCGCCCGTCCGATCCTGGTGCACGGCCCAGCCCCAGATCGATCCGGCCGGGCGCCAAGGCCTCCAGCACGCGGAACTGTTCGGCCACTTTCAGCGCGCTGTAATGCGGCAGCATAATTCCGGCGCTGCCCAGCCGTATGCGCTGCGTGCTGACGGCCAGCGCGGCCATCAGCACCTCGGGTGCCGAGCCAGCAATGCTATCGCTGCTATGGTGCTCGGACAGCCAGAATCGATGGTAGCCCAGCCGGTCGCACAGCTTGGCCAACTCGAGCGTTTCGCGGATCGACTGCTCAGGCGCACGGCCGGAGGCGATCATCGACTGGTCCAGGACGGAGAGGCGCATGGACGGTAGATGGGAGGGCAGGGCCCGGCCGCCAACCGCCCCCATACAACGCGGCGCGCGTGCTTGCACCCTGGCGTGGCTATGCCGCACAGAGGAGCGCACCATTCCGGAGTTCAGCGATGGCCGACCTGCCCCCACAATCGCCACATGAACCGCACGAGTACACGCCGCCAAAGGTGTGGAGCTGGGACAAGCAGAACGGCGGCAGGTTCGCCAACATCAACCGACCGGTCTCGGGCGCTACCCACGATAAGGATCTGCCGGTCGGGCGCCATCCGTTGCAGCTCTACTCGCTGGCCACACCCAACGGGGTGAAGGTGACCGTGATGCTGGAGGAGTTGCTCGCGCTCGGCCATGCGGGCGCCGAGTATGACGCCTGGCTGATCCGCATCAACGAGGGCGACCAGTTCTCCAGCGGCTTCGTGGGCGCCAACCCGAACTCCAAGATTCCGGCGCTGGTGGACCGTAGCGGACCGGCCCTGATACGGGTGTTCGAGTCGGGCGCGATCTTGATGCACCTAGCCGAGAAATTCGGCGTGTTTCTGCCGACGGATGCCGCGCTGCGTGCCGAATGCCTGTCCTGGCTGTTCTGGCAGATGGGCAGTGCGCCCTATCTCGGCGGCGGCTTCGGCCATTTCTACGCTTATGCGCCCACCAAGATCGAATATGCCATCGACCGGTTCGCGATGGAGGTGAAACGCCAGCTCGACGTGCTCGACCGACGGCTGGCGCAGTCCGAGTACCTGGCTGGCCCCGACTATACCATCGCCGACATCGCGGTGTGGCCGTGGTACGGCGGACTGGCCCGTGGATTGCTATATGAGGCGGGAGAGTTTTTGCAGGTGCAGGACTACGCCAACGTGCAACGCTGGACCGAGGCGATCGGCGCGCGGCCGGCCGCCCAACGCGGGCGAATGGTGAACCGTATCTCGGGCGAGCCATCCAGCCAGTTGCACGAGCGGCACGAGGCCTCGGACTTTGAAACCAGGACGCAAGACAAGTTGAAGGTATAAGGCATAGCAAGCTTTGTTTCCAAAAAAGGAAGCAAAGATTTTCTGTTTGGTTGTCGCGGACTCACGAAGAAGATGTGTTCCGTATAGACCCGAGTTTCACGGTAAACTCGGGTCTATCAAGTATTTTTCTCCGGTGGCCTTCTTGGCGTAGGCGGCCACGATCTCGGGCCGAAGTGCGTCTGCCAGCGAGATCGTGTGAGTGTAGTGGCTGGCGAAGGTCGTCTTGAGCTCCCGCGTGACCCTTTCCCGCAGGCTTGCTACTTTGTCCCGGCCGATCTTGACCAGGAACGGCGTGAGCAGGAAACCGCTGACCGCCCAGGAGAAGCCGAACCCGCGATCGATGATGGTTGGCCCCACATCCAGCATGCCGTAGATATAAACCTGCTTGAACGTGGACGACCCGTAGCGGCTATAAGCCGTAGCGGACCGGTTTGCGGCGTCCTCCATGGCGTGCAGGATGGTGTTGGCAAGCGTGCCGCCGCCCACCGCATCGAAGGCGATGGTGGCGCTCGTGCTGGCCACCGCGTCGGTCAGTTCGGCAAGGAAGTCGGGTGCAGTGCTGTCCACCACGTGCTTGGCACCAATGCCATGGAGGATCGCCGCCTGCTGTGCGTTGCGCACGATGTTGACCAGGTTCACGCCATCGGCTTGGCAGATCCGGTTGAGCATCTGGCCGAGGTTGGACGCGGCCGCGCTGTGCACCAGTGCCGTGTGCCCCTCCGCCCGCATGGTTTCGACCATGGCGAGCGCGGTGAGCGGGTTGACGAACATGGAAGCGCCGTCGGCCGGAGCCGCGCCTTCGGGCAGCACCATGCAGGCGCTCGCCGGAAGGGTGCGGTATTGCGCATACATGCCGCCGCCCGCCATCCCCACGACGCGGCCAAGCAAGGCCGAGACGTTGGCGCCGGCCTTGACGACAATTCCTGCGCCCTCGTTGCCCACCGGCATGGATTGATTGAGCCTGGCCGACAAGGACGCCCTGCGCGACGGCGGCACCGTCAATGCCAGTTCGGGGCGCTGCCCGGTGCCGCGAGCCTGCATGGTCGCCAGATCCGCAGGCCCCAGCAACAGGCCCATGTCGGACGGGTTGATCGGGGCGGCCTGCACCCGAACGACCACATCGTCCGGCCCGGGTTCGGGCGCCCGCACCTGCTCCAGGCTCAGCAGCAAGTCGCCCGCGTCCGATACCGTGGAGCGCAATTCCAGTCCGGTCGGGGTGTTCTCGTCCATTGGCGTCTCCTCGTATGGTGGCCGCCTTGGTTGGCGAAGCTGTGGCGCATATTATAGTTGGATTTGCCCGGAAAGATGGAAAGCTCCCGATGAGCAAGGAGAGCCGCCAATGCCGCAGTGATTGACAAAGGGGTCCGAGGAGGAAGCCGTACGACCGGTCCGCACGAGCGGCCGCACCAAGCGAGAGATCGCGGAGGATCGCGGCCTAGGTGTATCGACGTTGACGCGCTGGCTGGCACACAGCCGGAACCGGCAGCCGGCGGCTCTCCACGTTCTCGGGACAAGCATTGGTGGCGTGCATCATGTGCTCGTGACGTCGGGTTCTCGGCCGGATGGGAGGAAACCGGTAGCGCGCAACACGGCGATTAGCCGTATGCAGGGCGGCTTGCTGCCCTTGACCATGAACCGCCGCTCCTTCCCCGACAATGACACGACCATTTGGAGTGCATCGGCCAGCGTCGGGAAGGACGCGCTGACACCGATGCAGTCCGTTGCGATGATCGCGTTCGCGCCGCGGTGAATTCTATAGACGGCAGTCTTGTGGGATCGCAGGCGAATCTCGATGACCTCGTCCGCATGTCGATCGAACGGCGAGACGGTCAGGTTATAGCCATTCCTTTGAACGAGCCCGGACCACCTCACCGCCATTAAGACGTCGTCAATCGAGAACGCCCGGCCGCCCCGGAAAACGCCGGCATCGTAGCTTGATGCTGCGTCGTTCGTCTGGTTAACCATCATAATCCTATACCGCAGTCGCCTGGAGTCCGAGTAGCAGTCCTTGTTACCCGGCGACCCTTGTTACCCAGCGGCAGGTAATAAGACGAGATCGGCGTAAAAATTCAATACCGAAACTCCGCACTCTGCTTAAGGCTGCTTTACTCGTAGTTATGCGTTAGTTGCGTGTCCATCAGCAAGCGATGGTCGAGCGGTGGCGGAACGATGTCCCACAGAACGGCCGCGAGGTACATCTTGCCCAAAGCGAGCGCCATCGTGGAAGTGCCCGGAACTAGACGGCCGTCGCGTACGTGATCGCGCAGCTCCGCCATGCTTAGCGCGTGCAAGTCAAATTCGCCGAGAGGACCCAAGCCGGCGAAAGAGGCGCTGAGCAAAACCCCTGCATAGTACAGCCGCGTGAGCACTCTTACCTGGGACAGTCGGCGACAGCGTTGAGCGTCTCGAGCTCCGCTCCAAGACGCTTCAAGCAGTCTCTCCTGTAGCTCAATCGAAGGCGCCAAATTGTCCAGTGCGATGGCTATGTCGACAAGGGGATCGTTGCGGTAGGCGGACTCCCAGTCGATCAGCCATAGCCTCTTTCCATCGAAGAGAATGTTTCTTGGAACAGGGTCATTGTGGCCGGAAACGATGTCGGCGGAATGCCAATCACAGCTCTCGCAGACTTCAGCAACCTCCTCGTGTAAGGGTCTAGCTTTCCAGGCGCGAACAGCCCGGTTTGGCAGACCCAACTCCAGAGACGGCCTACGATGTCGGGGTAATCCACATAGAGGGGGAAGGACGGTGTCGCTCTAACCCGAGCGAGTAGGTCGCCGACCGCTTGGACGAGCCCGACCCGGCCTCCTGGGAACGTCGTGATCGACTGTTCCTGGATAAAATCCATCACCGCAACGCGCGAGGCTTCGCTAGAGTAGTAGACGCGCGGAGCGATCCCGTGCTCGGAAGCGATACGCATCGACTGATATTGGTGCGGATTGCGCAACGGGCTAGCGGAACCTTCTAGACGAACTAGAAACTGCTCGTCTCGAATCTGGACCCGGAACGGGAAAGCGCCCGAAGCCCCTCCTCCAACCCATCCAGCGCATCAATCCGATCGTGGCCGAATGCGTGCCGGACCGCTGCCCGAACCGCATCGAGGTGCGCCGCGGTAATCGTCAGTTGCCGGTTTCGGGACACGCGGCCACTCCTAGACCGATGCGAGCGGCACGCGATCGAGGCGGCAACGATGTTGCGTCAACTCTGTTCTCTGCAACGCCGGCCGTGGCTTTCGTCTCTGTCGTGCCTGTCGGACCGGATCGCGCGTCCGAGGAACATCAGCCGATCGAGAATGCGGCGTTGGCGCGAGCGATGATCTCGCTATCCGCCGTGATGAACGCCTGAGCCACGCCATGTCGCCTGCCAGCGTGAGTGAAGGTGGTGTCCACCTCCAGCCATTGGCCCAGCTGCGCGCGACCAAGGAAGTCGATGGCGAGAGAGGTCGTCACCAAGCCTTTCTCCGGTGGACGGCTCTGCGCTGATAGGTAGGCGCCGAGGCTGAGGCCCATGGCGTTGTCTGCGAGCGCCGCAATCAGCCCGCCATGAAGGAGGCCGCGCGAGTTGGTGTGCTCGGTGCGTATCTCGAGGCCGAGGCGAACGCGATCGTTCTCCCGGCGTGCGAAGATCGGCTCCCAAGGCGCCGTGAGCGGGGAGGTACGGTCGTGCCTGACGAAACCTTGTGGGACAGTCATCGGGATTCGTCCTCGCTCCTCGGCTGGGCTGCGTTCGGGCGCATGCACACAACAACCGCCGGCCAACGGGCCTCAATCCACCGCCGCCGCAACGAACAAGTCAAGTCTGTTGTTACCTGTCCCAGTCTGTTGCTTCCCCGTCAGTGTTAGGGAAGATGGCGTTGAGCCGCGACGACAAGCTTGGTCTGCGGCCTGCCGGCGCGCAGGAATCCAGGAGAGCCTGTCATTCGCGCTGCGCTGCGCCGGGCACAGGCGCGTGCACCACGCCGACGACGCAATGGCCCGGATCACCGCCGAACGCTTGGTGCGGCATCTCGAACACGTCACCCGAGGTGAACCGAAAGCGCAGTCATTGCTTCCCGACGCTCTCCATCGCAGCGGAAGGCTTGCCACAGATGGCGCCTTGATATATGACGGTCATCATACTATCCGGTTTCAGGTCCATGAGATACGACACCGACCACAGGGAGCGGACACGGATGCGGGTGCTCGCCGAAGCTGCACGCACGTTGCGGGTGGAGGGTCCGCACAGACTGGGCGTGGCCGATGTGATGAGCCGGGCCGGCCTGACCCATGGCGGCTTCTATCAGCACTTCCGATCCAAGGAGGACCTCGTCGCGGCCGCGTTGAACGTCGCCTTTGACGAAGCCAGGGCGACGTTCGATCGGGCTGTCGGTGAACGCGAACCACGCGCGGCGCTGGCCGCTTATATCGATGGCTACCTATCCCTCGCCCACAGGGACGGGCCAGACCGGGGCTGTCCGCTGCCGGCGCTCGCCGCCGACGTGCCGCGGATGAATGAAGACCTTCGCGCCCGCTACACCAGCGGCGTGCGACGGCTCGCCGCCCGTCTGCAAGGTCTGCTCGAGGCCGCCGGCGTGGCGCAGGCCGAGATGCAGGCCACCTCGGTGATGAGCGAGCTGGTAGGCGCTATCTCGCTCGCCCGCGCCCTTCCGAACGCGGAGGAAGCGGCCCTGCTGCTGCAGCGATCGCGCGAAGCCCTGACAGCCCGGCTTGGTCTGAAAGCATTCTCATGAGCACGGCCGACCAGGCTGCACCCGCCGTGTCCGGTCTCGAGCAGATACGCGCCCTGATGCTCGGTGGCCGCCGGCCCGGCATCGTCGAGACCTTGGACCTCCGGCTGGTGGAGGTCGCCGAGGGCCGCGCGGTGTTCGAGGGCACGCCGGGCACCCACGTCTACAACCCGATCGGCACCGTACACGGCGGCTACGCGGCAACCCTGCTGGATTCGGCGTGCGGCATCGCGGTGCACACCAAGCTGGCCGCAAACCAGGCCTACACCACCCTGGAGATCAAGGTCGCCTACCACCGTGTGATGACCGCCGAAACCGGCCTGGTCAGGGCGGAAGGAAACGTCACCAGCTTCGGCCGTCGCGCAGCCTTTGCCGAAGCGCGCCTGACGGACACGGCCGGGCGGCTTCTGGCGTCGGCCACGTCGACCCTGCTCGTCGTCCAGAGGTGAGCACCCCCGTGCCGAGCCGGTGCATCGGCGGGCGATACGCCGCCACCCTCGCAGCCAAGGGGTCACCCGCATGAGCGGCCACGCCGCCCAGACCCCACGGGCCGCCAGCGCCTCCGGGCGGCACGCCGCCGCGCCAAGGCTGTCCGGCAAGCGGCTGCTCGCCTTCGCGGCCGCTTCCTGCGCGGCGGCTGGCGTCGCCGCCTACGGCTACCATTGGTGGACGAGCGGCCGTTTCTTCGAGAGCACGGACGACGCCTATGTTGGCGGCGACGTCACCGTGATCGCTCCGAAGGTCTCGGGCTTCATCGCCAGGGTGGCGGTGACTGACAACCAGCCCGTCCGCGCCGGCGACTTGCTGATCAAGCTAGACGACCGGGACTATGCCGCCGGCCTGGCAAAGGCGGCCGCCGCCGTCGATGGCGAGACCGCGACGCTCGCCAACCTCGACGCCACACGCCTGCTGCAGGAGGCGGTGATCGGACAGGCCCGCGCCGATCTGAACGCCGCCGCCGCCGAGGTGAACCGCGCGCGGTTCGACGTAGACCGCTACCGCTCCCTCTCGCGGGAGAACTTCGCCTCGCTGCAGCGCTTCCAGCAGGTGGAGGCCGACAGCTTGAAGGCGGTGGCGGCCGAGCAGAAGGCCCGCTCCGGTCTGCAGGCCGCGACGCGTCAACTCGCGGTGATCGAGACGCGCAAGCAGCAGAGTCGCGCGGCGCTGGCCGGCGCCATGGCCGACCGCGACACCGCGCGCCTCAACCTCGGCTATACCGAACTGCGCGCGCCAGTGAACGGCACGGTCGGCAACCGCAGTGCGCATGGCGGGTCGTTCGCCGCAATTGGCGCACAACTTCTCTCGCTAATCCCCGCGACCGGCCTGTGGGTCGACGCGAACTTCAAGGAAAACCAGCTCGCCGGCCTGCGCGCCGGCCAGGCTGTCGACGTCTACGCCGACGTGTTGCCCGGCCATGTGTTCCACGGGCGCGTGCAAACGCTGGCACCCGCGACCGGTGCGGAGTTCAGCGTGCTGCCGGCCGAGAACGCGACCGG
Organism: uncultured Acetobacteraceae bacterium; assembly: GCA_964250925.1. GTDB lineage: Bacteria > Pseudomonadota > Alphaproteobacteria > Acetobacterales > Acetobacteraceae > BOG-908. The sequence continues at coordinate 9,180 of CAXUHU010000104.1, forward strand.
CAACTTTACCAAGATCGTCCAGCGCGTTCCGGTACGGGTGAGCCTGGATGGCGAGGCATCCCGCCTCGGCCAGCTCCGCCCCGGCCTCTCAGTCACCGCCAGCGTGGATTTGCGCGGTCCCGCGCCGTGAGCGTGGCGGCCGGGGGCGCCATTGCTTCACCCGCCGAGCTGCCGGAGGCGGCGAAAGTCTTCGCTTTCGCCAGCATGTGCGTCGGCTTCTTCATTGCCCTGCTCGACATTCAGATCGTCTCCGCGTCGCTGCGTGACATCGGCGGCGGACTCTCGTCCGGCACGGACGAGACCACCTGGGTGCAGACCAGCTACCTGATCGCGGAAATCATCGTCATCCCGCTATCCGGCTGGCTGTCCCGCGTGATGTCGACGCGCTGGCTGTTCTGCGTCTCTGCCGCCGGCTTCACGCTCACCAGCCTGATGTGCGGTTGGGCGTGGAACATCCAAAGCATGATCGCCTTCCGCGCGCTGCAGGGTTTTCTCGGCGGCTCGATGATCCCCACCGTGTTCACCACGGCGTTCGCCCTGTTCCAGGGGCCGAAAATGGTGGTTGCAGCAGCCACGATCGGCGCGTTGGCCTCGCTGGCGCCGACGCTCGGCCCTACGGTCGGCGGCTGGATCACCGACAATTACTCCTGGCACTGGCTGTTCTTCGTCAACCTGCTCCCCGGCAGCTTCGTGGCAATCGTGGTGCCGATGCTGGTGCGGGTGGACAGGCCGGACCTCTCGCTGCTGCGCGGCGCCGACTACCTGGGGATGGCGCTGATGGCGGTTTTCCTGGGCTGCCTGGAATACACGCTGGAGGAAGGCCCGCGCTGGGGCTGGATGGGCGACGACACGATCCGCCTGACAGCCTGGGTGTCGGGCGTTGCGGGCTTGGCCTTCGTCTGGCGGAGCCTGGCCTTCGCGCGCCCGGTTGTCGACCTTCGCGCGTTGAAAAGCCGCAATTTCTCGCTCGGCTGCTTCTTCTCCTTCGTTACCGGGATCGGCATCTTCGCCACGATCTACCTGACCCCGCTCTTCCTCGGCACGGTGCGCGGCTACAGCGCGCTGCAGATCGGCGCAGCGGTGTTCTCCACCGGCGTGTTCCAGATCTGCGCAATCCCAATCTATGTAGTGGCGGCCAAGCGCTTCGACCCGCGCTGGCTGCTGATGTTCGGTCTCGCGTGCTTCACGGTCAGCATGTGGTATTTTGCACCGATCACCAGCGACTGGGGCGGGAGGGAGCTGCTGCTGCCGCAAGCCCTGCGGGGTTTCGGGCAGCAATTCGCCGTGGCACCCACTGTAGGGCTCACGCTCGGCGGCCTGCCGCCAAACCGGCTCAAGCTCGCGTCCGGCCTGTTCAACCTGATGCGCACGCTCGGCGGCGCAATCGGCATCGCCGGTTGCGGCACCATCGTCAACGACCGCACCAACCTGCATTTCCTGCGCCTGGCCGAGCATCTCAACGCCGGAAACGCGGCAATGGCCGGGATGCTTCGCGGAGCGGACACGCTCGGCGCCGCCCGGTTCGGCGACGTGCGGCAGGGACACCTTGCCGCCCTTGAGCTTTTGTGGACCACGACGCTGCACGAGGCGCAGACACAGACCTTTGCCGACGCCTTCCTGGCGATCGGCACCTGCTTCGCAGCCGCGACGTGCATGGTGCCGCTGCTGCGCAAGGCCGCCAAGACCACCCCACCGGCCCTCCCATCCCCGGATGCGCATTGACCCGCGCGGCGGAGACGCATGGTGGCGACGGTGAAGCCGCGCTCGTCGCCCATACGTCGACCTGGATGAACTCCAGCACGTCGAGGCACCCGCCGCGGCGACCTTCCACCGCTCCGCGATCCGCCTCAGCCAGCACCGGGACGTCAGCAGCCGGTCCTTACGTTGGCTTCCCGCGCCACTGCCCTTCAGGTACACATTTGCCTTCGACGATCCCCCGACCTCCGCCCAATGCGCGATATAGTGCGACCAGGTCGGTGGCGATCTCGGTATCGGCAACCGCCAGATCGTTCTCCGATTGCAGCAGTTGCGCCTGAGAGGACACTCCGTTGAGGAAATCCGACAAGCCGGTCTTGTAGCGCTGCCGCGACGCAGCGAGCGCGATCTGGTTCTGCCGAACTGAATCAACCATTCTCGTGCGTCGCCGCTGGGCTTCGGCATACGCCGTCAATGCATCGTCAGCCTCCTGCCAGGCGCGCAACACGATTCGCTGGAAGCTGATAGCCGCTTCGCGCTGCTGAGACTTGTGAAGTTTCAGCTGGCCGCGCAATTGACCACCGGCAAAAAGCGGGATCGAGAACTGCGGTCCGAGTTGGTAGACGTCGATGCCTATAACGTCGACCTAGACGGCGTCGTGAACAGCCTTCCGCCAGCGTCCGGCGCTCTGTTCGCTCTAATCGCACCTGATAATGCGACCGGCAACTTCACGAAGGTAGTGCAGCGCCTGCCGGTGAAGATCGTCATCAGCCCCGGCCAACCGTTAGCCAACCT
>CAXUHU010000105.1:0-11649 GCA_964250925.1 uncultured Acetobacteraceae bacterium
GCAAACGGGATGCCAAGAAGGGCCTTGCCACGCTGTGCATCGGCGGCGGGATGGGCGTGGCCATGTGCGTGGAACGCGGCTGAACGGCGCCCGAGGCGCCTGCGAGTCCCCTAGCCTTCCTTCCGCGCCAGCCAGTCCTCCTCTCCGTCCGCGCCGTGCAGCCCGGCCGTTACCTGGCCGGCGTCCAGCGTATCCAGCCGGTCGGCCAGCAGCAGGCGCACCTGGCCGACGGGGGCGGCCAGCGCCGGGCTGCTGAAGCGTGAGAACAGGGCCACGACCCGGCACCCCATCATGGCTGCCAGGTGGATCGGTCCGGTGTCGCCGCCGATGGCCAGCGCAGCGCGGCTGGCCAGGCCGGCCAGGTCCTGAATGGAAGTGCGGCCTGTAAGGTCCAGCGCGCCGGGACAGGCGGCCAGTATCGCAGCAGCGTCGCCTGCCTCGGCCACGGTGCCGACGACGACCGGGCGCAAGCCGCTACGCGTCAGTTGGAGGGCCAGCGCTGCGGTTTGTGCGATGGGCCATTTCTTGGCGCCGCCCTGGGCGGCCGACGTGCCGGGCGCCAGCAGGGCGTAGCGTCCCTCCAGCACCGGCCCGCGGTGACGCAGCCAGGAGAGGTCCGGCGCGCAGGGGGGCACCCCGGCCGCGGCGAGCTGCCTCCGCTGGCGGTCGATCGTGTGGCGGAAGTTTCGCCTAGGGTCGGCGTCCGGCAGCGAGCAGCCGGCGGCGATACCCGACCAGGCCGGCCGCCCGGCCAGCCAGAAGTAGCGGTTGGAGCGGCGGGAGGTCTGTAGGTCGTAGACGAGGTCGTAGCCGGCCAGTTGCCGGCGCAACCGCCATAGGCCCGCCAGGTCGGCCCAGCCCGGCCGGGTGTCCTGTTGCACGTCGTCGAACCAGGGGCTGTCCCGCGCCAGGCCGGCATAGGGGCGGGTCGTCAGCAGGGTCACCCGATCGCTGGCGTGGTGGGCGCGAACCGCCGCGAAGGCGGGAAAGGAGAGCACCATGTCGCCCAGCGCCCCCAGCCGGATGACGAGGACGCGTCGGTTCATTGCATGCGTTTCACTGGTCCAGCACCTCGCGGTAGGTGTCCAGCGTCGCGGCCTGCATGGCGGCGGTGGTGTAGCCGGCCAGCACCGAGGCGCGCGCTGCCTGCCCGAGCGCCGCTCGGTCGTCCGCGGTCATGGCCAGCACCCGGCCGATAGCCTGGCCCAAGGCTGCGGCGTCGCCCGGCGGCACCAGGAAGCCGTTGGTCTCGTCCTGCACCGTTTCGGCCGCGCCGCCATGGCCGGTGGCAACGATGGGGCGTCCCATCGCCTGCGCCTCGATCACGCTGCGGCCAAACGGCTCGGGTTTCTGGCTCGCACTGACGACCACATCGGCCAGCATCAGGGCTGCCGGCATGTCCTCGCAATGTCCGGTCAGGCGCAGGCGGTCTGCCGTGCCGAGACGGCGGGCCCTGGCCTCCAGACTGCGGCTGAAACCGTGCCGCCCCTGGTCGCCGCCCACCAGCACGCAGAACACGCCTCCATCGCCGTGTGCGGGAAGGGTCGCCAATGCGTCGAGCAGGATCTCGGCCCCCTTCCAGCGTGTCAGGCGCGCCGGCAGCATCACCGTTCGGGCGCCGGCGGGCAGTCGCCAAGCCTGCGCCAGGCGGTGCACCCTGTCGCCGCTCACCCGGCCCGGGTCAAACAGGGCCGGGTCCACACCGCGCGGGATCACCCGCAGACGGGTGTCGGGAACGTGGTAGTCCGAAGCCACGCGTTCGGCCACGTAGCGGCTGATGGCGATGACCCGCGCGCCCCGCGCCATCACGCTGTTGTAGAAATGCTTGCCGGGGAAGTCTTCGCCATAAACGCCGTGCCAGGTGGTGACGAAGGGGACAGCGGCGCGCCGGGCAGCGAGGTAGGCAGACCATCCAGGCGCACGGGAGCGGGCGTGGACGAGCTGCACGTGATGGCTGCGGATCAGGCGGGTGATCCGGCCGGCGTTCAGCATGATGTTGAGCGGATCCTTGGTCATCAGCGACAAAGTGATGTGCCGGCCGCCGGCCCGTTCCACGGCCGCCACCAGCCGGCCGCCTGCGCTGGCCACCAGCGCCTGGCCGCCGGCCGCAACGATGGCCTGCGTCATCTCCACCGCGCCACGCTCCACCCCGCCGGTATCGAGCGCGGGCAAAACCTGCAAAATCCTCATTCTCGCCTTGTCGGTTCACTGCTGCCGACGGTGCGTCGGCAAATCACAGCCCCGCAACGTGCATTTCCTAGAAGCACAGTAGAAATTAGGTATTCTCTTTTTTACGATCGCGGCTTAGTGTGCAGTGCGAAAAGCAGACCGGAAAGCTGTTCGATGCTGTCCTCCATGGCCTTAGCCTACCCGTTCCTCGGCCTCCTCGTTGGGCTGACTGTCGGTCTGACAGGGGTGGGCGGCGGTTCGCTGATGACGCCGTTGCTCGTGCTCCTGTTCCACATCCAACCGACCAAGGCCGTCGGCACCGACCTGCTCTACGCGGCGATCACCAAGACGGTGGGCACGATGGTGCACAACGCCAGCTCGACGGTGGATTGGCGTATCGTCCGCCGCCTCGCCTACGGCTCCGTGCCGGCGACCGCAGCGACGCTGGCTGGCCTATATTGGTTCGGGCCGGAGAGCAAACGGGTGGCCGACACCATCACCTTCAGCCTCGGCGTCGCTTTGCTGCTGACGGCGGTGTGCATCCTGTTCCGAGGCTGGATCATCGACACGCTGACGCGCCGGCTGGGCGAACCTTCGGACCGGACCGCATCGGTGCTGACGACGGTCAGTGGCGTAATGCTGGGCGTGCTGGTCTCGATCTCGTCGGTCGGTGCCGGGGCGCTCGGCGTGACCGCGCTGATCCTGCTTTATCCAAGGGTCAGGCTGGCCAGCATCGTCGGCTCGGACATTGCCCACGCCGTGCCGCTGACGCTGATCGCCGGGCTGGGCCACTGGCAGATGGGCGACGTGAATACGGTCCTGCTTGGCCAACTGTTGATCGGGTCGATCCCCGGCATACTGATCGGCAGCTATCTGGCGCCACGGCTGCCGGAAGGTGGGCTGCGCCCGGTGCTGGCCTCGGTGCTGTTCCTGGTCGGCACGAAATTGGTCACCTAATCTGCCGATGTGGACGCCGACCTAGCTGTTGACCTGAATGCCCAGGAGCCGTCCGCGGCCGAGCTGATTGCCGCACGGCCCAGCCTGCGCATGAACGCGATCGACGGGCTGCTGTTCGACGGCGTGCCGCTCGCCGCCATCGCACGCGCGTTCGGCACGCCGTGCTGGGTGACGAGCGCCGACACGCTGCGCCGGCGTGCCGCCGCGCTGGCCGATGCCATGCCGGGCGTGGCGATCCACTACGCCGTCAAGGCGAACGACCACCTGGCGGTGCTGGGGGTGCTGGCAAGGCTGGGCATCGGCGCCGACGTTGTCAGCGGCGGCGAGCTGGCGCGTGCGCTGCAGGCCGGCATCCCGGCCAGCCGCATCGTTTTCTCCGGCGTGGGCAAGACACGGGCCGAGCTTGCCCAGGCGGTGTCGTCCCGGATCGCCCAAATCAACGTGGAAAGCCAGGAGGAACTGCACGCTCTGTCCGGCATCGCCCAGGCCGGCGGAGCTGAGGCGCGGATCGCCCTGCGCATCAACCCCGATGTCGATGCCGGCACGCATGCCAGGATCAGCACCGGCCGCGCCGGCGACAAGTTCGGCATTCCCCTGGCCGACGCGATTGCGTTGTACGAGCAGGCGGTGGCCCTGCCGGGGATTCTGCCGGTGGGCCTTGCCGTCCATATCGGCAGCCAGGTGTTCAGCCCCGCCGCCTTCGCCGCGGCCTATGCGCGCATGGCGAGCCTGGCCGAGCGGCTGCGTGCACGGGGATTGGCGGTGGAAGCGATTGATTGCGGCGGCGGCCTGGGCATCCCCTACGCCAGCGAGCCTGCCTGCCTGCCGCAAGCCTGGGCGGCCACGGTCCGGACCGCGTTCGCGCCGCTCGGGCTGCGCCTGTCCATCGAACCCGGCCGCTGGCTGGTGGGGCCGGCCGGCGTGCTGCTCGCCTCCGTCATCCGCACGCGCCGTGCCGGGATGGAGCGGCCGGTCGTCATCCTGGACGCTGCGATGAACGACCTGGCCCGCCCGGCGCTCTACGACGCGTGGCATGGCATCCTGCCGGTCTCGCCGGCCGGGCTGGTTGCGGCGGCCGAGCGGGCCGACATCGCGGGGCCGGTTTGCGAGAGCACCGATTTTTTCGCCCGCGCCCGCCTGATTGCGCCGTTGCCCGACGACGCGGTGGTGGCGATCCTCGATACAGGTGCATATGGTTCAGTGATGAGCTCGACCTACAACGCTCGCCCGCTCGCCGCTCAGGTGCTGATTGACGGGAGCCTGCCCGGCGGCATGGTGCCTATCCGCGAACGCGGCAGCCTTCAGGAACTCTGGGCAGGCGATCGTGTGCCGGCATGGTCAAAGCCGGGTCGCGCCGGATGACGGCAGCACCGCCCCGGCGCTTGGCCGCCCGTCTGCTCGCCGCCCGCGCCGTGCTGTGGGCCGAACTCATCGCCGTCCGTTTCTGGCCGCTGGCCGCCCTGGGCGCCGCGGTCGTTGGCTTGGCGCTGCTTGGCTTGCCGGCACTGCCCTGGGGGCTGCATGCGAGCATGCTGCTGCTGATCCTGGCGGCTTTGGCACTGCTCGGCTATCGCGGCGCGGCTGGTTTGAAGGCGCCCGGCATCGCCGACGCAGAGCGTCGGCTGGAACGCGATTCCGGCCTGCCTCACCGGCCGTTCGCCGTCTTGCAGGACCGGCCCGCCTTGGCCGGCACCGGCGGCGCCGAAGCGGCGCTGGCGCTTTGGCAGCTCCACCAAGCGCGTGCGCAAGCGGCGCTCTCGGTGCTTCGCCTGCACCCCCCACGTCCAGACCTGCCGCGTTACGACCGTCGGGCATGGCGGGCCGCCTCCCTGCTGGTGCTGGCGGCCGGGCTGGTGATCGCCGGCCCGCGCGCCGGTCCGCGGCTTGCAGCGTTCCTGCTCCCGGGCGTGCCGGGTATGCTCGCCGGCGAGACCCCAATCGTGCAGGCCTGGATACAGCCGCCAAGCTACACGGGACTGCCGCCGGTCTTCCTGCCGCCCGGCGGCACCGGGCCGGAGGCCCCAGTGAGAGTGCCGACCGGCTCGCGGCTGACGGTCAGCATCACGGGCCTGGCCTCGCGGCCCTTTTTGTCGCTTGCCGGACGGTCGTTGGCGGTTGAGGAACTAGGCAAGAGCAGCTTCCAGGCTGCCGCGGTCCTCGGGGATAGCGGAAGGCTGGTGTTAGGACGACGGTTCTCGACACTGGCCGGCTGGTCCCTCGCTCTGCTGCCCAACGAGGCGCCGATGGTCAAGTGGGCGTCGCCGCCTGGCAGGGCCGGCACCTCGGTCTCGACGCGGCTGCCCTGGCAGGTGCAGCAGCGATGGGGGGTGGCACAGCTTTCGGCCGAGCTGCGGCCGCAGAACCGGCCCGATCTGCCCGCCTTGCACATCCCGTTGCCGCTGCCCGGCACGCCGAGGCAGGCGGCCGGCGCTGCCACTCCCGACCTGTCCGCCAATCCTTATGCGGGCCTGATCATGACCGGGCGGCTGTTCGTGCAGGACGTCTCTGGCCAGCACGGGCAAAGTTCTCCCGCCGATTTCGTCCTGCCGGCGCGCGCGTTCCGCCACCCTCTGGCCCGCGCCATCGCCGACCTGCGCCGCCGGCTGGCGCTGCACCCCGGCGGGCGCATGGAGACTGCCGACGAGTTGCGGGCTTTGGCCGAGGCGCCGCTGAGCCAGCCGGCACAGGGCTTGCCCGCCTCCGGCGTGGCGCTGAACCTGGCCGCAAGCGCCTCGCTGCTCGGTTCTGCCGAAGGGGGGCACCCGCCGGTGCTGGCCGAGGTGCAGGAGCGGCTATGGACTTTGGCGTTGGCTTTGGACGGTGCGCTGCCGGATGCCTCCGCCCGGGCGCTGGCCCAGGCGCGCGAGGATCTTCGGCGGGGCATTGAGGAGCACGCGCGTGGCACGCTGTCGGACAAGGAGCTGAAGCAGCGCCTGGATGCGTTGCGCCAGGCGCTCGACAAGCGCTTGGCCGACCTGGCCAGCCGCGCCATGAAGCAGGGCGCCATCCAGAAATTCGATCCGTACACGCAACATCTGTCAGCGCCGGGGATCGACAAGCTGATCGCCAAGCTGGAACAGGCGCTGCACGACGGCAAGATGGACGAGGCGCGCCAGCGCATGGCCGAGCTGGAGCGCATGATGGACCAACTCAAGAACGCGCACATCATGTCGCCTGAGGAGCAGCGCGAGCAGCAGAAGCAGGCCCGCGCTGGCCGCCAGCAGATGGGTGCGGTGCAAGACATGGTGCAGCGCGAGAGCACCCTGCTGGATCACGCGCAAGCCCGCGACGAGCCTGCGCAGCAGGCTCCACAGGGGCTGCCGCCAACGCTCGAACAGCAGCTGGGAGGACTATCCCAGGTTCTGCCGGACGGCGCCGGCGATGCGCCGCAGCAGGATTCGCCCGCAACGCCGCCACTGCCCGATCCCGTCGCACCGCCCGCCCCGGCACCCAGGCCCGCGCCGGCGCGGGGCGATGACGCGCGCACCCAGCGTGCACTTCACCGTGCGCTGGATGCGCTGAAGGACGGCTTGGCGCAGTCCGGCCGCAAGAAGCCGCAAAGCCTGGACGAAGCCAGCCGCGCCATGCAGGACGCGTCCCAGTCACTCGCTCAGTCGAACGACCCGCAGGCGCGCGATGCGATTGCACGCGCCATCGCCGCCTTGCAGCAGGGCGGACAGGACATGGCCCGACAGCAGGGCCAGCAATCCGGCGGTGGCATGCAGCTCAGCATGGAGCCGGGCGGCCAGCCGGGCCAGGGCGGGCTGGATGAGGGCCAGGACGAGTCGGGTGACGGCAAGGGTGGCCAGCGGCGTGACCCGTTCGGCCGGACGGTAGACGGCAGCGGCACGGCTGCCGATGATCCGGGCCTGCGCGTGCCGGACGAGATGGAGCGCGGCCGCAGCCGTGCGATTCAGGAGGAGTTGCGGCGACGGGGGGCAGACCGTGGCCGGCCCAAGGGGGAGCTGGATTACATCGACCGGCTGCTCAAGCCGTTCTAGGAATTGCTCTCTCAAACCGAAGCTTGGAGCGCGCTGACTGTTCACGGTCAGCTTGAGAGCGCTCTGGCCGAGCCCGGTCCGCCAGCCTGACATTCAACCTGCCAGGCCGAGTTGGCTGGAGTATGCTTTCGGCCAGCGGAGCGGTCTTGACCGTGAGTACCGGGCGCACAGACTACCGCCATCAGACGGCTGGATCGCACGTCCCTTGCAGCATGTGAAAATGAATTGACAACGAGACTGTATGCATTGTGAATGAAAGCGTAACGACATGTCTGTCAGGGGTTCAAGATCATGCGCACAATCAGGCCGCTGCCGCTCATAGCGCGGCATTTCGACATTCTGGTGGCATCGGCTGTGTTGGCCGCGGCTTTCGCGATCGGCAACACGGCATCGGCCTCGCCCATCCTGACGGACCGTTTTGCTGCTTCAGCTTCGACCGATGGTGCGTCGTGGCTGCAGCTTGCGAAGAGCGGTAGCTCGGCGCCGGTATCATGGACCGGGCCGCAGGTGGCCGGGCTGTCGGCCGCCGTCAACGAGACGCTGCACGCCATGGCCGTCGGTACGCTGTCGGCTGAGCCGGCCTACCATGTGTTCAGTTCGGCTTCAGGCCCACAAGCAGCCTCTCCGGACCCGGTTCCGGAACCCGCCACGCTGGGACTTCTGTCCGCTGGGTGCCTGGCGGTGCTGGCGTTCTGCACACGCCTGCGGCCAGTCCGCACGGCCATGGCCGTGTAGGCGTATTCGGGCCAGCGCGTGGGCGGGGCGCCCCGGTTTCTTACCTAAGCGCGAAGGGTGCGCTAAAAGGCGGCTTTCCTTCAGGATAGCCCAGAATGACGTTACGCACCCGCTTCACCGACGAGATGAAGGCCGCCATGCGGGCGGGCGACGCGCCGCGTACTTCGACGATCCGCATGATGATGGCCAAGCTGAAGGACGCCGACATCGCCGCGCGGCCTGCCGGCCGCGACCCGGTGCCCGATGACGAGATAACCTCCATGCTGCGCGGCATGGTCAAGCAGCGCCGCGAAGCCGCTGAGCTGTATGTACAAGGCCGCCGGCCGGAGCTAGCGGCCAAGGAGCAGGCCGAGATCACGGTGATCGAAGGCTTCCTGCCGCAGCAGATGAACGACGCCGCGCTGCAGGAAGCCATTGACCGCGCGGTGGCAGAGACGGGTGCGGCGGGAGCGAAGGAGATCGGCCGGGTGATGGCCGCCTTGAAGGCCACGCACGGTGCGGCGCTCGACATGGGCCGGGCCGGGCCGCTGGTGAAGGCGCGCCTCGCCTGAAGCTCGACCCCGCCTTCCTCGACGAACTGCGCGCCCGCACGCCGTTGGCCGCTCTGGTGGGCCGGCGGGTGAAACTGTCGCGGTCGGGCCGCCAGATGAAGGGCTGCTGCCCATTTCACGGCGAGAAGACGCCCAGCTTTTACGTATACGAAGACGGCTATCACTGCTTCGGCTGCGGCGCGCATGGCGATGCGATCAGCTTCGTCATGCAGACCTCCGGCACCACTTTCATGGAGACGGTGCAGTCGCTGGCGGGCGAAGCCGGGCTTGAGATGCCGAAGGCCAGCCCCGATGCGGAGGCTGCGGAACGCCAGCGACTGGACCTGCACGCCGTGTTGGACGCGGCTCAGCGGCACTACCGCGACGCCCTGATGGCGCCCGGGGGTGCGGCAGCACTTGTGTATCTGCGCGGCCGTGGGCTTGGCGATGCCACCATCGCCCACTTCGGCCTCGGCTGGGCGGGGGAGGGCCGCGGCGCGCTGGCGGCCGCTTTGGCCGGCGCCGGCATCACCCAGGCCCAGCTGCTGGAGGCGGGCCTGCTGCGCGCCGGCGAGAATGGCGCCATACGCGGCGAGTTGTTCTTCAACCGCGTAATGTTCCCGATACGCGACCGCGTCGGGCGGATGATCAGCTTCGGCGGCCGCACGCTGGGCGACGGACAACCGAAATACGTCAACGGCCCCGAAACCCCGCTGTTTTCCAAGCGGCGCACGCTATACGCACTCGATTTGGCTCGCGAGGCTGCCCGGCGAGGTGCGCGTGTCGTGGTGGCCGAAGGCTACATGGACGTGATCGCCTTACACCAGGCCGGCTTTGAGGGAGCGGTGGCGCCGCTGGGAACGGCGCTGACGACCGAGCAGTTGGACGCGTTGTGGCGCCTGTCGCCAGTGCCTGTGCTGTGTTTCGATGGCGACGAGGCAGGAGGACGGGCAGCGGCGCGCGCTGCGCAGACGGCGCTGCCCGCCCTGGCTCCCGACCGCACGATACGTCTGGCCACCCTGCCGGGAGGCCACGATCCGGACACGCTTGTCCGCCGCAACGGTCCGGCGGCTTTTACCACCGTGCTCGACGCAGCCCGGCCGCTGGACGAGGCGCTGTTCGAGCTGCTGCGCGGCACGGCAGGGCAGACAACACCCGAACAGCGCAGCGAACTTCGTAGGCGCCTGGAAGCGGCTGCGGCGACTATTCAAGACAAGACGCTGGCCTCGGAATATCGGCGCTCCATGCTGGATCGCTTCTTTGCCGTAGCCCGGCGTGGCGCACCCAGGCCCGTGCTGCGGCCGGCGCGCCCCAGCCTGGAGGGAGATACGGCCAGTTGCAGCCGTGCCCGCAAACTTGCGGCAATTCTGCTGCACCATCCCGAAATCTCGCACGATTTGGAGGAGGCTTACGGGTCGCTGCCTCTGCCATCCCGCATGCACCCGCTCCGCGACGCCATGATGGCTTATTTCTCTACCGCCGACATGCTTGACTCCGCCGGACTCATCAACCACCTGCACACTCTTGGCTTGTCCGACGAGCTATCCTGCGTTTTAGACGAGACACCGTCTTGCGGCCGTCCTGGGGCGCAACCGGCGGAAGCCGAGGCGGGATGGTGGCATTTTTATGGGCTGATGCATCGTGACGGGCTGGAAAGCGCCGTGCAGACCGCGCGACAACATTACGAAGGCAATCCAGACGACGCGGACGCGCTAGGCCGATTCAACGCCCTGTGCCAGGCAGCCTTTCGCCTGCGCCGCGGCGAGCAATCCGATGCCGACCAGGATGCCGGCGCGGACGACGTTTACGACTGATTATATTCGACGACTGACGAGGAGTTTGTTGCTTATGGCGACCAAGCAAGCGACGACTGGCGATACCGCGACGGCAGAGGCCGACACCGATGCCTCGTTGCTTGATACGCAATCGGCCGCCGTCAAGCGGCTGATCGCCAAGGGGCGCGAGCGCGGCTATATCACGTTCGAAGAACTGAACGCCGTCCTGCCGCCGGAGCAGATGAGCTCCGAGCAGATCGAGGACATCATGTCGATGCTCAGCGAAATGGGCATCCAGGTCGTCGAGAACGAAGACAACGAGGATGGCGGCGAGGCTGCCAAGCCGGAGAAGGCCGAGGGCGAGAGCGAGGAGGGCCAAACCGAGGCCGGCGGCAACGTCGATGAGGAGAGCTTGGGCCGCACCGACGACCCGGTGCGCATGTACCTGCGCGAGATGGGGTCGGTGGAGCTGCTGTCGCGCGAGGGCGAGATCGCGATCGCCAAGCGCATCGAAGCCGGCCGCGACATGATGATCGGCGGCCTGTGCGAAAGCCCGCTCACCTTCCGCGCCATCATCAACTGGCACGACGCGCTGAAAGGCGGCCGCATGCTGTTGCGCGACATCATCGACCTGGAGGCGACCCAGGGTGCCGGTGCCGCCGTGGAGGCAGAAGCCGCCGAAGCTGCGGTACCCGCCGAGGGCGAGGGGTTCGAGCCGCCGGTCGAGGTGGAGCCGGAGGACGGCGAGGACGGCGAGGGCGCCGGCCTGTCGCTCTCGGCCCTTGAGGAGAAACTGAAGCCCGAGGTTCTGGAGACCTTTGAGGAGATCGAGGGACTGTACAAGAAGCTGCACAAGATGCAGTCCAAGCGCCTGGAAACGCTGACCCAGGGCGAGGAGATGAGTGCGAAATCCGAGAAGGGCTACGAGAAGCTGCGCGAGGAGCTGGTCAGCAAAGTTCAGCAGGTCCGACTACACAACAACCGCATCGAGGAGCTGGTGACACAGCTCAAGCAACTCACGCAGCGGCTGAATGGGCTGGAAGGCCAGCTCCTGCGCTTTGCCGAGAGCAGCAAGGTGGCGCGCGACGATTTCCTGGCCCGCTACCGCGGCAATGAACTCGATCCGAACTGGATGGAGACGGTGGCGGCGTTGACTGGGAAGGGATGGAAGTCGTTCGCCGCCAAGTATTTCGGCCAGGTGGCCGACGTGCGCAGCCAGATCGGCGCCATTGCCAACGACGCCGGCCTGCCGATTGCCGAGTTCCGCCGGGTTTATGCCACCGTCAGCCGGGGCGAGCGGGATTCGGCGCGTGCCAAGAAAGAAATGATTGAGGCCAATCTTCGTCTGGTGATCTCGATTGCCAAGAAATACACCAACCGCGGCCTGCAATTTCTGGACCTGATCCAGGAGGGCAATATCGGCCTGATGAAGGCGGTCGATAAGTTCGAGTATCGACGCGGCTACAAGTTCAGCACCTATGC
>CAXUHU010000106.1:0-9144 GCA_964250925.1 uncultured Acetobacteraceae bacterium
GTGTTGCAGGCGCTCGTGGGCTCGGCCATTTCGATGTGGGTGCGCAGCGCGCTGACGGCGGTGGGCGCGCTGGTGCTGCTGGTGGCGACCAGCGCCAAGCTGGCGGGCATCATCGTGCTGGTGGTGCCACTGGTGGTCGTGCCGCTGATCGTCTTCGGACGGCGCGAGAAGAGGCTGTCGCGTATTGCGCAGGACAGGGTGGGGGACCTGGGCGCCTATGCGGAGGAGACGCTGGCAGCCCTGCCCACGGTGCAGGCGTTCACGCACGAGCCGGTGGACCAGCGGCTCTATGCGGGGCGCGTCGAGCAATCGGTGACGGCCGCGGTGCGCCGCATTCGCACGCGCGCGCTGCTGATCCTGGTGGTGATCCTGCTGGGATTCGGCGCGATCACCTTCAGCCTGTGGGTTGGCGGGCGCGACGTGATCGCAGGGCGCATGACGGGCGGCGACTTGGCGGCTTTCGTCTTCTACGCAGTGATGCTGGCCGGGGCGGGCGGCACGCTGAGCGAGCTGTGGGGCGAGATGCAGCGGTCGGCCGCACCCGCCGCCCGCCTGGCCGAGTTACTGGCCGAACGCCCGGCGATTGCCGCGCCGGCGCATCCCGTGCCGCTGCCCATCGCCGAGCGATCCGCCGGCCGGCTGGGCCGGGTGGGCCTGGAGCGCGTGGTGTTCCGCTACCCCTCGCGGCCGGATGCGGCGGCGCTCGATGGCATCACCTTCGACGTAACGCCGGGCGAGACGGTGGCGCTGGTGGGTCCGTCGGGCGCGGGCAAAACGACGGTGTTTGCGCTGCTGCAGCGGTTCTACGACGTGCAGTCGGGGCATGTGCGGATCGACGGGGTGGATGTGCGCGATGCCGACCCCGCCCAATTGCGGGCTCGCATCGCGGTGGTGCCACAAGATCCAGTGATGTTCAGCGCCAACGCGTGGGAGAACATCCGATACGGCCGCCCCGACGCGAGCGACGCCGAAGTGCGGCAGGCGGCCCGGGCGGCCGCAGCCGATTTCCTGTTCGAGCTGCCGGAAGGATTGGATACGTTCCTGGGCGAGAAGGGCGTTCGCCTGTCGGGTGGGCAACGCCAGCGCGTGGCCATCGCGCGGGCCATCCTGCGCCGCGCGCCGGTGCTGCTGCTCGACGAGGCGACCAGTGCCCTGGACGCGGAATCCGAACAGGCGGTGCAGCACGCGCTGACCGTGCTGGCGCACGACCGCACCACGCTGGTGGTGGCGCACCGGCTGGCGACGGTACGCCGGGCCGACCGCATCGTGGTGATCGAGCAGGGGCGTGTGGTGGCGCAGGGCACGCACGAGGCATTGGTGCGGGAGGACGGGCTTTACGCGCGCCTGGCCTCGCTGCAGTTCGATGCTGCACGGGCGGCATGATAGACCTTTGAAAAACGCCTCAATTAACGAACGTTGAAGCTGTCTTGCCCAGCATTGGCAAGACAAGGCGTGCTTCTTGAAAAGTCAGCAAAGCGTTTGCTGTGCTGTCGCGAAATGTCCTAGATCGAACCGCGGTGTTACGCGGTCAGTTTTGCAATCCAGGCTCGAACGTCGGCGGCTTCGCCGAACGCCTCCGGCACGCGCAGGCCGATGCCGCCGGCCTGCTGTGCGGCGCGCATCCCGTCCTCGTCGGTGACGTCGTCGCCGATGAAGACCGGCACTCGTCCGGCAAAGGGATGCCGGCTCATCAGCGCGTAAACGGCAGTGCCCTTGTCGGCACCTGCAGGCCGGATTTCCCAAGCCATCTTGGCCGACGTCAGAACGAACGCGCCGGGTTCGGCCAGCAGCGATTGCAGGCCGCGAGACAAGGCCTGCCCGGCCTGCGGCGCAGCGCGGTAATGCAGAACCAGGCCGTGGCGTTTGGTCTCCAACATGACGCCAGGGTTCTGTTCGGCAAGGTTCGCGGCCACCGCCAGCCAGTGCTGCGGCACATCGGGCAGGGGCAGGTTTTGCACAGGCCGGTCGGGCGCGTGGCGTACGGACGTGCCGTGCTCGCCAGCGACGGCGAACGGTACGTCGCCCAGCAATGCGTCAACTTGCGCAACCGGCCGGCCGGTTACGATGGCCAGCGCGTCGCCACAGCATCGGCGAAGTTCGCGCAAACTGTCCGGCAGGCCAGGCGGAACCACCACCTGGTCCGGTGCAGGGGCGATGTCGAGCAGCGTGCCATCGAGGTCGAGCAGAAATGCCGCGCGTGCGAGCGGCGGCATTTCGGAGAGGGTGTTCATAGTGGCCGAACAGGCGTGCGGGCAGGCAGTTTCATCCAGCACGCCGTGTGCGGAGCCGGTGCCAGAAGTCGCCGGCTCCGCCGCCCACGCGATCAATGGCCGGTGGCGGTCAGGTGGCCGGTGATCACCGCGCCGGCGCTTGTGTTGGTCATCGTGAAGGCGTTGCTGGCGTAGGCGCCTGAGAAGTTCAGGGTTTCTTCCACCTGCGTGCCGGTGAACAGCTTCAGCGTGTCGGTGTTAGCATTCCAGTTCATGTGGTCGATGCCGGAGGCCAGGATGCTGTCACCGGTGGAGAAGCCGGTGATCGTCGTGTTGGCGAAAAAGCCATGCGACAGCGACAAGGTCTCGTTGGTGCCGGTAAAGGCGATCGTATTGAGGCTGATGTGGCTCGAGTTGATGGCCAGCGTTGCGCCAGCGGCGATCTGCGCCTGGCCTGCTCCGCCCAGCTGGCCGTTCAGCGTCAGCGTGCCGCCGGTAGCCTGGATGGTGCCGTCGTCCCAAATGCCGCCGGTGCCGTTGCTGCTGGGCAATGCCGTGACGTTGCCGTTACCGGACAGGGTGGCGCCTGCCTGGATCTTCAGGCCGGGTGCGGAGTCGTGCACGATCACGGAACCGCCGGCCAGCGTCACGCTGCTGCCCTGGCCGACTTCAAACGACTGCTCGCTCGAAAAGACGCCGCCCGAGGCGACCGTGACATGGCCGACACCGCCCGCGCCGGGGCCCAGTTCCGGAGCGCCGCCGAGGATGGCGTGACCGCCCGACGCGATCGTGCCGCCACTGGAGACGGTAACCTGGCCCGTGCTTCCCGAATGCGCGCCGATGAGGAAGTCGGTTCCCGTCTTGACCAGCCCGCCATTGGTGACCGTAAGGCTGCCCTGACCGGCCGAACCGACCCAAATGCCCTGCGTGTTGTTCCACACGGCGTCGTTGATGGTGATGCTGCCGGAGCTGCCTGCGTAGAGGCCCATCTTGCCGACGTTGGTGTTTAGCGTCGCATGGGACGTGCTGTTGCCGTTGGCGACCATGACGCCGTTCTCGCGAACGCCGACGATCATGCCGCCCGCAGCGTTGAGCGTGGCAGTGGGCGAGAAGGTGGTCGTCGCGCCGTTGCAGATCATGAAATTCGTGCATGCGTCCGGCGACAGCGTGTTCAGCGTGCCGTTGACGGTGATCGCTTCCACGCCCAGCATCATAATGGAGCCGGCGGTGAAAGTGTTGTTGAGCGTTGCGTTCGTTGCAAAGAGTGCGACGCTGCCGACATCGGCGGCAGGCGCGGTGTTGCCGACCCAGTTGGCGGGATCCGACCAATTGCCGTTCTGGCCAAGGCCGGAATAGGTGGAAATCACAGGAGTGGACGCGCTTGCCATTTTTCAAACCCATTCGTTGTCGTGTGCCGAGAGGCCAGAATGACGGCAAGGGCTTGCGATAGCGTTAAGTTTTGTCCCAGATGTTGAAACAAGATCAGTGTTTTCAGTGCGCTATCAATACGGATTAGGAGATCCCGTTACGATCAGCGGCAATGACCGGCACGACCTATGCGCCCAGCACGCTTCAAGCTGACCGTAACGGTCAACTTGCCCAAAATTATGTCTGAACAAACAAGTTTCCCATCACGACTGTTGCAATCTGCGTGCGATTGCTCTAGCCGCAGCCCGCCAGCTGCACATCGTACACCGGGTGTTCCAGCATGTTGGCGGCCGGTTCGTTCTGCAGGATCCATCCGTCGAAGCCCTGGGCGCCCTCGCGGCTGTCGCTGATGGCGAGGTGCGCAGCCGCGTCGGCGGGCAGGTCGATCGGGCGTACGGCGCAGCCCTGCAACGTGATCGACAGCGACTGTAGCCGAGCGGTCTCGCCCACACGCAAGGTCAACGAGCGCACGGTGGAATCGATCTTGTTCAGCACGCGTATGGTGCCGGACTGCCTGGGCTGCCAGCTATCGGGCGGGGAGATGGCCGGTGGGGTGACGTCTTCGGCCCAGGCCGGGGGCGCGGCCAGGGTTGCCGCGAGCAGCACGGCGGGCCAGCGCGTCACGGGCGGGGTGCTTTCAGGCCGGCAACCAGCCCTGCGATGAGGCTGCGCATGGCCGCCTCGTCCACGCCCATCAGCAGCGCGTCTTCGAAAGCGTCCTGCATCACATGGCGCAGCTCGTCGTAGTTGTCGTTCAGGATGTCGAGCTTGTCGCGGCAGGATACCGGCTGGCCGTCGGGCTGCGGCCACACCGCTATGCGGCCGCTCATATCGGACGCTTCATTTCAAGCTGGAGCCGCCCGTCTTGCCGTCGTCCGACTTGTTCTGCCCTCCCGCACCGGCGTCCTTGCCGGCGGAGCCGAAGATATACTTGCCGATCAGCGCCTCGAGGTTAACCGAGCCCTGGGTGATCGTGACGATGCCGCCAGGCTTCAGCTTGGTATCCTCGCCGCCGGTGGCCAAATCGAGGTACTTGCCGCCGAGCAGGCCGTCGCTGGCAATGGTGGCGCTGCTATCGGTAGTCAACGACACGTCGCGCTGGACGTCGAATGTGACAGCCGCCTGATAGGTTTTTGGGTCGAGACGGATGGCGTCCACGCTGCCGATCTTAACGCCGGCAATGCGCACCTCGCTGCCCACCGAGAGGCCGTCGGCATGATCGAAGCTCGCCTTTAACCGGTAGCCGCTGGCAAAGCTCTGGCCGGTGTTGGCCAGCGCGTAAACCAGGAAGCCGCCGGCCACAAGCAGCACGGCGGCACCGGTTGCGACCTCGGCGGCGCTGTGGCGGGCCATGGCCGTCAGGCCTCCGGCGTCCAGGCTTCGTAGTCGCCGGTAGCGGCCGCGCGGTGGCCGCCCTTGTAGTCGTGGCCGGCCGGGCGATAGCTGAGCGCGGTTCCGGTCACGTTCGGCAAATGCGGCTTCTGCCACGCACGGTGGACGCCGGAGACCGGTGCGTCGGTGGTGTAGTGCAGCCAGGCGTGCCATTCCGACGGCACGGCGCTGGCTTCTTCGCGGCCGGCGTACATCACCCAGCGGCGCTGACGCATGCCGGGAGCGCGCGGCTTTCGCTCCTGATAATAGCGGTTGCCATCGGCATCGTGGCCGACAGGGACGCCACGGAAAAGGGTGAACAGGCGCGTGCCGATCGTCATGCCGCGATTATAGGAGTGGCGGCGTGGGCCATGCAAACGTCGGTGCAAGGTTCCGGTGGTTCGGCTGGCCGTCTCCCACAACATCCAGTGTTGGCAAACCCGGCGGCACGCAAAATCTATGTTTCCGAGTCGAGGCTTTCATGCTTACGTTCCGCCATGAAGGCATTGCGGCTTTGGCAGGGCGTAAGGATGCGGCAGGCGGCGGGACAGGTTGATCCCGACCAGCCGGTGCGGACCGTGACCTTGCCGGCCAGCTGGGACGACAGCGCGGCCCATGCGCTGGCGGCACTCGTGCCCGGTGAGGGTCCGGCCAGCCTGGCAGCAGCGTCTTCGGTGTGGCTCGCGCTGGTGGCGGCCAGGGCCCGGCAGGCCGGCCAGGACGAGGCGATTGCCAAGGCATTGCAGGAATTGCTGCTGCGGCGCCAGGCTGCGCCCAACGCAGCGGTGTGGCGCGGCGAGATGGCGGCACCGGGGTACTGCGTGAACGTGGCTGGCTTCCACAGCCCTGGCGCCGGCTTCGACGTCGCCGGTTTTTCCGAGGCGGCCGGGCTGGCGGCGCAAGCGTGCCGGCTGCTTGCACCCGCCTCGCCGGGTTACGAGATTGGATTGTCCGGGTTGGACGACCTCGTCGCCTGCCTGGGCCACCCATACGACAGCGACCCGGCGCGTATGGTGGGCGCGTGCCTTGCAGCGTTGCTGCGCGGCCGCGTGGACCAGGTGATGGAGGGCGATCAACGCGACCTGCTGGCGTGCGGCGCAGCCTGGCCGGCCCCGCCGCGCCGCTGTGCCGTGCCCGGCCTGGCAGAAGCAGCATGGGCGGCACGGGAGGCGGTGGCCCGCGTGGTGGGCGGGGTTGCAGCGACAGGGGTGTTCCCGCCCGGCGCGCCCGACGCGCTGCTTGGTGTGGAGACCGGCGGGGTTGCGCCCGCTTTCTCCCCGGTGAGCGCGATGCGGTTGACGCGGGCGGCGCAGGACAGGCTGGCGGCAGCCGCCTTGTCGCCGGAATCGGCTTTAGCGGCCGTGCTGGTGGGCGACATGCCTCTGGAACGGGCGGGCGTGCAGGCGCATGTGGCCATGCACCAGGCGATCGCACCCTATCTGGACGTCATGCCGGAGCTGCCGGCCGCCCTGCCCCGGCCGCCCGAACCCGGACCGGCGGCGCAGCGTGCGCCTGGGATGGAGGCGTTGCCGGCACGCCATGCCGGCCTCAGCCAGAAAGCGACCGTAGGCGGCCACCGCGTGTTCCTGCGCACCGCGGAATACGCCGATGGTCGGCTGGGGGAGATCACGCTGAACCTGCCGCGTGAAAGCCCGGCGGTGCGGGGCCTGGCCGAGTGCTTCGCCCAGGCGGTCAGCCTGGGATTGCAGCACGGGGTGGCTTTGGGCGACTTCGTGGAGGCATTCACGCTGACCCGCTTCGGCCCGTCTGGTGCGGTGGAGGGCGACCCCGACGTGGAACGTGCGACCTCGGTGCTGGACTACGTCTTCCGCACGCTGTCGGCGACCTACCTGGGCGAGCGGCTGCCCGCGCCCGAGATGGCCGAGGAGGCGGTTCAAAGCGAGGCGGAGGCTTGCCCTCTGCTGCCGCTGGACCTGCCCGTGCGGCGCGGGCAGCGGCGGGCGTTGCGGCTGGTCGCCTGAACGCGCCTCAGGACAGCCGGTCCAGCAGGTGGCGCAGGGCAGACGCTTCGTGGCCGGTGAGCGTGGCACCGGCTAGGGCGACGAGGCCGCGGGCAACCGCCCGCCCCGTCTCAGTCAAAGCTGGACCGTCCTCCCGCTGGGTGGCCAGGCCACGTTGCATCAGCACATTGAGAGCGGCCTGTTCGACGCCGGCAGCATCGGCCGATTGTGGAAACACCCCGCCGTAGCGGCCCTGGTGATAGACGAGCGGGGTTGCCTCGCTGGCCTCGAAGCTTTCGACGACGCCCAGGAAGATGGCATGGTCGCCGCCCTCGTGCTCGTATGCGGCGCGGCAGATAAAGCGGGCGGCCGAGCCATCCAGCAACGGGATGCCGCCCGGGCCGGGCGTGGTGGCCAAGCCTTCGAACTTGCCGCAGTCGCGCTGGGCGAAGCGGTTCGACAAATCCTCCTGGCCGGCAGCCAGCACGTGCACCGCCCACCAGCGGGCCTGGCGAAAGGCCCCTAGGCTGGTGCTGTCCAGCGCCAGGCTCCACAAAACCATCGGCGGGTCGAGCGAGACCGAGTTAAAGCTGTTGGCGGTCAGTCCCGTCGGGTGACCCTGGGCGTCGGCCGTGGTGACGATGGTAACGCCGGTGACGAAACTGCCGAGCGCGTCGCGGAAGGCCCGCTTGTCGATGGCCTGCCTGCCCGCAAAGCCGACAGACTGATGGGGAATGGCTTTCATCGTATCCAGATGTATGAGGGGCCGGCATCTTGCCAGCCTGACCGTGCCCCGGGAGTAACCGCATGCCGACGATCACCTACCTGTCCCATACCGGCTCGACGACCAGCATAGAGGCTGCGGTCGGCATGACGGTCATGCGGGCGGCGGTGATGAACGGGGTTCCGGGGATCGATGCCGAGTGCGGCGGGTCGTGTGCCTGCGGGACGTGCCACGTGATCGTCGATCCGGATTGGGCCGACCGGTTGCCGCCGCCTTCCAGCAACGAAGCCGATACGCTCGACCTGGTCGGCGACCTTCAGCCCACCTCGCGCCTGTCGTGCCAGATCGAGGTTACGGCCGCGCTGGACGGCCTGGTGGTCAGCACGCCGGCCTCGCAGGGCTGAGACGGCGCGGCTCAGGCCGACTTGGCCTGCAGGCGCGCTGGTGGAGGTGCAGGGATCAGCGACGGTGCGAGGACGAAGCCGACCTCGCTGCTGACACGCTCGGCAGCCTGGCTGATGTATCCGCGAAAGTGGGTCCACTCCGGGCTGTCGAAGCTGCGTATGTCGTAGCTGCGCTGGGCCTGGGCAGTGACGCGGAACTCGGCGAACTCGGTGTTCTCAGGCGGAGCAGGCGGAGCTGGCAGCCGGGCGAGCGCCTCATCCTTGGACACCCACATCTCGCGTATCACCTGCGCCAGTCGCTGGACCCGGTCCATCGCGTCCTCAAAACTGGGCGCAGGCTCGTAGCGGGCCTCCATCGGGTTCCAGACTTCGAACACATAGTCCTTCGGAGGAACACGCGCCTCGAAATGGGTGATTCTGAGGGATGGCTGGGGCACGGGGCGGACTCCTGGATCGCCGCTCCGGAACAGCCTTGCGACCCGCAAGAGGGGTGAGGCCTGCACAGCTTATCCTGGGGCAGTCGCGGCTTATGCCGGAGGCTGCCACCCCTGGCAAGGCAGGATTTGCAAAGCCGCACCGGTTTCCCGCCGGCGCCGGCCTATCGGTATGCGCGACAGCCTTCGCTAGACCGCGACCGCGTTCAACCTCGGCTGATGGCCGGGGCCGCGTAGACGGCGTCAGCCGTTCAGCGTGTCCTTGACCGCCTTGCCCTGCGTGAACATGAGCTTGCGGGCCGCGGCGATCTCGATCGCCTCGCCGGTGGCCGGGTTGCGGCCTTGTCGCGCCGGCGTGTCCCGCACCTTGAACTGTCCGAAGCCGGCGAGCGCGACCATGTCGCCCCCCTTGGTCGCCGACACGATGGCCGAGGTGACCGCATCGATCGCCTTGCGGGCCTGCGGCTTCTCCAGCCCGGCCGAGGTTGCCACGTGTTCGATCAGTTCTGCCATGTTCATGTAAGCGATCCGTCTGCTGTGTGGCGTCAATGAGCATGCCTGCCGGTGCCGTGTCACCTGGGAATGCTGGGCGGGCAACGTGGATAGGCAAGG
>CAXUHU010000106.1:9244-11630 GCA_964250925.1 uncultured Acetobacteraceae bacterium
CTCGATTGTGTTGCAGGCCTCGTCGGCTCCTCCTACCCAAGTTCAAATTCTAAGGACTTGTCCTTAGCCCGGGTCCAGGGGCGTCGTGCAGCGCACGCTAGCGCGTGACGCGCCTCGCGTTTCCTTCCTCTGTCGTCATCCAGCACAGCACGGTAGAGACGCACCAGGAGGCCACCAGCATGCGCGAGCCGTTTCCGTTTTCGGCGATCGTAGGACAGGAGGAGATGAAGCGTGCGCTGATGGTCGCCGCGGTCGATCCCTCGGTCGGCGGCGTGTTGGTGTTCGGCGATCGCGGGACCGGCAAATCGACGGCGGTGCGGGCGTTGGCGGCACTGCTGCCGGCGATGCGCGTGGTCGATGGGTGCCGGTATGGCTGCGATCCGTCGGGCGCGCTGTGCGAGGAGTGCAGCGCGCGCACGCCGCCGCTGGGCGAGCGCGTGGCGCCCGTGCCGGTGATCGATATGCCGTTGGGCGCCACCGAGGACCGGGTCGTGGGCGCGCTAGACCTGGAACGCGCCCTGACGCGGGGCGAGCGGGCGTTCGAGCCGGGGCTGCTGGCCCGGGCCAATCGCGGTTTTTTGTACATCGACGAGGTCAACCTTCTGGAGGACCACCTGGTCGATCTGCTGATCGACGTGGCGGCTTCCGGTGAGAACGTGGTGGAGCGCGAGGGTCTGAGCGTGCGCCACCCTGCCCGCTTCGTGCTGGTGGGCAGCGGCAACCCCGAGGAGGGCGAGTTGCGGCCGCAGCTGCTGGACCGGTTCGGCCTGTCGGTCGAGGTGACCACGCCGGGCGAGATCGCCGCGCGGATCGACATCGTGCGTCGGCGCGACGCGTATGACCGCGACCCGGCCGCCTTCTGCGCCACGTGGCGGCCCGAGGACACGCGGCTGCGCCAGCGCATTGAAGCGGCGCGCGCGCTGCTGCCAGGCGTGGAGGTGCCGGATAGGGTGCTGGAATACGCGGCACGGCTGTGCATGGCGCTGGGCACGGACGGACTGCGCGCCGAGCTGACGCTGCTGCGCGCGGCGCGGGCGCTGGCCTGCCTGGAGGGCGAGACGGTTGCGACGGCGGGCCACGTGGACAGCGTAGCGGCGTCTGCGCTGCGCCACCGGCTGCGGCGCGACCCACTGGACGAGTCCGGATCGACGGCACGGGTGCTGCGTGCGGTGCAGGAGGCGCAGCAGGCGGCGCGCGCGGCGCCTGTTCTGGGGGCGGCGGCTTGAGCGAGGACGCCTGGGAGAGTGCCACGCAGGCGCTGACCCTCTATGCCGTCGATCCTAAGCTCGGCGGCATCGCCGTCCGCGCACAGGCCGGGCCGGTACGCGACCGTTTCCTGGCGCTGTTGCCGGGCGTCCTACGCCGGATGCCGGCCACGATCGGCGACGACGCCCTGCTCGGCGGGCTGGACCTGGCGGCGACCCTGCAAGCCGGCACCCCGATGCGCACGCGCGGTCTGCTGGCCGAGGCGCAGGGCGGCACGCTGCTGGCCACCATGGCCGAACGCATGCCCGCCGCCTTGGCCGCGCGGCTGGCGGCGGCGCTCGACGGCGGCCAGGCGCCGGGCATCGTGGCCCTGGATGAAGGCATCGCCGCGGACGAGTGCCCGGCGCCGGCGTTGCTGGACCGCTTGGCCTTCCATATCGACCTGGCCCCGCTGGGCCATCGCGAGACGGCGGCCGGCTTGGCGACGGCGGACGAGTTGGCTGCGGCACGGACCATGCTGCCGGGGGTCGCGGCCGACGACTCGGTCGTGGAGGCGCTGTGCGGCACCGCGCTGGCCTTGGGCATCGGTTCGCCACGCGCCGCGCTGCTGGCACTGCGTGCGGCTCGCGCCGCGGCTGCGCTGGCAGGCCGGGCGCAGGCCACGATGGAGGATGCGGCGCTGGCGGCCCGGCTGGTGCTGTCGCCACGGGCGACGATCATCCCACCGGGCGAGCCGGCGCCGGATGACGAGCAGACGCAACAGCCGGACCAGCCGCCGCCGCCGGACAACCAGGACGCAAGGGCAGCGGACGACGCCGACACGACGGAGGGGTTGTCGGACTCGTCCGAGATCGTGCTGGACGCCGCCCGCGCCGCCATCCCGGCGAGGCTGCTGGCGCGGTTGCAGGCGCAGGATTTCCGCGGGCCGTCACGCAGCCAGGGTAGTGCCGGCGCGCGGCAGAAAGGGGCCGCGCGGGGGCGGCCGGTGGGCGTGCGTGCGGCCAGTCCTGGGCCGGGCGCGCGTCTGAACGTGATCGAGACGTTGCGCGCGGCGGCTCCCTGGCAGCGCCTGCGCTCAACCGCCGGCGAACGGCCTGGGCGCGTGCAGCTGCGTCGCGAAGATTTACGGGTGACGCGCACCGAGCAGCGGGCGCGCAGCACGACCATCTTCGTGGTCGAT
>CAXUHU010000107.1:0-11575 GCA_964250925.1 uncultured Acetobacteraceae bacterium
GTCAGCGCCTGCTCGTAGGGCAGCAGCAGCGCCTCGTGGCTGGTGTAGAACTCGGTCTCCCGTATCTGCGCGGTGTTGCCGCTGCCGATTCCGCACGCCGCCATGAAGCCCAGCGTCTCGTCGATCCGCGTCGCCAGGTCCTGGTAGCGCGCAGCGAGCGGCGACCGCGCCACGAAATCCAGGTTCCACCGGTGCACCTGGTGCAGGTCGGCATACCCGCCGCTGGCGAACGCGCGCAGCAGGTTCATCCGCCCGGCCGATTGAAAATACGCGGTCTCCATCCGCGCCGGATCAGGGATACGCGCCGCCTGCGTCGGCTCCGGCCCGTTGACGATGTCGCCCCGGTAGCTCGGCAATATCTGCCCGCCCACGCTCTCGGTATCCGACGAGCGCGGCTTGGCGAACTGGCCGGCCATGCGGCCCAGCTTCACCACCGGCACTGTGGCACCAAACGTCAGCACCACGGCCATCTGCAGCAGCACGCGGAACGTGTCGCGCACCGAGTTCGCGTTGAAATCGGCAAAGCTTTCGGCGCAGTCGCCACCCTGCAGCACGAAGGCGCGGCCCTCGGCGGCCAGGGCCAGCGCCTCCTTCAACCGCCTGGCCTCGCCGGCGAAGACCAGCGGCGGATAGCCGTGCAGGCGAGTCTCCGTCTCGGCCAGGGCAGCCGCGTCCGGGTAGGCGGGAGCTTGCTGGATGGGACGGGTGCGCCAGCTCTCGGGTGTCCAACTTGCAGCTTGCATGACGTCATCCCGGGTGGAGGCAAGGCCGGGGGTTCCACCCCTGGACCCCGCTAAGGACAAGTCCTTAGAACCTGCCTATGAGTCATCTACAGCAGTTCGATCTTCTCGTCATTGGGGGCGGGATCAATGGCGCGGGCATCGCGCGCGATGCCGCCGGGCGCGGGCTGAGCGTGTGCCTGGTCGAACAGGACGACCTCGCCTCCCATACCAGCAGCGCCAGCACCAAGCTGATCCATGGCGGCCTGCGCTACCTGGAATACTACGAGTTCCGGCTGGTGCGCGAGGCGCTGGCCGAGCGCGAACGCCTGCTCGCCATCGCCCCACACATCATCTGGCCGATGCGGTTCGTCCTCCCCCAAGGCCCTGTATCCTCAGCCAAAGGCAGCCGCCCCGCTTGGATGCTCCGCGCCGGCCTGTTTCTCTACGACCATCTGGGCGGCCGCCGCGTGCTGCCGCCCTCGCGCGCGCTGCGTTTCGACGGCGCCGGCCCGCACGCCGAACTGGGTGCAGGCTTGCGGCCCGGCATCGCCCGTGGCTTCGCCTATTCGGATTGCTGGGTGGAGGACAGCCGGCTGGTGGTGCTGAACGCGATGGACGCCGCCGGGCGCGGCGCGGTCGTACGCACCCGCACACGCCTGGTCTCCGCCCGCCGCACCGGCCGCCATTGGCACGCGGTGCTGCTGGATCGCGAAACCGGCGCACAGGACACCGTGCAGGCGTCCATGCTGGTGAACGCCGCCGGCCCGTGGGTGGCCGATGTGCTGGCTGGAGCGCTGGGCCAGAACAGCGCCTCGCGCACCCGCCTCGTGAAGGGCAGCCACATCGTGGTGCCTCGGCTGTACGAGGGCGAGCACGCCTACCTGCTGCAGAACCCCGACGGTCGCGTCGTCTTCGTCATCCCCTACGAGGGCGCGTTCTCGCTGATCGGCACCACCGACCTGCCCTGGACCGACGACCCCGCCACGGTCTGCATCTCGCCGGACGAGACCGCCTACCTGTGCGAGAGCGCCGCACGCTGGCTGACCCGGACCGTGACGCCCGACGATGTGGTGTGGAGCTATGCCGGCGTCCGCCCGCTGCATGACGACGGGGCCGCCAACGCCTCCGCCGTCACCCGCGACTACGTGCTGGAACTGGATGCGCCGGAAGGCCAGGCGCCGTCGCTTTCCGTGTTCGGCGGCAAGATCACCACCTATCGGCGCCTGGCCGAGGCCGCGCTGGCCAAGCTGCGCATCGACGGTGCGTCGTGGACCGCCGGCGCCGCCTTGCCTGGGGGCGACATCGCGTTGGGTGATTTCGAGGCGTTCTTGGCCGACCTGGCGGCCGCCTACCCGTTCCTGTCGCCACCGCAGGCGCGGCGGGTGGCCCGCGCCTATGGTACGCGCGCGGCACGCTGGCTGGGTGCGGCCAAGCGGACGGACGATCTGGGCCGGGATTTCGGCGCCGGGCTGACCGAGGTGGAAATTGGCTACCTGACCGCCCAGGAATTCGCCCGCACGGCGGACGACGTGCTGTGGCGGCGCAGCAAGCTCGGCCTGCACATGCCTCCAAGCACTGCCGAACGCCTGGCCGGGGTGGCGGGGCTGAGCGCGTGAAAGACTTCATCGGCGCGATTGACCAGGGCACCACCAGCACCCGCTTCATGGTGTTCGACCGAGGCGGCCGGGTGGTGAGCCTGGCGCAGAAGGAGCATGCCCAGCACACGCCGCAACCCGGCTGGGTAGAGCACGATGCCGACGAGATCGTCCGCAACGTGCGCGAAACGGCAGCCAAGGCGTTGATCCGCGCCGGCATCGGCCCGGCCCAGCTGCACGCAGTGGGCATTACCAACCAGCGTGAAACGACCGTGCTGTGGGACCGCCGCACCGGCCGGCCGCTGCACCGCGCGCTGGTGTGGCAGGACACGCGGGTGGACCGGCTGGTGGCTGAATACAGCGCCGCGGGCGGCAAGGGGCGCTTTCAGGCACAAACGGGGCTGCCGCTGGCCAGCTACTTTTCAGCGTTGAAACTGCAATGGCTGCTGGACGAGGTGCCGAGCGCGCGCGCCATGGCCGAAGCTGGCGACGCGCTGTTCGGCACGGTCGATTCCTGGCTGATCTGGAACTTTTGCGGCTTGCACGCCACCGACGTGACGAATGCCAGCCGTACCCAGCTGATGGATCTGGCCACGCTGGACTGGTCGCCTGCCCTGCTGGCAACCTTTCGCGTCCCGCGTGCCTGCCTGCCGCGTATCGTGCCGTCGTCCTGCCTGCTCGGCATGGTTTCGAGCCATGCCGCCACGGAGCTGGCCGGGGTGCCGGTCGCGGCCGTGCTGGGTGATCAGCAGGCCGCCTTGGTGGGCCAGGCATGTTTCGCGCCAGGCGAGGCGAAGAACACCTACGGAACCGGCAGCTTCCTGTTGCTGAATACCGGCGAGGCGCCGGTCGCCTCGGCTGCCGGACTGATCACCACCGTTGCCTACCGGTTCGGGGACGCACCAGCCTGCTACGCATTGGAGGGCTCCATCGCGATCACCGGCGCATTGGTGCAATGGCTGCGCGACAATCTTGGCCTGGTCTCGCACGCCAGCGAAGTGGATGCGCTGGCGGCGAGCGTGCCGGACAACGGCGGCGTGTACATCGTGCCTGCGTTCTCCGGGCTCTATGCCCCCTATTGGCGAGAGGACGCCCGCGGCATCATCTGCGGCCTGACCCGCTACGCCAACCGCGCCCATCTCTGCCGCGCCGCGCTGGAGGCCACCGCCTATCAAGTGCTGGATGTCGCCCGCGCCATGGCTGTCGATTCCGGCATAGCGTTACGCGAGTTGCGCGTGGACGGCGGCATGGTGGGCAGCCATCCGCTGATGCAGTTTCAGGCCGACATGCTGGGCGAGACGGTGGTGCGGCCGGTAGTGACGGAAACGACCGCCTTGGGCGCGGCCTACGCGGCAGGGCTGGCAAGCGGGTTCTGGTCGGGCCAGGACGAGTTGCGCGCGCAGTGGCGTGTGGACCGGCGATGGGTGCCGGCGATGGCAGAGGCGGACCGCCGGCGACTGCTTGCAGGATGGCACCGTGCGGTGGAACGATCGCTCGATTGGGCGGCGACGCCCGAACCATGACCGCGTACGATTGACGCAGGCGGGGATCGCACGGCAGCTTGGGGGGGATCAATCGCCGAGGTGATGCCGTGACGCTCCCTTCCCGCCTTCTGCTCGGTGCCGCCCTTGCGTTTTCTGCAGCCGCGCCCGCCTTGGCCGCGCCGCTGCGCATCGGCTCCGGCAACGAGGCGGTGGTCGAGCCGCCAGTGCCGCACCCCGACGAGACGCCCTGCATCGTCAAGCTGGTGACCCGCGCCACGTTCCAGTCCAGCGGATTCACCACGAATTACAGCTACACACCGCCGGCCGCCTGCCCCGGCCCCTGGGCCAAAGTGGTGCTGCAGATGCGGCTTTCTCTCGACGAAGGCGTGCAGTTCGATCGCACCGGCTATCTGTTCATGGGCGGCGTGCCGCTCTGGTTCGGCACCACCGCCGAACCACGCGCCACGCTGGCGCCCGAATGGAGTTTTCAAAAGGACCTCACGGACTACACGGCGCTGTTCGCCACGGCGCAGACCGGCATCCTGCAAATTCCCAACTACTCGAGCCCCACCTACCCCAGCATTATTACCGCCAGCGCCGCCCTGCTGTTCTATCCGGCGACCGCGGCGGCCCCAGCGCCCATCACCGCCGACGTGATCGTGCCGCTGCCGGCAGGCAGTGGCGGCACGGCGACGCTCAATACCGGCAGCGATCAGCTCGCCATCACTGCCACGCTGCCTACGAATATTCTGCGCGCCACGCTGGACCTGTATCTGCAGGGGCAGATCGGCGACGAGTTCTGGTATTTCTGCGTGCCCTCGACACTTGCCCAGTCGCTGGAGAGCTGCGGCAACACTGCGTTTCGCGAGGGGGAAGTTACGGTGGACGGCACACCCGCCGGCGTCGTGCCGATCTATCCGTGGATATTCACCGGAGGCATCGACCCTTACCTGTGGCAGCCGATCCCCGGCGTGCAGACCTTCAACTTTACGGCGTTTCACGCTGATCTTTCGCCGTTTGCCGGCGTGATCAGCAATGGATCGGCGCATACGATCGCTGCATCGGTTTATAACGCCAACGGCTATTTTTCTGCCACAGGTGCGCTTCGCCTGTTCCTCGACCACGGTGCGTCGCAGGTGACCGGCGGCATCATCCGCAACACGTTAGCCGCGCCGAAGCCGGTGATCGCGCCAGACATTACGACGACGAACGGGGTCAGCTCGGGCACCATCAAGACGACCAGCGCGCACGACTTCACCATCAGCGGCATCGTCATCGGCTCGGCGGGCAAGACGATCAACACGTTGACGCAAACGACGGACTTCACCAACGACCAGCGCTTCTCGGTATCTGCCGAGAAGGACTTGCAGGTGCTTGCACAGACGACCGACACGACGATTATGAGTTCGGCCAAGGGCGCGACCAACACGCAGACAACGCAGACGCTGCACTATCCCCTGAACATTTTCTACAACTTCGTCACCAGCAAAGGCGGCAACTCGACCCAGCAAACCAAGGTGGACCAGCAGTTCCTCAGTGGAACAGTGCAGGAGGAGAACGGGACGCCCGTGGCGCAGGACGAGCTGACGGACGCCATCCAATCGATGGACACGTTGTTCTTTGATAGCTCGTTTCACGTGACCGGGCATAAAAGCCAGTCGGAAACCGCCAGCTATCTACGCAGCGGCACGGCCTACCCATGCTTCAAGCGCACGTTGGTTTCGACGTTCAACGTATTATCGTCGTTGCAGACCGGCTGTTGACATCAGGCCGGTAGACGTCCGCGACAGCCATCGAAGTTTTTGCTTCTTTTTGCAAAAGAAGACTAACCTGCCTTGCTACAAGATTTGACAGGTGGCGCACCAATAAAGAGTACGGCCGCCGAGCTTTTCCGCAATCACTGCACTGCCACAGACATGGCACGGCCGTCCCGCACGATGCGCCACGTATACCGCATCGTCGCGGCGTACAGCTTTTGATCTCCCCAACCGGTCGACTGGCTCGGTCGTGATGATCCGTCCGGTTTTCACGCCGGCGCGCAACAAGCCGGCTAGATCGTCCCACAACGCCACCCAGGACTCCTCCGGCAGCGAACGACCAGGCTGGTGCGGTTCCAACCGAGCGCGGAACAGCACCTCTGCACGGTAGATGTTGCCGATGCCGGCTACGATGTCTTGGCGCATCAGCAACAGCGCCAGCGAGGTTCGCGAGGCGTGTAGTTTCGCATAGGCGCGAGCCGGGTTTGCATCAGCGCGCAGAGGATCTTCGCCCAGACGGGCCATCACGGCCATCTTTTCCGCTGGCGAAATCACCACGCAGGCTGTGGGTCCGCTCAGGTCGGCCAAATGCCGACCGGCCAGCAGACGAAGCCTGACGGCGGCAGACGGTTCGGGCGGGAAAGCAGACCCGGCATCGCCCTTGCGTGTTCGCCGGCCGATACCTTGCAAGCCAGAACCTGCGAAGCGCCACATGCCGTACAGACCCAAGTGCACACGCAACCAGATGTCGCCTGAAAAGGACAGGAACATCTGCTTGCCTTGCGCTTCGGCCGACAAGACCATGCGGCCGTCCAGGATCGCGGCTCCATCTGCAAACCGCCCTTGCGGGCTGCTCGCATCCACAATCCTGCCAGCAAACTGTGCGTTGAAGGCATCAGCCAAGCGGTGGACGGTATGCCCCTCGGGCATGCTACTCGGCCGCCGCCGCCACTCCCGAGACGCGTGTCCTGGTGCGCAAGGTCACCCATTCCTCAGCCGAAGTCGGATGGATGCCGATGGTGCGATCGAAGTCCGCCTTGCTAGCGCCCGCTGTCATCGCAACACCGATCGACTGCATCATCTCGGGTGCGTCGTCGCCCAGCATGTGGGCGCCCACCACACGCTGGCTTGCCTGATCGACAATCAACTTCATCGTGGTGCGCTGTCCCCGCCCGCTCATGACGTGGCGCATCGGCATGAACTTAGCCAGGTACACATCCACGGCGCCATGCGCGGCCGCGTCTTCCTCGGTCAGTCCGCACGTGCCGATGGGCGGCATGGAGAACACGGCGGTGGGAATTGCATTGAACGACCAGCTACGCGCATGCTTGGCAAACAGCCGTTCTGCCAGATGATGCCCTTCGGCAATGGCCACCGGTGTCAGGTTCATCTTGTTGGAAACGTCACCGATTGCAAAGACATGGGGCTGGCTTGTGGTGTTTTGCGCGTCCACGATCACCGACCCATTGGCGGCCAGCTTCACCCCAGCCGTTTCTAGAGCCAGCAATTTTGTGTTCGGTACGCGACCCACGGCAAAAAATACGAGATCGCTGTCGAACGATCGACCATCTGTCAGGTGCAGGCGCTTACTCCCGTCTGGCAGCAGTTCCAGACGGTGCAGCATCACGCTGGGATGAAGCTTGATGCCCCTGGCTCCGAGCGCCTCCACTAGCGCCTCGCGTATGTCCTGATCGAAGCCGCGCAACGGCATGCGTTGACGATAGAGCAGGTCCACCTCAGCGCCCAACCCGCGGAATATACCAGCGAATTCGACGCCGATGTAACCGCCGCCCACCAGCGTCACGCGCTTGGGGCAAACCGGGAGATGAAACGCCGCGTCCGACACGATCCCGTGCTCAGCACCCTCAATGTCGGGCCAGGAGGGATGGCCGCCGACGGCGATCACAATACGCTCGGCCGTGATACGCCGGTCGCCTACCTGCAGCGTGTGCTCATCAACAAACTTCGTTGTGGAAAAGAACCAAGTGACACCGGCATTTTCCAGAAGCTTGATGTAGATGCCATTCAGCCGAGCGATCTCGGCGTCCTTGGCCGCCATAAGGGCGGCCCAATCGTGCGTGCCGGGCTGCGTAGTCCAGCCAAAACCGTGGCTATCTTTCGCCCATACGCCATACTCCGCCGCCTGCACCATCAACTTCTTCGGCACACAGCCGACGTTCACGCACGTCCCACCCCAGTACCGTTCCTCGGCAATTCCAACCCGGGCGCCGTGGGACGCCGCGATACGTGCGCATCGTACACCGCCGGAGCCGCCGCCAATCACGAAGAGGTCATAATCCATCACGTCCAGCCCAACGGCAGTGATGACTGAGCGCCCACGCGGCCACGGAGGCCAGACTCTTGCAGCGACTGCATTGCCACCCGCTCTAGATTCCGCCCAAAGCGAGGTATTTGATTTCCAGATAATCCTCGATACCGTATTTCGAACCCTCCCGGCCGAGACCAGAGGACTTAACGCCTCCGAACGGTGCGACCTCCGTCGAGATAATCCCTTCGTTGATCCCGATGATTCCGGCTTCTATCCCTTCCGCCACTCTAAATACGCGCCCCACGTCGCGCGTGTAGAAATACGCCGCCAATCCGAACTCCGTGTCGTTGGCCATCTCAATGGCTTCTTCCTCGCTGGTGAAGCGAAATAGGGGCGCTACGGGCCCGAACGTCTCATCGCGGAAGATATCCGCCTGCCGCGGCACGTCGGCCAAAATGGTTGGCTCGTAGAAGTTGCCGCCCAAAGCATGTCGCTTGCCGCCGGTCACCACGCGCGCGCCGTGTTGCACAGCATTGGCCACATGCGCTTCCACCTTGGCCAGGGCCTCGCCGTTGATCAGCGGCCCCTGGGTGACCCCCTCCTCCATACCGTTGCCCACGCGCAGGCCTTCGACAGCTGCTGTGAGCTTGGCCAAGAACGCGTCGTATACGCCGTGTTGTACCAGCAGCCGGTTTGCGCATACACAGGTCTGCCCGGTGTTCCGATACTTGCTCGCCAACGCTCCCTTCACCGCTTCGTCCAGATCAGCATCGTCGAAAACGATGAAGGGAGCGTTGCCGCCGAGCTCCATGCTGGTCTTCTTGATTGTAGGGGCACACTGGGCCAGCAGTTTTGCACCGACGGAGGTGCTGCCGGTGAACGTCAGCTTGCGGACCTTCGGGTTGAAGGTCATTTCCTCGCCGATGGCCGTGGCGGGTCCGGTCACGACGTTGCATATACCGTTCGGCAGGCCGGCTCTTTCAGCCAGCACGCCCAAGGCGAGCGCGGAAAAGGGCGTCTGTGTTGCGGGCCGTATGACGCCTGCGCAACCGGCCGCCCAGCCTGGGCCGGCTTTGCGCGTTATCATCGCCGCGGGGAAATTCCACGGTGTTATTGCCGCGAAGACGCCGATCGGCTCCTTCTGAACGATGATACGCCTGCCGGGAAGATGCTGCGGAATCGTGTCGCCGTAGACACGTTTGGCCTCCTCGGCAAAGAACTCGATGAAACTGGCGGCGTAGGCGATCTCGCCGCGGCTCTCGGCCAACGGCTTGCCCTGCTCGGCCGTCATGATCACGGCCAAGTCCTCCTGGTTTGCCATCATGAGATCGAAGAGACGTCGTAACGGGCGTTGCCGCTCCTTGGCGGTAAGCTTGCGCCAGGCTTTCTGGGCGACATAGGCGGCCTCGATGGCGCGGCTCGTCTCTTCACGGCCCATGCTGGGCACCTCACCTACCAACTCGCCATTGGCAGGGTTTCGGACGGCAATCACCCGCCCGCTATCGGCTTGAAGCCATCGGCCGTCGATCAGGTTGGCCTGGCGCAGCAGGTCGGGGTCCGCCAGCTTGAGAGGCGAGGTGGAGTTCAGCATGGTTCTATCTCCGACGCTTCTCTATAAGTAAGGGCTTGGGGTCCACGCGGGAATGCCTGGCAGGATGTCATGGCGCCTTGGACGCCGTCAGCGCTGTCAGGTAGAGCGTGACCTGCCCGAGTAACCTGTTCTCGAAGGCTACGCGTACTGGCACCGGCGGGGCAGTCGGCAAGATATCGGCTAGCCACGCCGTGCCATGGCGTGGTCTGCGCAGGTCGGCCTCGTTCTCGCCGCGGATGAAGCCGGCCAGTTGCCTTGCTTCGAAGTCGCATCGCAGGACCGGACCGGCGTAGATCGACCGTCCTGTCTGCTTCAGGCTATCGCGCCCAAAGGTATGAACGGTTTGGGTGGCCAGCCGGCGGCCATCGAACGTAGTAACACTTCCGTCGCAGTGGCCCGTTTGACCGATCAGATGGATGAGTAGCGCGAGCGCGCTCAACGAGTCGATCGTATGCCCCGTGTTCATGGCCGAGACGGCAGCCCGTTCCTGCTCCACCGGCGGCGTTAGCGCCAGTATGGTTGGGTTTCCGTCGATATAGGTTATTCGGGTCAGCCTGGTTACACCACGAAGGTGGCCTGACGACTCAAACAGGGAGGGGCAGGCCTGCGAAGCACAAAACGTGCCCGCTGCTCGGCTGTCGCTGTCAGCGTGAACGACGAACCCGGCCAGTCCTGCCGTATGGAACGTCACGCGGGCGTTGTACCGGTTTTCGGCCAGGATCAGGGTGGCTGTAAGCTTGAGGACCGTGAGGCCATGAGAATATCCGGTGTAATCGAGCGTGTAGCCGCCTGTGGTGGCAGCCGCGGCGGGCAGCGGGCCTGCAAGTGCAGCCGTAAGCACGCATTTTCGTAGTCCGGCGGAAAGACAGTCTAGCATATCCAGTCAACGCTCCGGGCCACTATCGAGTTGTAAGGCAGGCTTGGTACGGAGGCGTTTACCTAGTCTTAGTCCGGCCGGCGTAGGGTCGCGCGGGATCGCTCACGTTCGGTTAAGACCCATGCACAGACCCATCGATGGCCCATTCCACGGTTCAACGCATGCCGATGAAGTAGCTGACATTGAACTGACCCGCA
Organism: uncultured Acetobacteraceae bacterium; assembly: GCA_964250925.1. Taxonomy (GTDB): domain Bacteria; phylum Pseudomonadota; class Alphaproteobacteria; order Acetobacterales; family Acetobacteraceae; genus BOG-908. The sequence continues at coordinate 10,493 of CAXUHU010000107.1, forward strand.
CGCTAACCTCGACCTTCAGCTCCATCGCGATCCTAGTCTCGGTTGTGACCGCATTGGCGGTTGTCGGTGCGTGTTTGTCTGCTGACCCGTTATGTGCCCTGAAGGCTGCGAGCCTTATACTACTCGTCGGGGCAGTTTGCGGGTTGTATGCGACACGGCGGGCAGAGGACGCAGTGATGGGCAGTATCCGCCGTATCTACGGTTCGGTGTTCCGCCGCCTGGCCCACCCCGGCGCGTGCGCCGTCCGGGACGTGCAGGAGGAAGACGCTTGCGGCGTCCTGGCAGGATTGGTCGCCAGCATGGCACTCCGGTCATGGAAGCTGGCTTTCGAAAGCGCATCCAGCGAACGGAAAGAGGCCGCCTTGTCCGGTGCGTTACAGAAAGGCCGCCAACAGGCCCAGCATGTTGCCAGCCAAGCAAGGCAGGATGCGGGCAGCCTGGCCGAAACCGCGGCGGAGCTCGACTTCATTACAGAACGTCGAGCACGCGAACTGGCAAACGCCGTTCAGTCGCTTGACCTTGCGGAGGCGAGCATGGAATGCGCGATCGGCAGGCTGGCCGGGCTGACTGAAGCGGTACAATCGATTGCGGCGAGCGCTGGCCAAATGACGGTTGTGGCCGTTGCCTTGTCGCACCTTACCCGTTCTGCACAGCGAGAGATTGGCGAGTCCGATGAGAGGACGGCTACGCTGATGTCAGCTCTGCACAACGTCGAGCACGCGGAGGTGTCAAATGCCGATGCGCCTTACATTGGCATCGACGCAGATTTGCCTCAAGCTGACGTTCTGAACCTCTCCAGCTACGCTCTAGTATTGGGTTCGGCCAGCGACACCATGCGGCGACTGATTGCTCAAGTTGCTTCCGTCGATCGACGGACCGTCGAAATGAGCAATTTGCTCCTCAGCATGCGGGAGCTGGGTGAAGGACTTGAACAAGTAGTGCAACAGCAGGGCAACGAAATCGCCCAAACACTAAACGAGTTCTACGAAGCACGACAGGGCTTTACGACGTTGAAAGCAAGTCTTCGTAGCGTTATCCGTTCGGGTGAATCGCAGCAAGGCATGACGGAGGAGCTTCGACTTA
>CAXUHU010000108.1:0-11409 GCA_964250925.1 uncultured Acetobacteraceae bacterium
GCCGAGTCCTGCAAGATGAAAGCATGAAAGAACGTCTGCGAGGTTGATAACGGTTGGGTTCGATTGGCAATGGAACTGCTTACTTACTCCCCAAAGCAGTTATCCACGACTCTATACTCTTCCACGAGTTGAGACCGGCTTGTTGGTTTGCTTCACAAACAACAGGTCCGGCTGAATTACTTCATAATAGGGCTTCCTGGAGACCATGATGTTGCGATTGCTGATTTCCTGCTCTGGGATCGGGGCGGGTGTAGTTGCCTTCTCGATACCCGCTCTTGCTCAGATGCCATCTGCCCCGACCACTTCCCCCGCGACCGTTGCGGTAACACCGGTCGATTGCTCGCGTGATTCAGACCCTTACAAGAACTACGCCTGCCTTGATGCCTACCTAGGGACCGATGTCGGACAACGGCTAGTCAATTACTACAAGCTGGAACTCGGGCAGCCTTCGGCACCGTCTGATCCGAGCGCGCCGGCGGGACGGCGTGCGGGCTGGCCGGCCACGCCGGAGACGACCCCGCCCATGCCGTTTACGGAATGGCCCTATGGTGGGGCGACATCCATCGGTGTCACTCGGCCAAATAGCGTCGACAGCCCTCTGATGGTAGCCACTGCAAACACGTCGATTGGCAAGTGGCTGAGCGACAACCATTTCCAGATTTACGGCTGGCTCGACGCTGGTTTCGACATAAGCTCGAACTGGCGACAAGCCGGCGGCAACGCGCCGATCGCCTATGCATACACCCCGAACACGATACAGCTCGACCAGGCCGTGTTGTACGTGGATCGTTTTCCCGATACCGTTCAGACTGATCACATCGACTGGGGACTTCGCCTGTCGGGCATATACGGCGAGAACTACCGTTATACGACAGCCTACGGCATCGCCAGCTATCAGTTGCTTAAACACAACAATCCAAACGGTTACGACTTCCCGATGGTTTATGGTGAGGTTTACGTGCCGCAAGTCCTGCAGGGACTGATGATCCGCATCGGGCGCTACATATCGCTGCCCGACATCGAGGCGCAGTTGGCGCCGAACAACTACATGTATACGCACTCATTGACCTATGCCTATGACAACTATACCAACACCGGCATACAGAGCACGCTTGCGATCACTAGAAATTTGTTTCTTCAGCTGGGCGTTAGCATTGGAACGGAAGCTGCGCTTTGGCATCTCGACAATCGTGTGGTCAACCGCGATCCTAGCCCACTCTACCCGGCTAGCACTTTTCCAAAAGACCCGGGGGTACAGCCGACCTTTACCGCGTGTATTCGCTACACATTCAATAACGGCAACGACGACATATATCCTTGTGCCAATGCGATCAACGGCGGCCAGTGGGGTTATAACAACCTCCAGTGGTACGGCGGAACTTACTATCACAAGTTTAACGATCATTGGCATGTCTCGCTCGAATTCTACGACGAACACCAAGACGGCGTTCCGAATGCTAGTAACCCGGCCGTGCAAACTATATACGCGAACGGCGGCACGCCATTCTCTCCACAGTTCACGCCGGTCAATGCGCCCGGCTTGGCGCATTGCGCCAACGCCACTGTTCTGCGATGCCGTGCTACTGCGATCGGCACGGTCGCCTATCTAAACTATTCGCCGAACCCTATGAACAACTTTTCGTTCAGGCCTGAGTACTATGCTGACCAACAAGGACAGCGGACCGGGGTGCAGGCCGATTACTATGAATTCAGTCTTGGATGGCAGCACTGGTTTTCGCCGCAGATCGAGGTTCGGCCTGAAATCGGTTACTATCGATCCATCAACGCGCTGGCGTTTAACGGTTCGGGCTCACGCGGCATAGCTCCTGACAGGAACTACACGGTGTTGGTCGCCGGCGATCTCATCCTGCATTTCTAGGCGTGGCGGTCCGGCGGCCGTGAGGCATCCAAGCGTAGCCAGGGCGAATGCAATGAAGTGTTAAAGAGGCGCAAACCCGATGGACATTGGTGGTGCAAGCCAGCACAACGCCTGGTCGCCGGAGCCATGCGTGGTGCCAGGGGCAGTACATGAAGACTGGGCGAGGCGAATTTGAAGAGCACTGTTTGGCCGAACCACCCCGCGGATAGCGAGCCGGTGGTTCAGGAACCCAAGATGGATCAGGCGAGTCCCGGGCCAGGGCGCCGCCTGCCGCTAGCGGTGCAGGCGATCGCCGTTTTTATGGTGGCGGCGGTTCTGGGCATCGTGTTCTTTGGTGTGTCGGCAGTGGCACCTAAGTCGGACGTTGCCGCCAAGGACGGACCCGCTGAGTCGGATGGCGCTTTCAAGCCTACAGACCAGCAATGGGCAGGCCTGAAAGTGCAGCGTGTTGTGAGGGGAAGTTTTGCTCCCTTGGTCCAGACCGAAGGTCGGATTGCCATCGATGACGACCTCAACACGCCGGTATTTTCGCCCTATTCAGGTCGTGTCACCCGCGTGTTCGCCCACGCCGGCGATTTAGTTACCGCGGGCACACCGCTGTTTGCCGTGCAATCGACCGAGTTGGCCCAAGCGGAAAACGATATGGTGAGCGCACTGGCCACGTTGCGGACGGCGCGCGCCCAACTCGAGCTGGCAACCGCCAATGAGCGGCGCCAACATACGCTATACCTGGGCCATGGCGCGGCTCAGCGTGATTGGCAGCAAAGCCTGGTGGACCTAGCCACCGCGCGTGGTGGCCTCAGCAGTGCGGGTATTGCTGTATCGGCCGTGCGCAACCGGCTTAACATCCTGGGGGTCGGCGAGGCAGACATTCGGAACATTGAGGCGACCAACAATCCGGAACACGTGTCAGCTGACACGGTGGTCCGCGCACCTATCGCCGGGACGATTACGCAACGCCAGGTTAGCCCTGGGCAGAACATAGTGGGTTCGGTGGCCAGCCAGGGCACAGCCGGTGCAGTGTTCATCATCGGAAATTTAGGTCGGGTCTGGATGGTGGCCAACGCGTCCGAAGCCGATGCCTCGCGCTTTCACGTGGGAGACCAAGCGCGGGTGAGCGTTCCCGCCTATCCGAGCCGCAGCTTCGAAGCGCGCGTTGCTTACGTCGCGCCGGTGATCGATCCGGCCACTCATCGACTGCTGGTGAGGGCTGAAGTTGCCAATACAGACGGCGCGTTGAAGCCGGATATGCTGGCTCAGTTTGAAATCGTGACCGGCGTGGCCCTGGAAGCATTGGCGGTTCCGGACGCCGCTGTCGTTTATGAGGGAGCTGACGCGCATGTTTGGGTGGCTGACCCGGAGCGTAAGACGCTTGCCTTGCGCCAAGTGACCGCGGGACCGGCCAACCATGGCATGGTCGAGGTCCTGCGGGGCTTGGTCGACGGCGACAGCGTGGTGACCAGTGGAGCGGTTTTCATTGACCGTACCCTCTCGGGCTCATGAGGCAGCGTTGACGGAAAGGTTATGATGAGCGGCCTTTTCTCATTCATCCTGCGGCAGCGCATCCTAGTAGCTGTTCTGACCATCTTTGTGTTTGCCGCTGGTGTCGTCAGTTTCGTCAACCTCAACATTGAAGCCTACCCAGATCCGGTTCCGCCGTTGGTGGATATTGTGACCCAGAGCACCGGGCAGAGCGCCGAAGAGATTGAGCGATACATTACTATTCCGATCGAAGTGCAGATGGCCGGCATTCCGAACCTTAAAGCTATACGGACTATTAGCCTGTTCGGGCTGTCCGACGTGAAGATACAGTTCAGCTATAATTTTACCTATGAGGAGGCCGAGCAGCGCGTGATCAACCGCCTGTCGCAGCTTTCCCCGTTGCCGAACGGCGCACAGCCGGGCATCTCACCGGCAAGCCCGATCGGAGAGATCTTCCGCTATCGCGTTGTAGGGCCGCCCGGCTATTCGGTGATGGACCTGAAGACCATTGAAGACTGGATGCTGGAGCGACGCTTCAAGGCAGTGCCTGGCGTGATCGATGTACACGGGTGGGGCGGCAAGACCAAGACGTTCGAGGTTCGCATAGCCCAGCCAAAACTGATGCATTACGGCCTCACGCTGCCGGCGGTGCTGGCTGCGCTAAACAACGCGAATGTCAATGTGGGCGGCCAAACAGTCAATTTCGGCGAGCAAGCGGCGGTGGTGCGCGGCATCGGGCTGATCCATTCGCTGGACGGCATACGCGACACGATGATAGCGCAAAACAACGGCAGCCCGCTGCGGATACGCGATGTGGCCGAGGTGCGCGTCGGCAATCAGCCACGTCTTGGCATCGCCGGCCAGGACAGCTCGGATGACATCGTGCAGGGAATCGTTCTAATGCGCCGAGGCGCCGAAAGCCTGCCCACTATCAAGGCCGTAGAAGTATTAGTAAATACGATCAACACGACCGGGGTTCTGCCTCCCGGCGTGCATATCGAGCGCATCTACGACCGGTCGGACCTGATTCGGGTGACGACACACACGGTCATGCACAATTTGATTGAAGGCATCGTGCTGATTTTCATTCTCCAGTATGTCTTCCTGGGCAATATCCGGGCAGCGCTGATCGTCGCGGCGACTATTCCCTTTGCACTATCGTTCGCAATCGGGCTTATACTGTTGAAAGGCGAATCAGCGAACCTGCTTTCTGTTGGTGCAATCGATTTCGGGCTGATTGTGGACGCTACCGTGATCATGATGGAGAACATCATGCGTCGCATGTCCCAGCCCGCGGCCGAGCGATTTCGCACTTCGGTGATGCAACGCATGCGCTCAGAGGCCAGACTTCGCGGCAAGTCTCTCGTCATTGCCGGTGCGGCGACCGAAGTCAGCCAGGGTATTTTCTTTTCTGCAGCTATTATCATAGCAGCCTTCGTGCCTTTGTTTACTCTGAGCGGGATAGAAGGTCACATCTTCGGGCCGATGGCCAAGACCTACGCCTATGCCATCGCCGGCGGTCTGATTGCGACCTTTACGGTGACACCAGCGTTGAGCGCCATTTTTCTGCCTTCGGCGCTGGAGGAGAAAGATACATGGCTCGTCCGCCGGTTGCACGCGGGCTACTTGCCGTTAATGCGGCTTACCTTGGCAAATCGCGTGCTGACGTTGGGCGCGATGGCCGTGTTGCTATTGGTATGTGGACTTTGCACGCGCTCCCTCGGCCTGGAGTTCCTCCCGAAGCTTGAAGAAGGCAATTTGTGGATACGCGCAACCATGCCGACCTCCATTTCATTAGAGGCTGGTGACGGGCCGGTGAACCGGATGCGCCACATCATAAGCAGCTATCCCGAAACGGTCACAACGGTCTCGCAGCACGGCCGGCCGGATGACGGCACGGACGCCACGGGCTTCTTCAACGCAGAGTTCTTTGTCCCGCTCAAGCCGTTCGACACATGGCCTGCGGGCATGAGCAAAGAAAGGCTTGTGGCCGGGATGACTCGGCAACTGACAGAGGCGTTTCCGGGCGTCGATTTCAACTTTTCCCAATATATTGAGGATAATGTGGAGGAAGCAGCCTCCGGCGTAAAAGGTGAGAATTCGGTTAAGCTTTACGGCGGTGACCTGAACGTGCTGGAGGCAACGGCCAGCAAGATGGCCGACGTGATGCGAACCGTGCCCGGGATTGCCGATCTAGCGGTTTTGCGGTCACTCGGCCAGCCCACAGTAAGGATAGATGTGGATCGCGTGCGGGCCGCCCGCTATGGCCTGGCGCCAGGCGACATCAACAGCACCGTGCAGGCAGCTATCGGCGGACAGGCCGCCGGTAACCTATACGAGCAGGGCAGCGACAGAAACTTTCCAATCATCGTGCGCCTGTCGCCGCAGTATAGGCAGACCTTGGATTCTATACAGCACATCGTAATCAGTGCGCCGGCCCCCGGCGGCACCGGGCAGATCCCGATCCCACTCAGTGAAGTCGCCACCGTTCGGCTCGCCTCCGGTGCCTCGTTCGTATATCGGGAAGGCCAGGAGCGCTATATACCAATAAAATTCTCGGTGCGCGGGCGTGATCTGGGGACTGCGGTATTGGAGGCGCAGCAGAAGGTGGCGCGCGAGGTGGTAATACCGGGCGGCTATCACACTGAATGGGTGGGTGAGTTTGGCAATTTGCAAGAGGCCATCGCTCGCCTGTCCGTAGTGGTGCCGCTTGCCTTTGTGCTCATCTGCCTACTGCTCTATGTAAACTTTAACTCGATTGCAGACATGCTTTTGGCTGCCAGTGTCATTCCTATGGCGCTGGTTGGTGGCATACTGATGCTTTACATTACAGGAACCGCGTTCAGCGTCTCCGCGGCGATCGGCTTTGTGGCGTTGATGGGTATTGCCGCCATGGACGGCATCATAATCGTTACTTATTTCAACCAGCAGATGGAGGCTGGTGCGTCGCGGGGTGACGCGGTGGCGCGCACCGGGTTGGTGCAGATGCGTCCCGTGGTTATGACCTGCGTTGTGGCTATGGTTGGACTACTTCCCGCTGCTGTTTCCACCGGCATCGGGTCGCAGGTACAGCGACCGTTGGCGCTTGTGGTGGTGGGCGGCATTACGTTGGCTCCGTTTCTGTTCCTGACCGTGCTGCCGGTTTTGATAGACCTCTTTTCCAGACGAGGCCGGGTGCAAGAAGCTGCAAAGAGAGAGGCTGTCGGTTGACGCGCGGTCTTGCTTCCGTCGCTGCGATCGGCTTGGCGACATGTGGTTGCGCGGTTGGCCCGGACTTTCACCGGCCGGTTCCTGTGCGAGCGAGCGGTTACACGGTTGAACCCCTTGTCGGGCACGACGAGGGGCAGTCCTTCGTTCGTGGCCTGGACATACCCGGTCAGTGGTGGACGCTGTTTCACTCCCCGCAGATAAACGCGCTGGTCGCCCGCGCTTTTGCGGCCAGTCCCAATCTTCAGTCAGCCCAAGCAGCGTTGCTGCAAGCGCGCGAGAACCTTTATGCGCAAGAGGGGAGCTTTTTTCCTGACCTCACCGCAAGCTTTGAGCCGACACGCAACAAGACTGCGACTCGCAGCGTTTCCTTTGCCACGCAGCTGCCCACCGCCTACTACACCCTCATCACAGCGCAAGTGGCAGTGTCCTACACGCCTGACATCTGGGGCGGCACGCGTAGGCAGGTGGAGAACTACGTGGCGCAGGCGGAGCAGCAGCGTTTTCAATTGGAGGCGGCATACCTGACCCTTACCTCGAACGTGGTTGTTGCCGTTATCAACGAGGCATCGCTACAGGGGCAGATTGCTGCGACACAGCAGATAGTCACCGCGGAGACGGCCCTATTGAGCGTTTTGCAGAGGCAGTACGTCGCCGGCCAGATTGCCGAGGTGGACGTGCTGGCACAACGCGCGGCAATGGCCCTGGCGGAGGGCACTTTGCCACCGCTACAAAGGCAATTAAATCAGCAGCACGATGCCCTAGCCGCGCTGGCCGGTATCCCGCCTGATCAGTTGCCATCACAGACTCTGCGCCTTGCGGACATCGCGTTACCAAGTCAGTTGCCGGTGAGCCTACCCGCAGCCCTGGTGGACCAGCGGCCGGATATGCGCCAGGCGGAAGAGAATCTGCATGCGGCCAGTGCGCAGGTGGGGGTCGCGGTGGCCAACCGGCTTCCATCGCTCACCCTGAGCGCCCAGGGTGGAAGTCAGTCCAACTACTTTCGGCAGCTGTTCGCTTCCGGCAACGGGTTTTGGACGCTGGCAGCAACGCTGACGCAGCCGATATTCGACGGAGGCACATTGCTGCATAAGGCCCGTGCGGCCCGCGCAGCGCTGGACCAGGCGGCGGCACAATATCGGAATACAACCCTGTCCGCCTATCAAAACGTCGCCGACTCTCTCAAGGCGCTACAGACAGATGCTGATGCCTTGGCGTCGGCGTCAGCGGCCGAGCAGGCTTCGCTGGGCAGCCTCCAAATCATACAGCTTCAGGTTTCACTGGGGCAGGTCGGCTATCTCAACATCCTTAACGCGCAGCAAGTGGCCCTGCAATCGGAGTTGACGCTGATCCAGGCGAAGGCGAACAGGCTGACTGACACGGCGGCATTGTTCCAGGCGCTGGGCGGAGGATGGTGGCATCGTCAAGATGCCGACGTTCGGGACGTAGGCGGCAACGACGCCGCAGCCATCCTTGGCTTGCACTGACAACCGCGCTCGGTATCTGGCGCAATGGCGGTAACGCCGCGAGTTAAAGCGGCCGGACTACACGACGCACTATATCTTGTTCCAGCGGCGCTGATGTTGACGGCCGTGACATTGCTTCTTGCATCGATAACGTTTGACGCCGATGCCATGAAGCGTCGCATGGCACAACCCTAAGCATCGAGAAACAGACATGCCCCACTACGGCGATTACCAGAACGAGATCTACTTCGGCGGCCTGAAAGGCCGTCAGCCTTCGTTGCCTATTCGGTTCGAGGCGCTGGAAGACAAGGCGCATGCAGCCATGCCAGCCAGCCTGGTTTCTTACGTGGCGGGCGGATGCGGCGACGAGCAGACCCAGATAGCCAACGTGAGGGCGTTTGACTGTTGGGGTTTGGTGCCGCGGATGTTTGTTGGCGCTTCCAAGCGCGACATGTCAATCGAACTGTTCGGGATAAGACTGCCGAGTCCTCTGTTCATGAGCCCGGTTGGGGTGATCGGCTTGTGCGCGCCTGGTGGGCACGGTGATATTGCTACCGCCCGGGCGGCGGCGCAGACCGGTGTGCCGATGGTCGCTTCCACATTGATGGTCGATCCGCTGGAAGACGTGGCGGCCGCGCTTGGCGGGACTCCGGGTTTCTTTCAACTGTATACTCCTACGGACCGGGCGTTAGCCGAGAGCCTCGTGCATCGTGCGGAGGCGGCCGGCTACAAGGCGATCGTCGTGACCCTGGATACTTGGTTGACGGGCTGGCGGCCGCGCGACCTCAGCACTGCCAACTTTCCACAGCTTCGTGGCCTTTGCCTGGAAAACTATTTTTCGGATCCGGTATTTCGCGCCATGCTTGCCAAGCCCCCGGCGGAGGACGTGCCGGCTGCTACGATGCAATGGGCAAGGATCTTCGGAAACCCGCTCAGCTGGACCGACTTGCCCTGGCTGCGGTCCATGACAAAACTGCCATTGCTGATGAAAGGTATCTGTCACCCTGATGACGCCAAGCGAGCCATTGATGGCGGCGTGGACGGCATATACTGCTCCAACCATGGTGGCCGGCAGGCAAATGGAGGGATTGCAGCGCTGGATATGCTGCCGGCCGTAGTTGAGGCAGCTGGACGTGTGCCCGTGCTTTTTGATTCCGGAGTGCGGACCGGGATGGATATTATAAAGGCGCTAGCCATGGGCGCGAGCGCGGTTGGGGTAGGGCGGCCTTACACGTACGGCTTAGCTTTGGGCGGCACGGATGGCGTAGTCCACGTCTTGCGATGTTTATTGGCCGAGGCGGATTTGTATATGGCCGTCGACGGGTATCCTTCGTTGCGCGACTTGCGTTCGGGCGCGCTACGCCGGATCCGATGCGGCTGACCTTTTTTCTTGGTCGAAACCTGGAGTCGGGCTATCAGGTTGCGTGCGCGCAGGGATTTACAATCGTGCGTCGCGCTAGGGAGACAAGACATGAACAGGACTGCGCTGGCCATCATTGGCCTTCTTGTTGCAGGGCCCACCAATGCCGCTGAGCAGGGCGTGTTGACGTATCACAATACCAACTCGCGCCATGGGCTCTACGGTGTGCCCGGACTGACTTCGGCTGCTGCAGCCACAATGCATTTCGACCCTGCGTTCAAGGCAAGTTTTTCGGGCAACGTTTATGCACAGCCGCTGTATTGGAAGCCCGCAGGCGCTTCGGTGGGGCTGCTAATTGTGGCGACCGAAGGCAACTTGATACTTGGCATCAATGCCGACACGGGTGCGACCGTGTGGCAGACACAGTTGGCGCCCTCGGTGACCAGCAGCGAGCTACCCTGCGGCGACATAAACCCCGAGGGTGTGACAGGGACCCCCGTAATCGACCCGGCGACTGGCACAGTATATTTTGACGCGTTGACAGAGACTTCGAGCGGACCGCGGCAGTATATCTACGGCTTGTTGGCCAGTACCGGGCAGGTTGCTGCCGGATGGCCATTGGATGTGCAGGCTGCTTTGGCTATGCAAGGCATTGCCTTTACGAGCACCACACAAGGCGAGCGTAGCGCTGTGCTGTCATTCAAGGGCGCGTTGTACGTCGATTATGCAGCGCGGTCTGGCGATTGCGGCACGTATCATGGCACGGTGGTGCAGTTGCAGACCTCGCCGCCGGCAGTGGCCGGCTACTGGGCTACGCGCGGAAATGGCGGTGGCATCTGGGCGCAGGGCGGAGCGGCCGGCGATGGCCAATACCTGTATGTGACCACCGGCAATACGTTCAACGCAGATAACGACTGGATGGATGGCGAAGCGATTTTACGCTTGAAGCCCGGACTGGCGCGTTCGGTATCGACTCATGATTTTTATACGCCAGCGAATTGGCAGACCCTAGATAACGAGGACGCCGATCTGGGCGGCACCGAGGCGTTGCCGCTGACCGTTGAAGTAGCCGCAGGCCAGGACGCCTCGCGTCTGATCGCGCTGGGTAAGGACGGCAACGCGTATCTGGTAAACCGCACCAACTTGGGCGGGATCGGCGGACAGATCCAGACGGCTAACGTGTCCAACAGCGGTATCATAACTGCGCCCGCGGTTTACAACACCAACGGCGCGACCCTGGTGGCGTTCACCAGCTATAGCGGTCTGTCTTGCTCGGGCGACAACATTACGATGCTGAGCGTGGCGGGGACGGGAAGCGCACCGATCTCAATCAGATGGTGTTCCGGCTTCAACGGCCGAGGTGCCCCGATCCTCACGACAACGGATGGGTCGTCCAATCCGCTAGTTTGGGTTGTCGGTGCTGAAGGCGACAACGAATTGCATGGGTTTGACGCGCTGACAGGATCGACTGTGTTTTCCGGAACAGGCACGGGCATGCAAGGGCTGCGTCACTTTCAGACTTTAATCGCCGCCAACCACCATTTGTATGTGGCGGGCGACAACAGTGTTTATGCGTTTACCTTCAGCAAGTGAGTGCTGTGAACCCAGGGATAAGACGGATACGTCTTGTCCTTGGTGCAGGGCTGACCACTTAAAGTATTGGCCTACCACCCTTGTAAGCTTGCCAGGCCGGCTTTCCAAACGGAAATGAGAGCGCGCGCATGACTACAGCCACCCACCTCGAAATACGGTGTTTTCGCTACATCTGCCCGGAATGCGGGATGACGGATCAAGAGCTGGGACACTTGGCTGCCGCGGACGACGTGCATTGCATGGTGTGCCTAGTGGACGACGAGCGGCATGTGATGCTGAGGCGGTGGCTGGTGAAGGATGGTGCTGGGCAAGAGGTATCGTGAACGCCTTACTGGGCTTGGCCGACCTTATATAGCTACGCTCAGCGGCGACCAGAGCGGTGAGCGCGGCGTTGGTGTCTTTGAATTGCCATCGGCCTCTAG
>CAXUHU010000109.1:0-11389 GCA_964250925.1 uncultured Acetobacteraceae bacterium
ATGCTAGTGTCGCCTATCCTGGGCAGGCGCGGTGCCGCCGGACGCCGAACAGTCGGTTACAAACGTTGAAACGACAAGCGCTGAAGCCGGAATAGGTCAGTTCGCCGCGGCGGCCTTGTCTTCGTCTTGCTTTTGGATGCCTAGCTGATGGCAGGACATACATTCGCCGTAGTGTTCGCTGTCTTCCTGGGCACAGAGGACGGTAGCGCCGCATTCAACACATTTTTGGCGCATCACCTCGGTATCGCGCTCGCACAGCACGCAGTGCAACGTTGTGGACTTCGCGCTTTTAGGCCTGAGTTGGGCGTTGTCGCACAATTCCATGTCGTCGTTGTAGTTGCGGTTCATCTCATCGTAACAGTGAATGCACATATAGCGGCGCGAACGGTGGTCATATCCGAAAAGATGGCGTGAGAACTTCGGTGGTAGATGGTTGAGCGCCGCCTGGAACTCTTGCAACGCGCTCGTGTATCGCTCGGCTGGCTCCAACAGGTAGGCCGCCTGTAGCTCGTCGTTGTTCAGGTAGTAGAGGCGGCGCTCAAACCATCTCTTGCCCGCGAACAGGTGTTCGTTCACGTAGAGGATGTAAGCCATGACCTTCGTCGGCTTCACTACGGAACCGACCGATCCCGAGTGAATGAACAGGTTCCTCTCGCGGCGCAGGCCATCCCAGAACTGGGCAAAGTCGGCGCCCAGGCGTTTCGGGCAGACAGTGTCGTGCACCCGAAGCAGGTCGGCCGCGTCGATCGTGCGGAAGGCGCTGAACGAGATGTCTTTCGTCGTGCTGCCCTTGGGGTAGTCGCGGGGGTCACGGATGATGAGCAGGAATGGCGATACCCTTGCGACGCGTCCTTTAAGCGCGAGCTCGACCGCTTGCTGCACCATCGCGAGAGCGTTCCCAAGCGCAGGCTGCGACCGGGCCCAGAAATCGAACTCCGCCTTGCTGCGCTCCTCAGGCGAGTACGTGTCGTCCTTGCCCCCGATGACAATTTCGCGCCCGTCACCCATAGAAATTCGCCGTTCGTCCGTATCCGTCGGGTGGATCACGTCTGACTCGGCCCACGCCAGCATCGAACCGGCGGCAAGGTCCCAGCCGAGGTTGAGCAGGTTCAGGCTAGCGGTTTCGTAGTCGCCCGGCTCTGGTATCTCGATGATCATGCCGGTTATCGTTGCTCGAAATCGTCGGCGTCTGTATCTGGAACGGGCGCGGTCCTGGGCAACGCGTTAATAGGCGGGCGTCCAAGTGCAACCTTCCAAGAGCTTGTTCTGCTGAACACCCAATCGAAACGGGATTTTATCAATCGACATTACAGAACACAATTCGATTTGGCGCATCTGCCATGCTTTAACATTAGCCAGGTCTCTTGCATCATCTCACTAAAAGCTGGCGGTCACCGTTTGATGCGGGGGCCGGCTGGTTTATACGTCGCTTTGGTTTCGTCATAACTGAGGGCGGGAGCAGAAGCAGGGTCGCTGTCGATACCGCGCTGAGTTTCGTCGTCCGTCATCGTACGAAGCCACTGCCGGTCAGTCTCTCCAGTTGGAGTGGCTTGAGCGTCTTCCTTACGCACTTGCATGGTTCTCCTATCATTGCGTACGTGTCAGATAGTCAGCTAGATCGGCACCCCCGCCAGCGCGCGGCTGGTGCGTATCGTCTGCAACGTCTGTATCCGGGCCACCCCCGGCGCCTCCGTCAGCCGCGAGGTCAGCACGTTCTCCTGGGCCGTGTCCCGCGCCACCAGCCGAAGCAAAAAATCGCCGCCGCCGCGGATCATGTGGCACTCGCGGACTTCGGGCCAGGCGCCGACCATGGATTCGAAGGCGGCGAGGGCGGCTTCGCGCTGACTTTCCAGGCCGACGATGACGAAGAAGCTCACCTCCCAGCCCAGGAGCTGGGGGTCGGTGTCGGCGTGGTAGCCGCGGATGATGCCGGCTTCCTCCAGCCGGCGGACGCGGCGCAGGCACGGGGGGGCGCTGATGCCGGCGCGGCTGGCCAGTTCCACGTTGGTCATGCGGCCGTCGGCTTGCAACTCGGCCAGGATGCGGCGGTCGATCGCGTCAAGCTCGGGGAGGGCCGGGGTGTCTGCTTTCATTCGTCTCTGGTCCGTCGTCCACCCAGCATACACGGTTCGGCTTGCCACCCGCATGGCGGCGACCGATATCGGGGTGTCCAAACACGCCGAGATCCGCCCCATGCCCGACACCCACCACACGCGCGTCCTGGTCATCGGCGCCGGCCCCGCCGGCTACACCGCGGCCATCTACGCCGCCCGCGCCAGCCTGTCGCCCATCCTGGTGGCCGGCCTGCAGCCGGGCGGCCAGTTGATGATCACCACCGACGTAGAGAACTACCCTGGCTTTGCCGACAGCATCCAGGGCCCCTGGCTGATGGAGCAGATGCAGGCGCAGGCCGAACACGTGGGCACCCGCATCGTGCAGGACCTGATCATGGAGGTCGATTTCGCCCGCCGGCCCTACCGATGCGTGGGCGACTCGGGCGACATCTACCTGGCCGACACCGTGGTGATCGCCACGGGGGCGCAGGCGCGCTGGCTGGGGCTGCCGTCGGAGAAGGCGTACCAGGGCGCCGGCGTCTCGGCCTGCGCCACCTGCGACGGGTTCTTCTACCGCGGCAAGCGGGTGGCGGTGGTGGGCGGCGGCAACACGGCGGTGGAGGAGGCGCTCTATTTGACCCACCACGCCGAGCACGTGACGCTGATCCATCGCCGCGGCAGCCTGCGGGCCGAAAAGATCCTGCAGCGCCGGCTGTTCGAGCACCCCAAGATCAGCGTGGTGTGGGACAGCATCGTCGAGGAGATCGTGGGCGGCGGCACGCCCCCGGTGGTGACCGGCGTGCGGATCAGCCACCGCGAGACCGGCCACGAGCGCGTGCTGGACGTGGACGGCGTGTTCGTGGCCATCGGCCACCGGCCCAACACGGCGGTGTTCCGCGGCCAGGTGGGGCTGGACGAGGAGGGCTACGTGCGCACCACGCCCGGCAGCACGCGGACCGACGTGGACGGGGTGTTCGCGGCCGGCGACGTGCAGGACAAGGTCTTCCGCCAGGCCATCACCGCCGCCGGAACAGGTTGCATGGCGGCGCTGGAAGCGGAAAAGTGGTTGACGGAAGTGGCTCTCACTCCGGTGTTGCAAGACGCCTGATGACCATGCGGGCCTGAAGCTTGTGGATCGGGGATCACCATGGATTGGGACAAGCTGCGGGTTTTCCATGCGGTCGCCGAAGCGGGCAGTTTCACCCATGCGGGCGACACGCTCAGCCTGAGCCAATCCGCCGTCAGCCGGCAGATCTCGGCGCTGGAGGAGGCGCTGCAGGTGCCGCTGTTCCACCGCCACGCGCGCGGCCTGATCCTCACCGAGCAGGGCGAGCGGCTGAACGCGACCGTGCGCGAGGTGTTCGGCAAGCTGGCGATGACCGAGGCGCTGCTGACCGAGAGCCGCGACAAGCCGGCCGGCCGGCTGAAGATCACCACCACCGTGGGTTTCGGCAGCAACTGGCTGGCGCCCCGGCTGCCGCAGTTCCTGGAGCAGCACCCGGACGTGACGGTGAACCTGCTGCTGGACGACGGCGACCTGGACCTGGCGATGCGCGAGGCCGACGTGGCGATACGCATGCACCCGCCCAAGCAGCCCGACCTGATCCAGCGCGCGCTGTTCGAGATCGAGTGGCACGTCTGCGCCTCGCCGGACTACCTGGCCCGCGCCGGCACGCCGGCCAGCGCCGAGGATCTGGATCGTCACAAGCTGGTGCTGTTCGGCGATTACCATCCGCCGGTGCCCGACGTGAACTGGCTGGCCCAGGCCGGGCGCCGCCCCGGCAGCCCACGCCGTGCGGTGATGGAGGTCAACAACCTTGCCAGCATGGCCCAGCTGATCCGCGCGGGGCTGGGCATCGGTGCGCTGCCGGGCTGGATGGCCCAGGAGATGGACGGCCTGGTCCGCGTGCTGCCGAACGTGCCGCGTCCGAAGGTGGATTGTTTTTTCGTCTACCCGGAGGAGTTGCGGCATTCCAAGCGGGTGGCGGTGTTCAGGGATTTTCTGCTCTCGCGGCTGCAGCAGCAGCGCAACGCCGCGTAGGGCGGACGGCGTTTCGACCTACGCGTCCTGCTCCACGGTGGCGCCGCGCGCCTTGGACCAGGCGACCGGGTTTTCCAGGAAGCGGCGAACCTCGGCCAGGTGCGCCTCCGGGAAGTAGGGGCGGTCCTTGGCCGCCTCCAGCACGTCCCACCACGTGCATAGATGGTGCAGCGTGATGTCCATCTGGGCCAGCTTCTCCAGGCTGCCGGGGAACACGCCGTAGTAGAAGACGACGAAGGCGTGGTTGACGATGGCACCGGCGTCGCGCAGCGACTGGGTGAATTTTATCTTTGAACGCCCGTCGGTTGTGAGGTCTTCCACCAGCAGCGTGCGGCGCCCGTCCGGCACGTCGCCCTCGATCAGCGCGTTCTTGCCGAAACCCTTGGGCTGCTTGCGCACGTAGGCCATGGGCGTCTGCAGCCGGTCGGCGATCCAGGCGGCGAACGGGATGCCGGCCGTCTCGCCGCCGGCCACCACCTCGATCTGCTCGTAGCCGATGTGGCGGTTCAGCTTTTCGACCCCGAGCTCGCAGATGCGGGCACGGGCGCGCGGGAAGTAGATGATCTTGCGGCAATCTATGTAGACCGGCGACTTCCAGCCGGAGGTGAGCGTGTAGGGCTCCTCTGGCCGGAAGTTCAGCGCGCCGATCTCCAGCAGGATGCGCGCCGTCGCGAGTGCCGCATCCCTGTCCCAGTCCGTCACTGCCACGCTGCGCGCCTCCGCCTTCGGCTTGGTTCTGCATCGCGGCGCGGGGGTGGGCAAGCTTGTGTCTTTTGCCGGTGGGCGCTGGTGCCGGCGCCGCGGCGCGCGACTATACAGGTTGCTTGTTCGACCGGAGTTCACCGCGCGCATGGCCACCCTCTATTTCCGGGGAGAGACGCTGCTGCTCGATCAGGCCGGCGTGCTGGTTTGGCCGCGCCTGTCGCTGATGGCGGTGGCCGATCTGCATCTGGAGAAAGGCTCGGCCTGCGCCGGCCAGGGCCAGCTGGTGCCGCCCTGGGACAGCCTCGTGACGCTGGAGCGGCTGTCGGCGCTGGTCGTGCGTCATGCCCCCAGCGTGCTGGTCGCGGTCGGCGACAGCTTCCACGACGCACGGGCGGCGACCCGGCTGTCGCCGGCCGATGGCGCGATGCTGGCTGGCATCAGCCGGGCCACGCGGCTGATCTGGGTGCGGGGCAACCACGATCCGCTGCCGCCGGAGGGCTTGGCGGGCGAGGCGTGTGAAACCTTTGCCGCCGAAGGATTGTTGTTCCGTCACCAGGCCTGGGCCCACCACGGCCATCCTGGCGCGCCTGGGGAGGTTTCCGGTCACTTCCATCCGAAGGCGCGTGTGCTCACCCGCGCCGGCGAGATCGTGCGACCCTGCTTCATGACCGATGCGCACCGTATCATGCTGCCCTCCTTCGGCGCCTACACCGGCGGGTTGGAAGTGCGCAGCCCGGCCATCGCGCGCCACTATCCGCAGGGTGGGCACGCCTATCTGTTGGGGCGCGACCGGGTGTTCTGCTTCCGCGTGCCGGCCGCGGGCGATGACGGCCCGACGCAGCCCTGCGCGCAGGCGCCCAGCGCACTTCGCCGGGGCTACAGGTTCGTCTGATGGCCCGCACCCCGAACCCGTCCATCGTCTGGTTCCGCCAGGACCTTCGCTTGGCCGATCAGCCCGCCTTGATGGCCGCCATGGCCGGGGGCGCCCGGGTGCTCCCCGTCTACGTGCTCGACGACACGATCGCGTGGCCGATGGGTGGCGCTTCGCAGTGGTGGCTGCACGGCAGCCTGGCGGCGCTGGCCGCGGCGCTGCACGCCGCCGGCGCACCGCTCGTGCTGCGGCGTGGATCTGCCGCCGAGATCATCCCCGCCCTGGCCCGCGAAACAGGGGCCAGCATGGTGCATGCCGGCGCCGCCCACGAACCGGCCTGGCGCAGCACCGACGACGCAGTGCGGGCAGCGCTGGAGGCGGACGGACGCAGCCTCGTCCTGCACCGCACGTCGACGCTGATCGACCTCGACCGGCTGCGGAGCAAGACCGGCACGGTCTATGGCATGTACACGCCCTTCGCGCGCGCGGTGGAGGCGCTGGGCGAACCGGCGCAGCCGATGCCGGCACCGGATGCGGTGAAGGGCGTCCACGCCGAGTCTGACCGGCTCGAGGCGTGGGGCCTGCTGCCCACCCGTCCGGACTGGGCGGCCGGTTTGCGCGACACCTGGACGCCGGGCGAACCGGCGGCCCTGAAGCGCCTCGCCCTGTTCGCCGGAGACGCCGTCGCCCGCTACGGCACCGGCCGCAACCTGCCCGGCGAGGACGGCACGTCCATGCTGTCGCCCCACCTGCATTTCGGCGAATTGTCGCCGCGCACCGTGTGGCATGCCAGCCGGCGCGAGGGCGAGGGTGCCGACCACCACACCTATCGCCGCGAGCTGATCTGGCGCGATTTCTCCGCCTATCTGCTCTGGCACCATCCGACGCTGCCGGAAACGCCGTTGCGGCCCGCCTTCGGCAAGCTCGGCTTCCGCACCGATCCGGCTGGGCTGCACGCGTGGCAGCGCGGACAGACCGGCGTGCCGATCGTCGATGCGGGCCTGCGCCAGCTTTGGCAGACCGGCTGGATGCACAACCGGGTGCGGATGATCGCCGCCTCGTTCCTGGTCAAGCATTTGTTGATCTCGTGGCAGGCGGGCGAGGCGTGGTTCTGGGACACGCTGGTGGATGCCGACCTGGCCAGCAACGGCGCCAGCTGGCAGTGGATCGCCGGGACGGGGATCGACAGCCAGCCATTCTTCCGGGTGTTCAACCCGGTCACCCAGGGCGAGAAATTTGACGCCGATGGCGGCTACGTGCGCCGTTTCGTGCCTGAGCTGGCCCGCCTGCCGAACAAATACGTGCACGCGCCCTGGACCGCGCCGGCTGACGTGCTGGCATCCGCCGGCGTGGTGCTGGGGCGCGATTACCCCAAGCTGGTGATCGACCTGGCGGAAGGCCGCAGCCGCGCGCTGGAGGTGTATCGCCGCACCGTGCGGGAAGCGGCCGCATGAACGCCATTCCCGCGGGGCGCGGCCTGCGCGTGGTGGGCGACGTGCACGGCGACCTGCGCGCCTTTGCGTTTGCCGCCGACACCGACCGGTTCGTGATCCAGCTGGGCGACCTGATCGATAGCGGGCCGGACAGCGCCGGTGCGCTGCGTCTGATGTTCCGCCTGATCGACGAGGGCCGCGGGCTGTTCCTGGTGGGCAATCACGACCGCAAGCTGGGCCGTGCGCTGCGCGGCGAACGCGTGCGCGGCGGCCCGCAACTGGATGCAACGATGGCAGCCCTCGACCCGCCGCTGCGCGCGCGCGCGCTGGCGGAGGTGGAGCGTGCGCCCGCCTGGCTGGTGCAGGACCGCCGTTTTTTCGTGCATGCCGCCTTCCATACCGGCATGCTCTCCCACCAGCCGCCCGATCCGCTGGGGCCGGTCGATCCGCTGCTGTCGCGGGCGATGTTCGGCGAGACCACCGGCCGCACCCAACCCGACGGCTTCCCCGAGCGCCTGCTGCGCTGGGTGAACCATATCCCCGCCGGAATGACCGTCTATTGCGGCCACGACCAGCGCAGCCGCGACGGCCGGCCCTGGGTGACGCAGGGCGACGGCGGCGGCTCGGCCGTGTTCATGGATACCGGCGCGGGTAAGGGCGGCCACCTGAGCTGGGTGGATCTCGACTGAGAGCGTCGACACGACGCTACGCCGTTCGTCGGACGGTTGTTGCCTGTGCTCCGCAGTTCGACAACGAACGCCCGCCGAGCGATCCGTCGTCCCATCCTTGTCGATGCCCTCGGCACCCCTTCATCCGCCGTCAGCATGCGTGTCGGGACGTGGACTCATTGCTTCTGACGCCAGAAAAGCTGCCGCATTGCTGCGCATCGCCGCCAATTTGGCCGGGTCCATGCGCGACAACGTCTTGATCGGCATTGCCAGGCGGATGTTGCCGGCCAGCGCCTTTTCGTGGCGCGCGAAGAAGTCCCAGTAAAGGTAATTGAACGGGCAGGCGTTCGGCCCGACGGCATCCTTGACGTCGTACGCACAGCCTTTGCAATAGTCGCTCATCCGGTTGATGTATGACCCCGAAGCGGCATAGGGCTTGGAGCCCATGATGCCGCCATCGGCGAACAGCGCCATGCCGCGCACGTTGGGCATTTCCACCCATTGATACGCGTCGGCATAGACGACCAGGTACCAGTCATCGACGTCGTCCGGATGCAGCCCGGCGAGCAGCGCGAAGTTGCCGGTGATCATCAGGCGCTGGATGTGGTGCGCGTAGGCGTGCTGCAGCGTGTCGGTGATGGCGTGGTGCAGGCAGTTCATCCGCGTCTTGCCGGTCCAATAAAACCACGGCATGCGCTGCACGGCGCCCAGCGCGTTCTTGTGTGCGTAGTCCGGCATGTTCATCCAGTAGATGCCACGCACGTATTCGCGCCAGCCGACGATCTGGCGGATGAAACCCTCCACCGCGTTCAGCTTGGCGGCTCCGCGCCTGTAGGCATCCTCGGCCGCGACGCAGATCTCGCGCGGCTCCAGCAAACCCAGGTTCAGCGAGGTCGAGACCAGCGCGTGGAACAGCACCGGCTCGCCGGCCTTCATCGCGTCCTGGAAGGCGCCGAAGCTCGGCAGGCGGTTCTCGATGAAATCGGCCAGCGCCACGTGCGCGTCGGCACTCGTTACCGGCAGCGCGAAGTCGGCGGCCCGTCCGACATGCGCGGGAAAATGCCGTTCCACCAGATCGATCACATCGCGGGTGATCGCATCGGGCGGAAAACGTGGCACCGGCGGGTTCTTCACCCCTTTCGGCAGGCTGGCACGGTTCTCCTTGTCGTAGTTCCAGGCGCCGCCTTCGGGCTGGTCGCCATCCATCAGGAAGCCGTGGCGCCGGCGCATGTCGCGGTAGAAGAACTCCATGCGCAGACCTTTCCGGTCGCGCGCCCAGGCCAAAAATTCCTGGATGCGGGCGAAAAACCGCGTGTCGTCGCGTATGTCCACCTCGATGCCGGCCGCCTCCTGCCAGCGCCGCATGTCTTCGCTCAGCCGCCACTCGCCCGGCTCGGTCGCCACCGCGCGGTCGGGCCGGTGGCGCTCCACCGCGCGTAAAAGCTCGCCGCGCAGGGACTGCGTATTGTCCGGATCGTCGAGCGTGATGTAGTCCACCTGCACGCCACGGGCGCGCAGCGCCTGCGCGAAGTGGCGCATGCCGGACAGCACCAGCACGATCTTGATGGCGTGGTGCCGCACGTAGGTGCACTCGGCGGCAACCTCGGCCATCAGCACGACGTCGGCCGCCGGATCGAGCCCGTCGAGCGACGCGATGGACGGGCTGAGCTGGTCGCCCAGGATCATGCGCAAAACGCCTGCCAATGGATGGTTCCCTTGCTTGCCGGGCCGAACATACGCATGCGCGCGCGGTCTGATAGGGGCGGGCATTGTTTTGCGCGGCGCCGGTGGCTGTGCGAGCGTGGACCGCAATGCAACAGTTGCTCCTTCTGCGGCACGCCAAATCGTCCTGGGACGACAAGGCCCAGTCCGACCATGCGCGTCCGCTGAACGTGCGCGGGCGGCACGCGGCGGCGCAGATGCGCACCGTGCTGCGCGAGCTGGGCCTGGTGCCCGACGTGGTGCTCGTCTCTTCCGCCCGGCGCACGCGGCAGACGCTGGAGGCGCTGGCCCCCTGGGACGAGACCCCCATCATCGAGCCGATGGACGGGTTGTACCTGGCTGATGCGAGCCGGCTGTGCAGCATCGTGCGCGGCGTGTCGGAAACGGTGCGCAGCCTGATGCTGGTGGGCCACAATCCTGGCCTGCACGATTTCGCGCTGATGCTGGCCGGCTTGCAGAACGCGGTGGCCCACACCCAGATGGCCCAGCGCCTGACGGAGGGCTACCCGGCCGGCGCGCTGGCCGAGTTCACCATCGGCTGCCGCTGGGGCGAGCTGGGCGAAGGCGGGGGGCGGCTGGTGCGCTTCATCGCCCCGCGGGACCTGCCGCAGGAGACCTGATCCCCCGCCACGCCGCGACGCGACCGCCCGAACCCGGCTTCGCAGCTGCGCCTATGCTGCGGGTGCGAAGGTTGCGCTGGCGCGAAACTCGCCCTTATGCTGCGGCGGCCATCACCTGGCCATACGCCACCCAGCGCCGGGCCACGCCCGCGCCACCACAGGATCTTTCATGAGCGGCACCGTCATCGGCTCGGTTACCGTAACCCTCGACGGCACGGACCACACCGCCAAACTGCCGCTGCTGGCCGGCACCATCGGCCCGTCGGTGTTCGACATACGCAAGCTGTACGCCGATATCGGCGTGTTCACCTACGACCCGGGCTATGGCGGCACGGCGGCCTGCGACAGCAAGATCACCTATATCGACGGCGACGAAGGCATCCTGCTGCATCGCGGCTACCCGATCGACCAGCTGGCGGAGAAATCCACCTTTCTGGAGGTGGCCCACCTGCTGCTGAACGGCGAGCTGCCCAACAAGTCGGAGGCGGCCGAGTTCGAGCGCGGGGTTCTGCTGCACACCATGCTGCACGAGCAGTTGCGCCAGTTCTATAACGGGTTCCGGCGCGACGCCCATCCGATGGCGGTGCTGTGCGGCGTGGTGGGCGCGCTGTCCGCGTTCTACCATGACAGCCTGGACATCAATAACCCCGACCACCGCCGCATCAGCGCCTTTCGCCTGATCGCCAAGGTGCCGACGATTGCCGCCTGGGCCTACAAGTATTCGATCGGCCAGCCGTTCATGTACCCGCGCAACGACCTCGGCTATGCCGAGAACTTTCTGTACATGATGAACGCCGTGCCGGCCGAGCCGTATCACGTGAACCCGGTGCTGGCGCGTGCGATGGATCGCATCCTGATCCTGCACGCCGACCACGAGCAGAATGCATCGACCAGCACGGTGCGCCTGGCCGGTTCCACCGGCGCCAACCCGTTCGCCTGCATCGCGGCCGGCATCGCCAGCCTGTGGGGCCCGGCGCATGGCGGCGCCAACGAGGCGGTGCTGAAGATGCTGGGCGAAATCGGCCACAAGGATGCGATCCCCGATTTCATCGAGAAGGTGAAGGACAAGAACAGCGGCGTGCGCCTGATGGGTTTCGGCCATCGCGTGTACAAGAACTACGACCCGCGCGCCAAGATCATGGAGCGCACGTGCCACGAGGTGCTGGACGAACTCGGCATCAAGGACGACCCGTTGCTGGAACTGGCGTTGGAGCTGGAGCACATCGCGCTGCACGACGAGTACTTCATCAGCAAGAAGCTGTATCCGAACGTCGA
>CAXUHU010000110.1:0-11345 GCA_964250925.1 uncultured Acetobacteraceae bacterium
CGCCGGCACCCGGGCCAGCGCCCGTGCCACAGGCGCCACTTCGCGCGCTCCAGGCCACGTAGTGCCGTGTCGGCCAGGCGCGCGTCGGTCGTGCCCGCGCCGAGACCCTGGGCCGCCTGCAGCGCGTGCTCGAAGCGCACTGCGGCGTGCCACCAGTCCAGGAGAGCATACAAAGTTATGGGGTGCTGGTGTAATCGGATGGGTTTCGCACTTTCGAAATGGGGGTGAGCTGACAGCGCAGCTCGCGGTCCGGCGCGACTACCCCATAACTTTGCATGCTCCCCTACCTGGCCAGCCAGAGCGCGTGGCTGGTGAACTACGCCGAGCGGTACCGCGCGGGCTTGCGGGTTGGCACCGCGATCACCGAGGGGACAGCCAACTTCCTGGTGAACCGCCGGATGAACAAGTTACAGCAGCTACGCTGGTCGCGACGCGGAGCCAATCTGCTGCTGCAAGTTTGGTGCGCCGTCTACAACGGCACGCTCGGTTCCGGCTTCGGATAGAAGTTCCATCCGGCCAGCGACTCTCACCCGCCAACGGCGATCGCCGCCTGACCCCCAATCTTGTGACAATCCCGAAATCGCTTTGCAAGGCTATACGAGCGTTCGCGGGTCAGGTTGCGTCGCGACCACGCCATACCAGCAGCCTATGGCGCCATACTGTCGAATGTATTGGTAGCCGCGGTCACGCGAACGGCATCAATGGCGACATTAGAGTTCAGGCGAGGCACGGGCATGGATCATCCACACCTATCGGGCACCAAGCCGTTGTCCGGCCTGCTCGTGGTCGCGCTCGAGCAGGCGGTCGCGGCGCCTTATTGCTCGTCGCGGCTGGCCGATGCCGGAGCAAGGGTGATCAAGATCGAGCGGCCGGAGGGTGATTTCGCGCGCGGTTACGACGCAGCGGTAAACGGTTTGGCGAGCTATTTCGTCTGGCTCAACCGCGGCAAGGAGAGCCTGGTCGCCGACATCAAGGACTCGGCCGATGCGGCGATGGTGCATGCGGTCCTGGCCCAGACGGACGTGTTCATCCAGAACCTCGCCCCCGGTGCCGCCGCACGGGCCGGCTTCGGTTCGGAAGCGTTGCGCATACGGTATCCCCGCCTGATCACGGTGGACATCACCGGCTACGGCGCAGGCCACATTTACAGCGACATGAAAGCGTACGACCTGTTGGTTCAGGCGGAAAGCGGCCTGGCGCAGATCACCGGTCATCCGGCCGGCCCCGGGCGCGTCGGCGTGTCCGTCTGCGACATCGCGTGCGGCATGTCGGCGCATGCGGCGGTGCTGGAGGCGCTGATCGCGCGCGGCGTCACGGGCCAGGGCGCGCGGCTGGAGATCAGCCTGTTTGACGGCATGGCGGATTGGATGAACGTTCCGCTGCTCTACACGGAAGGCAACGGCCGGGCGCCGCAGCGGGTCGGCCTCGCGCATCCGTCGATCTGTCCCTACGGCGCATTCCCGTTGAGCGACGGCGCGGTCGTGCTGATCTCGATCCAAAACGAGCGCGAATGGCGCCGGTTTTGCGCGGAGTTCCTCGGCCAGCCCGAGTTGCCCACACGCCCCGGCTTCGGCAGCAACAACGAGCGGGTTGCCAATCGGCCAGAGGTCGATGCTTTGGTGGCGCGCGCGTTCGCCGGGTTCGGGCGCGACGACGCGGCGCATCTGTTGCGGGCGGCCGGCACGGCGTTCGGCTTCGTCAACGGCGTGGCCGATCTGACGCATCACGTGGCGCTGCGCCGGGTCACGGTCGGGACGGAGCGCGGGCCCGCCTCGGTGGTGGCGCCCCCGGCGATCCGCGATGGGGTGCGCGTGCCGGCGCTCGGCCCGGTGCCATCCATCGGTCAGCATTCGGCGAGTATCCGGGCGGAGTTCGCGGCCCGGGTGGCGGCGGAATAACGGTGATGGCGACGATAAGGGAAGCGGACCTGATCGCGTCCATCGCCGACGCGCTGCAATTCATTTCGTATTACCATCCGGCCGACTACATTGAGAGCCTCGTTGCGGCGTGGCGGCGGGAGGAGAGCGGCGCGGCGCGGGACGCGATGTCGCAAATCCTGCGCAACTCGCGCATGGCCGCGTCCGGCCGCCGGCCGATCTGTCAGGATACTGGCACCGCGCAAGTGTTCATGCGCGTCGGCCTCGGCGCCCGTATCGAGAGCGGCCGCGACCTGCAGGCGATCGTGAATGACGCGGTGCGCACAGCCTGGTCGACGGAGCGCAATCCGCTGCGCGCGTCCGTCGTGTCCGACCCGCTGTTCAACCGGCGCAACACGGGCGACAACACACCGGCCATGCTGCATGTGGAGTTGGTGGCGGGCGACACGGTGGATGTGCACGTCGCGGCCAAGGGCGGTGGATCCGAGAACAAGGCGAAGTTCGCGGCGCTGAACCCCAGCGACGACGTGGCGGACTGGGTCGTGCGCACGGTGGAAGGGTTGGGCGTGGGCTGGTGCCCGCCGGGCTTGATCGGTTTGGGCGTCGGCGGCTCGCCGGACAAGGCGATGAGCCTGGCCAAGCAGTCGCTGCTCGACCCGATCGACCTGCCCGCCATCCGGGCGCAAGGCCCTACCACGCGCGAGGAGGAGTTCCGCCTGGCGTTATGCGACCGCATCAACGCGCTCGGCATCGGCGCACAGGGGCTCGGCGGCTTAACCACCGTGCTGGACGTCAAACTGCGCACCTTCCCGACCCATGCCGCCTCGCTCCCGGTCGCGCTGATCCCGCAATGTGCCGCCGATCGGCATGTGCATTTCACGCTGGACGGCTCCGGCCCGGCGCAGTTCGAGCCGCCATCGCTCGACGTCTTCCCGGCCGATCTGGGCGGTGCTCCGACGACCGGCCGGCGGGTGGACCTCGACGCCCTGACCGCGGCGGACGTCGCGACCTGGCGGGCCGGCGAGACGATCCTGCTTTCGGGCCGGATGTTGACCGGTCGCGACGCGGCGCACCTGCGCATGACGCAGATGCTGTCGCGCGGCGAGGCGCTGCCGTTCGACCTGCGCGGCCGCGCCATCTACTATGTCGGCCCGGTGGACGCAGTGGATGGCGAGGCGGTCGGCCCGGCCGGCCCCACCACGTCCACACGGATGGACAAGTTCCTCGAGGCGTTGCTACCGGCAACCGGCCTGCTGGTCATGATCGGCAAGGCCGAGCGCGGCCCGGCCGCCGTCGAGACCATCGCCCGCAATGGCTGCGCCTATCTGATTGCGGTCGGTGGCGCCGCCTATCTGGTCTCCAAGGCCATCCGCTCCGCCCGCGTGCTCGCCTTCGCCGATCTCGGCATGGAAGCGATCCACGAATTCGTCGTGCAGGACATGCCGGTCACGGTCGCGGTGGATACCGAAGGCAACTCGGTCCACCGCACCGGCCCGGCGCGCTGGAAGCGGCCGGTACCCGTAACGGCCTGATCGCCAGCCGGACTTTAGCCGCGCGGTTTAATTCGACGTTCGAGCTGTTCGGCCCGTAGGCGGACGGGTGCGTCGACCATGGCGCCGTCCAGTGTGGCTGCCCCGGCATCCCGCCCGGCTTCCAAGACACGCCGCGCCCAGGCCAGTTGCTCCGGGTCCGGCTGCAGCCCGGCGGCGGCCGGGCGATCTGGGCCGGGTGGATCAGCAGCTTGCCCGCAAAGCCGAGCGAGACGGCATAGGCAGCGTCTTCGCCAACCAGAGGCAGGTCCTTGATGCTGGCCGTCACGCCGTCCAGCGGGGCGGGCCCAAAGCCGGCTGCCCAGTACCAGCTCCAACCGGGCCAGCAGCAGCGCCTCGCGAGTGTGGGCACATCCAAGGTAGGCCGCATAATCGATGGATCCGAAGAACAGCCGCGCCCCGGACGCGGCAATGGTCCGCGCGGCGGCCAGCCCCCGCGCGCTCTCGATCAGCGCCAGCATGGGCATCCCAGTCCAGGCGGCCACCCGCGCCACGGTATCGGCTGCCTCCACCTTGGGGACCATCACCGCCCGGAGCGGCAGCGAACGGCAGGTGTCGAGGTCTGCCGCATGGAACGGGGTGTCTTCCGCCTTGACCCGCACGATGACCGGGCATGCGGCAGCGGCGAGTTGGTTGAATGCAGCGCCGAGCGTCGAGCGGGCCATCTCCTTGGCGCCAGCAGCCACCGCGTCTTTCAAATCGAGGATCACGGCGTCTGCTCCGGCAGCCAATGCCTTGTCGAAGCGGTCGGGCCGGTCGGCCGGCACGAAAAGCGGTAGGGCGGTGCTGGCGACGAGTGAGGTGATGAGTGATCTGGCTGAGAGATGCCTGAATGTGCCCGACCCAACCGCGCGGTCACCATACCGTTTCGCGCGCTTCTGCGTAACGGGCCGCTCTGGCTTGCCCCGACGCTTCGGCTACGGTGAGCAACTTTAGGGGGGGACCATGGACCTGCGGCAACTGCGTTATTTCGTGGCCATCATTCAATGCGGCTCGATCACTCGCGCCTCGCTGCAGCTCAATGTCGCGCAGCCGGCGCTCAGCCTGCACATCCGCAACATGGAGACCGATCTCGGCGTCTCGCTGCTGTTCCGGACACCGCAGGGAGTTCATCCGACCGAGGCCGGCACGGTCCTGCTTCGAAATGCTCAGTTGATCCTCGGTCAGTTCGAGCAGGCATACGCGGAAATACGCGGCAGCACGGCCGACCCGGCCGGCGAAGTCAGGCTGGGATTGCCGTCCTCCATCAGCCAAATCCTGGGCGTCCCGCTCATCTTGGCCGCGCGCGAGCGTTTTCCACGGATCAAGCTGCGCGTGGCGGAGGCGATGAGTGGCTACGTGCTCGATTGGCTGCGGCTGGGCCGGGTCGATCTCGGACTGCTCTATACGGTGGTCGAGGATCGCGGGCTGCGCTTCGACAGTCTCCTCTCGGAGGAACTGGTGCTGTTCGGGTCGGGGCCGGCCGCGACTGGCGCGGTGGACGACCAATTGCGTCCTGCCGGCGCCGCCGCGTCGCTCACGGCGCTGGCCGGCTACAAGCTGGTGCTGCCGAGCCCGGGCCACGGGCTACGCGACCACCTGGACGCGAAGGCGGCGGAGCAGGGCATCCGACTGACACCCGATATCGAGATCGACGCCTACGCCTCAATCAAGGTGATGGTCGAGCGTGGCCTTGGCCTGTCCATTCTCCCCGCGCACGCGATCGGACTGGAGGTCGAGGAGCATCGCCTGCACGCCTGGCAATTCGACCCGCCGCTCATGCGCACCGTGCACCTGGCGCTCCCAACGGAGCGGCCACTATCCAACGCGGTCCGCGCGATTGAGGCACTCTGCCGGACGACGCTTGCCGAATTGATCCGGGCCGGCACCTGGGGCTCCGCCCACATATCGGTGCCCACACCATAGCTCGTACATATGCCGGGCAACGCAAAACTGTCTTGGCGGGAGCGGGTGGGTCTCCCGAGTATAGGGACGACATCAAGGCCGGCAGACTGCTGGAGCATGGGAGGCCTAGACCCGTCCGCTCTATCTGTCAGCCGAATAAGGAAGGCGCAGCTATGAACGTGCAATTCACCACGGCTCCGGCCAAGGGCATTTTTGTCAACAACCGCTGGCAGCCCGGCACCTCCGGCGAGACCATCCAGGTGATCGCGCCGGCCGAGGGCCGGGTATTCGCCGAGATCGCCGCCGGCAATGCCAAGGATGTCGAACGGGCCGTCTCCGCGGCACGCGCGGCGTCGGAAGGAAGCGCCTGGAGCCGGATGAGCGCGACCGAACGCGGCCGTATCCTGAACCGCATCGCGCTCGCCATCGCCGACCATGCGGAAGAACTGGCGCAGTTGGAAGCGCGCGACACCGGCAAGCCGATGAAGCAGGCGCGCAACGACATGATCGCGACCGCTCGCTACTTTGAATATTATGGCGGCGCGGCGGACAAGGTGCACGGCGACACCATCCCGTTCCTGCCGGGCTACTTCGTCACGACGGAGCATGTTCCTTACGGCGTGACCGGTCACGTCATCCCGTGGAACTACCCGGCCCAGATGTTCGGCCGTACGGTTGCCCCGGCGCTGGCTATGGGCAATGCCTGCGTCGTCAAGCCCGCCGAGGACGCCTGCCTGACGCCGCTGTTCCTGGCCGAACTGGCTGCCGGCTGCGGTCTACCCGAGGGCGCGCTGAACGTGGTGCCCGGATTGGGCGAGGAGGCCGGCGCGGCGCTGTCGTCGCACCGTGGCATCGATTTCATCTCGTTCACCGGCAGCCCGGAGGTGGGCACGCTCATCCAGATCGCGGCCGCCCGCAACCATATCGGCTGCACGCTTGAGCTGGGCGGCAAGTCGCCGCATGTCGTGTTCGGCGACGCGGACCTGGAGCTGGCGGCGTCGACCATCGCCACCACCATGGTCCAGAACGCGGGCCAGACCTGTTCGGCCGGGTCGCGCGTATTGGTGGAGAAGCGGGCCTACGACACCGTCGTGAGCGCGCTGGCGGATCGGTTCTCCAAGTTGGTCGCCGGCACGCCGGAGATGGATCGCGACCTCGGGCCGGTGATCAACGCGACTCAGAAGAAGCGGATCGAGAGCTTCTTCGGGCGGGCTGAAGCCAGCGGCGTGCCCGTCCTGGCCTCCGGCCATGTGGCAGACGGCGTGCCGGACGGTGGCTTCTTCGTTGCCCCGCGCGTTTACGGCCCGGTGCCCCGGTCCAACGAGCTAGCGCATCAGGAGGTGTTCGGTCCGGTGCTGTCCGTGCTGCCGTTCGACGACGAGGCGGACGCCGTGCGGCTGGCGAACGGCACCGATTATGGGCTGATGGCCGCGGTGTGGTCGCATGACGGGAACCGGGCGGTGCGGGTGTCGCGCGGCATCAAGGCCGGCCAGGTCTACGTCAACAGCTTCGGCGCCGGAGGCGGGATCGAACTGCCGTTCGGCGGGATGAAGAAGTCCGGCCATGGGCGCGAGAAGGGCTTCGCCGCCCTGCACGATATCTCGCAGATCCGCACGACGATCTTCAAGCACGACTGAACCAGGGGCCGGCAAGGCTCCGGTGCACAGGGGGAAACGAACGTCGTGATCACCAATTTCTACATGCCGACACGGATCGTCGCTGGGCAGGACTCGCTCGGCACGATCGGTGCTCTGGCGTGCGAGCTGAAGATGAGCCGGGTGTTGGTTGTTTCCGACCGGGTCATCTCGGCCCAGCCATTCCATCTGGCGGCGCTGGCTGCGCTGGATGCGGCAGGCCTGGTCACCGCGCGTTTCGACGAGTGCGGGATCGACGCGCGGTGTTCGCACATCGACAGCGAGGGCGATCGAGTCCGGCGCGAGGGCATCGACGGGATCGTCTGCATCGGCGGCGGCTCTGTGATGTGCACCGGTAAGGGCATCGCCATCGTCGCCACCAATTTAAAGCCGATGGCGGAGTGCACGGGAGTCGGCACGTTCGACCAGAAGGCGCTACCGATGATCATGGTGCCGACCACGGCCGGGTCAGGGTCCGAGGTGTCGCAGTGGACCATCGTCAAGGACGAGGCTCGTCACCTGAAACTGCTCGGCGGCGGCCCGCTCTCGTTCCCGGACGCCGCCATCCTCGACCCGGTAACGCTGCGGTCGCTGCCCATGCACATCGCCGCGCTGCCGGCGGTCGATGCGTTGACGCACGGGGTGGAAGCCTATCTCAGCGGCATCGCCTCGCCGATTACGGACGCGCTGGCCTTGGCGTCGGTGCGGCTGCAATTCGCCTCGCTGCGCGCGTCCATCAACTCGGACGACGAGCAGGCCAGGGAGGACAATCTGGTCGCCTCCTGCATGAGCAATATCGCCTGCGGAAATGCCCGGCTGGGCCACGGCCACGCACTCTCATTACCGATGGAAGGTCATTTGGACTTGCCGCACCCCTACGGCGTGGGCGTGCTGCTGCCGCACGTGATCGCGTTCGATTTGGCCGTGTTGCCGGACAAGGTGCGGCCGATGGCCGATGCGCTCGACGTGAACGCTGCGGGGCTAAGCCGGGCCGGGACGATCGAGGCCTGCGCCGACGCGATCCGCGGCCTGTATGCCGACATCGGCTTCCCCGACCGGTTCACGCCCGAGCAATTACCCGCCAACCGCGTCCGTGAGATGGCGCAGCGGGCGGTGCCGGGCCTCTATGCCGGCATCGCGGCGCGCAATTTTGACTGGAGCGGCGCTGGCGACCGAACCGTCATCGCCTGCCCGTCCGCCCGGAAGATGACTGTGGCGCAAGCGGAAGCGATCTTCGAACGCTGCCTGACAGGCTGATCGTGCCCGATTTGATCCTGCACCATTACGACCTGTCGCCGTTCAGCGAGAAGGTGCGGCTGGCGATGGGCTATAAGGGCCTTTCGTGGCACTCGGTCGAGGTGCCGATCTGGCCGCCCAAACCCGACCTGATGCCGCTGACCGCCGGATATCGCCGCGCGCCCGTGTTGCAGGTGGGCGCGGACGTGTATTGTGACACGCTGCTGATCCTGCGCGAGCTCGACCGGCGGCATCCCGAGCCGACCCTGTATCCGGACGAGCAGACCGGGTTGAGCGAAGCGCTGAGCCAGTGGGTGGACGAGGCATGCTTCATGCCGGCGGCGGCGCTGACGACCAGCATCATCGGCGACACGCTGCCGGCTGCGTTCCTGGCCGACCGGATCGCATTCATGGGCCATGATTTCAGCCGCGATGCCTCACTGCGCGATCAGCCGACGAACCGGCAACGGATGCATGCGGCGATGAGCGTGCTGGCCGATCTGTTGCACGATGGCCGCGCCTTCCTGCTCGGGCGCAACCTGTCGGCCGCCGACCTGTCCGCGTATCACACGCTGTGGTTCGCTCGGAAGAACGGTGGGGCGGCAGCGGAGGCGATGCTTCCGCTCGGCCCGTTGCTGACCTGGATGGACCGGGTCGCCGCGGTGGGCCATGGCGAGCGTCGCGCGATGGCGCCCGAGGCGGCGCTGGCAATCGCCCGATCCGCCGCGCCGGAGCCACTCTCCACCGGGGTCGCGCCTGATGACCCCTCGGGCCTATCCGCCGGGGCCGCTGTTCTGGTGCAGACGCAGCAGGCCAGCGACCCGATCCGCGGCACGCTGATGGCCGCTACCCTGGACCGCATCACCATCCGGCACGACGACGAGCGGGTCGGAACCGTCAACGTGCATTTCCCGCGCCTGGGCTACCGCCTCGTCGCGGCCGATTGAGGAACGATCGTGCGTATCATCAGCAACACCACCTCGCCTTTCGCCCGCATCGCCCGCATCGCGCTTGGCGAAAAGGGTTTCGACCTCTCGGCGACCGAGATGCTCAACCCGTGGGCCGACGCCCCTGCTCTGCTGGCGCTCAACCCGGCTGCCCGCGTCCCCACGCTCGAGACCGATGACGGCGTGCCGCTGACCGAAAGCCTGCTGATCCTGCTGTGGCTAGAGAAGAAGCGACCGGAGCCGAAATTGCTGCCGGCCGGGGAATTGGATCGGGTGGTGTCACAGGCCGGACGGGCGATGGGCGTGATCGACGCCATGGCCAACATCGTCACTGGCACCATGCGGATGGACCCGAACTGGGGCGAGACAAAGGTCGGCCTGCGGCGCCGGCGCTCGATCGTCACCGGCTTTCGCGCGCTCGAGCTCGAGCCGCCCGCGTACACCGGAGGCGTGCCGGACATCGCGGCGATCACGGCCGTCGTGGCGGTGGACTACATGCGCCTGCGCTTCAAGGACGTACCGTGGCAGGAGCCGATCCCGCGGTTGCAGGCGCTACGCGACACGCTGGCCACCCGCCCGCCCTTCGCTGCCACCGAACCCTTCATCTGACCCGGCGCACGACAGGATGCAACAGGCGATGTCCACCCCAGACGCCAACAAGCAACTCGCGCGCGATTACTTCACCGCCTTCCTCGCCGCCGACGCGGCCTGGTGGGACGAGCACATCGCGCCGGACTTCCGTCGGCATGACCCCGGGCTGCCGTTCGAGGTGGTCGGCCCCGCCGGCGTGAAGCGACTTGCCGACGCCTTGCTGCCGGGGATGCCCGACATGGCGCTGCCGATCGAGGACATCGTGGCCGAGGGCGAGAAGGTCCTCGTCCGCCTGCGCGTGCAGGGCACGCACGGCGGCGATCTCATGGGCATCCCCGCAACGGGGCGCCCGATCGACATTGCCGTGATGGATCTGTTCGTCATCCGCGACGGCAAGCTGGTCGAGCATTGGGCACTGCTCGACAATCTGGGCCTGCTGCGGCAGCTCGGTGTGTCCGCCATCTGAATGTTTACGGATCGAACGGAACTGAAATCCGTCGATCGAAGGAGGAACGATGAATAGCTTGATCAACGGGCGACACCGCAATCACACGAACCCGATCTTCAACGACAACAAGATGAAGCTCGGCGTGTTCGGCTTCAACGCCAGCAATGGCTGCGCGATTACCATGGCGCCCGAGCGGCACATTCCGGATTGGGACCGCGACTTGAAGATGGCCCAGGCGGCGGATCGGATGGGCTTTGAGGCGCTTGTGCCGCTCGGCCGCTGGCGCGGGTTCGACGGCGACACCAATTTCAACGGCATCAGCTTCGAAACCGCGACCTGGGCCGCCGGCCTCGGCGCCAGCACGCGTAACCCGTCCATCCTCGCCACGCAGCATGTACCGACAGTCCATCCGATCGTCGCCGCCAAGCAAGCCGCGACCGTCGACCAGATCAGCGGCGGCCGCTATGGCATCAACATCGTCTGCGGCTGGTTCACGCCGGAGATGGAGATGTTCGGCGGCAAGATGATGGAGCACGACACGCGTTACGAC
This sequence comes from uncultured Acetobacteraceae bacterium, assembly GCA_964250925.1. Classification (GTDB taxonomy): domain Bacteria; phylum Pseudomonadota; class Alphaproteobacteria; order Acetobacterales; family Acetobacteraceae; genus BOG-908. The sequence goes on from CAXUHU010000110.1 coordinate 10,718, forward strand.
TACGCGCAGGAGTGGATCGACGTCGTCAAGATGCTGTGGACGGAGGAGGATTACTTCGATTTCGAAGGCCGGTTCTTTCACATCAAGCACGGATTTGCTCAACCCAAGCCGATTCAGAAGCCGTTTCCGCCGTTGATGAACGCGGGCGGGTCACCCAAGGGTATGGATTTCGCGGCCCGCAACTGTGACATGGTCTATCTGCTGCTCGACCCGGTGGACATCGACAAGGCCCGGGCGCAGATCGCCCGATATAAGGATCTCGCGCGCGAGCGTTACGATCGCGAAATCCAGGTCTGGTGCTACGTCTACGTCGTCCAGCGCGATACTCAAAAAGAAGCAGAAGATTACCTGCGCTACTATGCCGAGGAACACGGTGACGACGTGGCTACCGACAACATCCTCCGCACGTTGGGTGTGGAGACCGGTATTTGGTCGCCCGAGGACGCGGAACGTTTCAAGTTCCATTTCAAGGCCGGCTGGGGCGGCTATCCCTTGATCGGAACGCCGGAGAAGATCGTCGACACCATCCAGACGCTTTCCGACATCGGTCTCGACGGTGTCTCGCTGACCTGGGTCGACTACACCGACGGCATCGCCCGATGGGAAAAGGATGTGATGCCGCTGCTAG
>CAXUHU010000111.1:0-11243 GCA_964250925.1 uncultured Acetobacteraceae bacterium
TGGGTGCGGCCATCAGCGCCCACCCTGAAATCGACCTCGTCAGCTTCACCGGCTCCACCCGCGCCGGCATCGAGGTCGCGCGCGCCGCGGCCGACACCGTCAAGCGCGTGCACCAGGAGCTGGGCGGCAAATCCCCCAACATCATCCTGCCCGACGCCGACCTGCAGCGCGCGGTGACAAGCGGCGTCAAGCACGTGATGCAGAACACCGGCCAGTCCTGCAACGCGCCCACCCGCATGCTCGCCCCAAACGCGCAGATGCCCCAGGTGATCGAGATCGCCCGGGCCGCCGCCGAAGCCACCACCGTGGGCGACCCGCAGGGCAACGCCGAACTCGGCCCCGTGGTCAGCGAGCTGCAATGGACCAAGATCCAGGGCCTGATCGCCAAGGGCATCGAGGAAGGCGCCCAGCTCGTCGCCGGCGGCCCCGGCAAGCCCGAAGGGCTGGAGACCGGCTACTACGTCAAGCCCACCGTCTTCGCCGGCGTGACCAACACCATGACCATCGCCCGCGAGGAGATCTTCGGCCCCGTCGTCGCCATCCTCGGCTACGACACCGTGGACGAAGCCATCGCGATGGCTAACGACACCCCCTACGGCCTGGCCGCCTACGTCCAGGGCCGCGACCCCGCCCAGCTCCGCCACGTCGCCAGCCGCCTGCGCGCCGGCCAAGTCAACATCAACAGCGCCGGCTTGGACATCATGGCGCCGTTTGGGGGGTATAAGCAGTCGGGCAACGGGCGCGAATGGGGCGATTTGGCGTTTGGGGAGTTCTTGGAGACCAAGGCGGAGATTGGGTACGGGGCGGTAGCGGCGGAGTAAGGCAAGACGAGCAGCTCTTTCTTGAAAGAAAGAACCAAAGAACTTTCGTTCATAGGTCGTCATTGCGAGGCGAAGCCGAAGCAATCCACAGACCAACACGGCCGTGCTTGCCGCGTTATTTGTCTGAACGGCAGATAGGGCGGCGGCGCACTTCATAAGCTCAGGGTACCCATGCCTGCTGACGCCGACAACGCGATGTCCCCGTTTCAAATCTACGCCGGTTACACCGGAGCCGACCTGCACGTGCTTGATCGTTCCGAATGCGGCGCGTTCATGCCTTCCCCGGGCTTCGTCACCGACTTCTTCGGCGTGCGAACCCGCACCGGCTTCATCGCTGGCCTGACCAGCTTAAAAATCCTCAACGATCTTTGATCACTAACTATCTGTCGATGCAGCGCGCGCCGCTATCATGTCGATCACCTATGACGAGGCGCTGACCTATATCTGGCATGTAATAGGTGGGGTGGGCGACATCGTGCGGTTTGCCACGCCTGGCCTTCCCGACAACAACCACCTCCTGCTCACCCTGCTGTCCAAGCTGTCGGTCGCGTTGTTCGGGCCAAGCGAGTTCGCGTTGCGGCTACCCAGCGTGCTGGCCTACTCCCTGTTCTGCGCCGCGGTCGCCGGCATCCTGCGCCGGCACCTGCACGGCCCATTGCTGGTGCTGTTCTTCCTGTTCACCACGCTGAACCCCTACGTCATCGACATAATGTCGGTCGCCCGCGGCTATGGCCCAGGCATAGCGCTGGCAACGTCCGGTTTCTACGCCCTGATGCGCGCGGCACGGCCGGGCGCCTCGCGCGCCGTTCGGGCAAGCGCGTCCCTGGCGGCGTTTCCCCTAGCGGTGCTCGCACATCTGTCGCTGCTGCTGTTTCACGGCGTGGCGCTGGCCAGCTTGGTGGGAAATTCGATGCCAGCTATATTCTCGCCAGCGACTTGCCTGAGCTGCAATACGCGGCCGGCCCCATACGCGTGCTGCGGCACTACAGTATCTCAGACGCTGTGTCGCGAACCACGTTCCCAGGCAAGTAGCAGGTCGGGACAGGTGCATCGGCGGGCCAAACCGTAATATGGCGCTCCAGCCGAGCGGCGGCTACACTATCCGCGTGGCAGCCTCATCGAAAATCATCTTCGCCAACCAACTCCGCGGCCTGTGCGTGCTGGGCGTCATGCTCGTCCACTACACCGTGGTCGCCACCTACATGCGCGATGGCGTGGCCTGGGTCATCGCCGCGCCCATCCTGCCGCTGCCCGCCTTCGACGTGGTCGGCACCGTCTATCCGCCCTGGTTCGACCTGGGGAAATTCGGCGTCGGCACCTTCTTCCTCATCAGCGGCTTCGTCATCCCGTTCTCGCTGCGCCACAGCGCGGCATCCCGCTTCCTCGTGGCGCGTGCGCTCCGCATCTACCCAACCTTCTGGCTCGCGTTGCTGGCCGAGTATGCCGCAATTGCCGCCAGCGGGACCTACTGGCACCGGCAACCTGCTTTCGGCCTGCGCGACTACGTCATCAACGGCCTGCTGATCCGCGACTTCCTCGATGCGCCCAGCGTGGACTGGGTCAGCTGGACGCTGTGCATCGAACTGAAATTCTATTGTCTGGCTGCCGTCCTGCGTCGGCAAATTTTAAACCATCGTGTGTGGCCGCTGATGAGCGTGGCCCCTGCCGCGCTCGTATTGAAGCTCTTGTCGACCCACGACCTGCTGCCTGTTTCGAACGAACTTATAGCCGACCCCATGTTCTTGGGTTTCATCGCCATCGGCACGCTGTTCCACTACCGCTACCAAGACGCAATTTCCGCCGCAAAATGCACCGTTTGCGTGCTGACCCTGCTCGCCATCTTTTTCGCTAACTACACGCTCGGCCCAACCCGCGTGGAATACTTCATCTCCTGGCGCGTTCCCGTTACCTACACCGCCGCTGTTCTCATTTTCGCAGGTTGCTATACCGCCCGCGCCCGCTTCCGTCCCAACCGACTACTGGATGCGCTAGCCGCTATCAGCTATCCGCTCTATCTCGTTCACGCCGTGCTGGGGTTCGTCGTGATCAACTTCCTCAACATCGCCTGGCACGTGCCTTTCGCGCTGGCCGCCCTCGCCGCTGCCCTCTGCTCCATTCTGCTGGCCACCTCGCTCCACATCGGCATCGAAAAACCAAGCATTCACCTGGGGCACCGCTTACCCTCGCCACGCCTCCGCTTCACACCGACCGCCCTGATACCGTGAGCCTCGGCTGCAACACGGTTCACGCATCACAAGGGTGACCGCCTCGCTAGAGTCGGCAAGTGCGATCGCTGCCCTGCCTGCAATCGCTGAGGCCCCCCCGGCCAAGCTGATCTTCGCCAACCAGTTGCGCGGACTGGCGGCCATGTCCGTGGCGCTCAGCCATTTCGGTGGTGTGTTCGTGCTCATGGGTCCGACCGTCGGGTGGATCACCAGTTCGCCCGATCTCAACGTCGGACACCCTGCCATTCTCGACCTCCTGCTGTGGACGAACTGGTTGAATTTCGGCGCGCTCGGGGTCTCGGTGTTCTTCTTGATCAGCGGTTTTGTCATACCGTTTACCCTGCAGTCGAATACCGCCACGCCGTTTCTCGTTGCGCGCTTGTTCCGCATCGTCCCGCTGTTCTGGTCGGCTCTCTGCTTGGAATGGCTGATTGTTTTTGCGCAATCGCATCTCTACGGCCGGCCGATGGCGTTTCGTCCGATCAACTATTTATACGACGCGCTCATGGTCGATGATGTGATCGGCAGCGGCACGGTCGACCTCGTTCACTGGACGTTGATCGTTGAGGTCAAGTTTTACATCGTGGTTGCCGTGTTACGGTCCAGCATCCTGCGCGGGGCAATCCTGCCCCTGCTTGCTGTCTCGTGGCTGTCCGTAGTTCTTTCCGTGGCGCAAAGCCGCGGATTGCTGCCGATCCCGGGTGAGATTGTCGACGAGGCGCGGTATATCGGCTTCATGTTTATTGGAACTGTTTTCTATTTTCATCATGCGAAGATGGTTCACGCGACCAAGGCGATCCTCAGCATCGCCACCCTGCTCGGCCTATGTCTGCTGTGCTGGCGCCTCGGGCCCAGTCAAACCCAAGTCCCCTACCTAGCGGCAAACTACCTGTACGGACTCGCCGTGTTCACCATCGCCTACCTCGCCCGCAGTCTTTTCCGCCCGGTACGCTGGCTGGACTTTCTGGCTGACGTTTCGTTCCCGTTCTACCTCCTCCATTCGATCGTCGGCTATTCGGTCATGACGTTCGTGATACTGCGCTGTGAACTGCCCTACGACGCGGCCGCCGCCATCGGCTTCTTCGCCGTGCTCTTGACGTCTTGGGTGCTGCACAGAACTGTCGAGATACCGAGCCTCACCTTCGGCAAGGTGCTGGCGTCACGTCTCAACGAGGCGGAGCGACGCTAGCCGCCCGGCTCCGTGCTGCCTAACGCGCGTTCTTGCGGCCCAGCTCTGCCAGCAGCTTGCCGCGAAAACCTTGCGTCTCGAACATCCAGCCGGGGTACTCGCGCGGCAGCACGCTCACCTGCGCCAGCGCATCCAGCTCCTGGTCGGTCAGGTCGACACTAGTGGCGGCGATGTTGTCGTCGAGCTGGTCCACCCGTTTGGCGCCGATGATCACGCTGCTCACCACGCGCTGGTGCAGCAGCCAGGCGATCGCAATCTGCGCCACCGATACCCCGCGCTGCTCGGCCATCGGCTTCATCGCATCGATGCACGCATAGGCACGCGCGCGATCGACCGGCGGGAAATCGAACGCCGCCCGGCGTCCGTCCGCCGGCTTTTCGTCGCGCGTATATTTGCCGCTCAGCAACCCGCCGGCCAGCGGGCTCCACACCATCAGCCCCACATGCTCATGGCGCAGCATCGGCACGATCTCGCGCTCCAGGTCGCGCCCCGCCAGCGTATAGTAGGCTTGCAGGCTCTCGAACCGCGCCAGCTCCTCACGCTCGGCCACCCCCAGCGCCTTCACGATCTGCCAGGCCGCCCAGTTGGAAACGCCAACGTAGCGCACGTGCCCGTGCTGTACCAGCACGTCCAGCGCCCGCACCGTCTCCTCGATCGGCGTGATCGGGTCGAACCCGTGGATCTGGTACAGGTCGACATGGTCCATCTGCAGCCGCTTCAGGCTCGCCTTCACCGCGTCGATCAGGTGCACCCGCGAGTTGCCGCGGTTGTTCGGTCCGGGCCCCATCTGCCCGAACGCCTTTGTCGCAACCGTCACGCTCTCGCGCGGAATCTTAAGGTTGCGCAGCGCCTGCCCGGTGATCTGCTCCGACAGCCCCTCGGAATACACGTCGGCCGTGTCGAAGAAGTTGATGCCCGCATCGATCGACCGCCCAACCAGCTTCTCGGCATCGGCTTGGTCCAGCGCCCCGATCTGCTTCCACATCCCCTCGCCGCCGCCGAAGGTCATCGTCCCCAGGCACAGTTCGGAGACGAGAAGGCCGGTCCGGCCCAGCTTGTTGTTGCGCATGAAACTCTCCCGACGTCAGACCAGCCAACGCCGCCGACCGCCCCAGGATTGCTTATCCCTTCTGGCGCGCCAGGGCCCGCGCCCGCCGCTCGTCCTTCCGGCTGTTTCCGCCGCCCGCCTTTGCCGGCTTGCCCTTCTTCAGCAGCAGCGCCCGGTAATCCTCCATATCGCCCTCGTAGGGTGCCACCGTTCCGCCATCCACGATCCACAGCGTGTCGGCCACCAGCTCCACCAGGTGCGGGTCGTGGGTGATCAGCAGCACCGCTCCCGCATAGTCGGCCAGCGCTCGCACCAGCGCGTCGCAGGCGTCGATGTCCAGATGGTTGGTCGGCTCGTCCAGGATCAGCAGCTGCGGCGCATCCCGCGTGGCCAGCGCCAGCAGCAGCCGCGCGCGCTCGCCGCCAGACAGCGAAGCGGTGGGCGTCAGCGCGCGGTCGCGGTCCAGTCCGAACCGCGCCAACTGGCTGCGCTGCAGCGTGGCCGGCGCCAGCGGCAGGGCGCGGGCGATGTGGTCCAGCGCCGTCTCCCGCGGGTCCAGCTCGGCCTCCTGGTGCTGTGCGAAATACCCTACCCGCAGCTTGCCCGGCCGGCGCAACTGCCCCGCCGCCGGCTCCAGCCGTCCGGCCAGCAACTTGGCAAAGGTGGATTTGCCGTTGCCGTTGGCGCCCAGCAGGGCCACGCGGTCGCCCATGGCGAAGTTCATCCCGAGGCCGCGCAGCACTGGCGGCCCGCCATAGCCCACCGACACGCCGTCGAGCGACAGGATCGGAGGCGGCATATCCCGCGGCTCGGGAAAGGCGAAGCGCGTTGCCGCGTCCTCGATCACGCTTTCGATCACCGGCAGCTTCTCCAGCGCCTTGATGCGCGCCTGGGCCTGGCGCGCCTTGCTGGCGCTGGCGCGGAAGCGATCGACGAAGGCCTGCATATGCGCCCGCTGCGCCTCGATCTTGATGGCCGCCTTCGCCTGCTGCATCGCCTGCTCGGTCCGGATGCGCACGAACTCGTCGTAGCCGCCGGGCGTCAGGTTCAGCCGCCGCTGATCGAGGTGGGCGATGTATTGGACGCTGCGGTTCAGCAGTCCCTGGTCGTGGCTGACCACCAGCGCCGCGCCGGTGAAGCGCGCCAGCCAAGCCTCCAGCCACAGCGTGGCTTCCAGGTCCAGATGGTTGGTCGGCTCGTCCAGCAGCAGCAGGTCGGGAGCCGAGAACAGCACGGTGGCCAGCGCCACGCGCATGCGCCAGCCGCCGGAAAAGTCGTCCACCGCGCGGCCCTGCGCTTCGGCGTCGAAGCCCAGCCCGGCTAGGATAGTGGCGGCGCGGGCAGGGGCGGAAACCGCATCGATCGCGTGCAGCCGCTCCCAGATGGCGGCCGCGCGCTCCGGCGGCGTGTGGCCGCGTTCGGCCTCCGCTGCCTCGGCCAGCAGCGACAGCCGCTCCTGGTCGCCTTCCAGCACGGTATCCAGCAGGCTTTGCGGGCCGGACGGGGCGGTCTGCTTCACCTGCGCCATGCGGGCGCGGGCGGACAGCCGGATGTCGCCGCCATCGACCGCCAGGTCGCCGGCGATGGCCTTCAGCAGAGTCGATTTGCCGGCGCCGTTTCGGCCCACCAAGCCGATGCGCCGGCCGGCATCCACCGTCAGGTCGGCGCCTTCCAGCAGGGTGCGCCCGCCTATGCGGAGGGTGACGCCTGAGACGGTAAGAAGGGACATGCCGCCGGGCGTACAGTGCAGTGCAGCAAAAAGGCAAGGCTAGCGCGTTGTTCCTGGTTGCGGTCGCCCGGTTTACGCCGCAGAACACTCGGCCCACTGCATACGAGCTGCCGTTGCCAGTACCATTCGCCTCCGAAGACCTCGGCCGCATCTTTGAGTCCAAGACGCTCACACGCGGCCGCAGCCTGTTGCTGATCGGTGCGGTGGAGGTGTCGCTGGACGGCGAGACGATCATCGGCCGGGTGGAGGACAAGGGCGTTCGCCGCACGGCACGCGTGACGCCGGTGGCACAGGGCCGGCGCGTGGTGTTCGAGAATCGCTGCACCTGCCGGTTGGTGAACTGCCCGCATCTGGCCGCCACGGCTTTTGCCGCGCTCGACCGCTTCCCGGCCCTGCGCAGGACCGAACAGGCGACGTTCCTCGAAAAATTGGCCGCGGCCCCACCGCCGGAGAAGCGGCGGCTGCTGGTGAACCTCGAGCCCGGGCAGGGGGACGACGCGTGCTTCGTCGCGCTGTCCCTGGTGGGCGAGCGCACCGCCAAGATCGAGCCTACCACGCCCGCCCGTGTTATCGAGGAAGCCACCGCCAGCGACGCGGCGATCGCCCTGGCTCACCTGCTGGGCGGTGGCACGGTCAGCCGCGTCGGCGTGCCGCCGGCATCCGTGGCACCGCTGGTCGCCGTGCTGCTGCGGGTAGAGAACGCGCGCTGGGCGGCCACGGCCGCGCGCCTGGTGCACGGCGAGGAGCGCAGCTTTCCTGCCAACCAGCCGCCGCGCCTGCCGGCCCGCTCCGGTATCCTGCCCGGCGACACCGGGCCGTGGTACGTCGATGCCGCCACCGGCGCCGTCGGGCGCGTAAAAGCGCGGCCCGCGCGCGAGCCGGTCCCCCCGCCCGTCACCATACGCCCGCGCCTGGGCCGCCAGAAAGGCGTGTCCACCCTGGTCGCCACCGAGAGCGAGCGCGCCATCGTGGAGCGGCCCGTGACACCCGTGATGCGCCTGCAGCGCATGCGGGCGCCGGACGATTTCGGCCGGCTGCAGCTGTTGGACGCGCTGATCCTGGATTTCGACTACGGCGGCACACTGAGTGACGGCGATGACGAGCGGCAGTTCGTCCGCGTGAACGGGCCGGGCGGCGCCAGTTTCGTTCGCCGCAACGTGGAGGCCGAGGCCGCCGCGCTGGAGACGCTGCGCCAGGACGGCTTCATCCAGATGCGCGTGGCCGACGGCAAGTCCGCCCGCGGCCGCCGCGTGTTCGTGTTCCGCGGCGAGGATGCCGGCGAGCGCTGGCATCGTTTCGTGGCAGAGCGCGTGCCGGCGCTGGAGTCTCTCGGTTTTCGCAGCCTGATTGATCGCGACTTCGGCCCACGCATGGTCGAGCGCGTCGGCGCGTGGGATCTCAAGATCACCGACGTGGCGGTGAGCGCCGAGACGCCGGGCAACTTCTCGATGGATTTCGGCATCGAAGTGGACGGCGTGCGCGTGGCGTTGTTGCCGGTGCTCTCGAACCTTCTGGCGCGTGGCGGCATGGATGCGGCGCAGGTGGTCGGCGAGCACCTCATCACCACGCTGGAGGACGGGCGAGTCGTGAAACTGCCGGCCGACCGGATCGGCCGCATGCTGGCGATCATGGGCGACCTGATCGAGGCGGCCGACACGCGCGAGGACACGATCGTGCTGCCCGACGCCGAAGCGTCGACCGTGATCGAACTGGAGCAGCTGCTGCTGACGCGCTGGCAGGACGCTGGCCGGATAAAGGCCTACACCGAACGCTTTCGCGGCGAGCCGGACATCCCCGGCACCGCGGTTCCGCCGGAGTTCAAGGGCGATTTGCGGCCCTATCAGCAACAGGGTGTGGATTGGCTGCAGCATCTGATGGCGAGCAAGCTGGGCGCGTTCCTGGCCGACGACATGGGCCTGGGCAAGACCGCGCAGACCATCGCGCACATCACCGTAGAGCACGCCAGCGGCCGCATGAAGCATCCAGCGCTGATCGTGGTGCCGACCAGTCTGATCGCGAACTGGACCTCGGAGCTTGAAAAATTCGCGCCTGGCCTGAAGGTGGCCGTGCTGCACGGCCTGGATCGTCATCGCAAGCGCGAGCAGTTGGACCGCTTCGACGTCGTGGTGACAACGTATACGGTGCTGACGCGCGACGTGCTCGAGATGAAGGAGCGCGATTGGCACATCATTGTGCTCGACGAGGCGCAGGCGATCAAGACGCCGGACGCCAAGGCCACGAAAGCGGTGTGCCAGCTGGAGGCGTGCCAGCGTATCTGCCTCAGCGGCACGCCGATCGAAAACAACCTCGAAGAACTGTGGTCGCAATTCGCGTTCCTGATGCCGGGCTTGCTGGGCGATCGGCGCGGGTTCTCCAAGCGGTTCCGCACGCCGATCGAGAAGAATGGCGACGAGGTAAGGCGCGTACAACTGGTGCGGCGGATCAAGCCGTTCATCATGCGCCGGAAGAAGAGCGAGGTGGCCACCGAGCTGCCGCCGAAGCACACGATCCTGCGCCGTATCACCCTGGCACCCGACCAGCGCGAGCTGTACGAGACGATACGGGCGACTATGTATGAGAAGGTGCGCGAGCAGGTGGCCGAGCGCAGCCTGGCGCAGAGCCGGATCGTGGTGCTGGATGCGCTGCTGAAACTACGTCAGGCATGCTGTGATCCCCGGTTGGTGAAGCTGCGCTCGGCGCGCGAGATCGAGACGTCGAGCAAGCTGGACGATTTGCTGGAGATGATCAGCGAGATGATTCCGGAAGGGCGGCGCATCCTGCTGTTCAGCCAGTTCACTTCGATGCTCGACCTGATCAAGCCGCGACTGAGCGAGGCAGGCATACCGTTCGTGGAACTGCGGGGCGACACAGGGGACCGCGCCGAGCCGGTGCGCAGCTTCGAGGCAGGAGAGGTGCCGCTGTTTCTGATCAGCCTCAAGGCGGGCGGGCGCGGCCTGAACCTGACATCGGCCGACACGGTGATCCACTACGACCCGTGGTGGAACCCGGCCGTCGAGGACCAGGCGAGCGACCGTGCGCACCGCATCGGGCAGACGAAATCGGTGTTTGTCTACAAGCTGATCGCCGCCGATACGGTTGAAGAGCGAATATTGGAGTTGCAGGCGCGCAAGGCGGAGTTGGCGGCTATCGCGTTCAGCGAGGGTGACGAGAGCGAGCGAGAAAGTGGTGAGTTGAACGCTTTGGACGCGGGAGACATCGACTTCCTGTTCGGCAACGGGACGGAGCGGGAGCGGGAGGCGGCGTAGGAGGCAAGCGGTCCCTAAACTCTGATTTCGCCTAGAAAACGTTCTTGAACCGCTCTGGTATTTCGACGATCCGTCCGTTGAACGCTTGAGGCGGGTTTTGGGACGTCAGCAACGCAATATCGTCGTCGAACGCGAACGATCCCAGGCCATCGCGGCGAAGCCGGTTTTTGGGATCGAGGAAGAACTGCCGCAGGAACAGCGCGTCGTCGAAGCGATGATGCGCCCCGTGCTGCGCATCGATCGCCTTTTGCGTCCATCTGACGTGCTGGAGCACGCGCTGCCGCGCGAGCGCGCGGTCCCGGTCGATACATTTGATGTGAAACAGATAGAGGTTGCGATCGATGTGTAGCGGGCGGTCGCAGCTGTGAAAGCCCGGCTCCCATTGCAGCCTGACACGACTGATCAGCGGCTTGCACATGTTGGAGCGGAAAAAGCAGTAGCGGCGCTGCGACAGCATCGGTGCCCCGTCGTGCAGCGCCGGCTCCTCGTCGATCATATGCTGCACGTTCAGTCCAATGGGCGAGGCATACTGGTAGTCGGTCGATGCGACATAGTCGCCGAGCGTGGCCGATACATCCGGATCGACAACGATGAGTTCGTCGCAATCCGTGTAGATGACGATGTCGTAGTATTGCAGCAGGCTGGCCTGCAGCAGGCGCATGAACCTGGTTCGAGGCATTTCATCCATGCTGCGTCTTGGCAGGGGAATGCGGGATACGCCATGCAGCGCGGCGGTGCTGTCGTCGTCGCTGCCATGATCCACGACGAAGAGCTCGCCATCGGGCACGGCGCGTCGGTAGTGGCGCTGCCAGACGGGCAGATTGGCCCGTTCGTTATAGACCATGGTGACGATCGCCGTCCTGGGTCGGCGGCCGGTCTTGTTCTGCACCATGTGACGGTCGCCGTCTGTCCTAGTCGGCGTCGGACTGGTCGAATGCATCGCCATGCTCCCGATCAGGGTTAAG
>CAXUHU010000112.1:0-11196 GCA_964250925.1 uncultured Acetobacteraceae bacterium
CGCCTGGATCGGCTGCTTGGTGGGCGGCTTCTCCGCCGGCAAGTCGCGGGCCGGCTCGTCGGCCTCGGTCACCGCCGCGTGATGGCCGGTGCGATCGGATTTCTGGGCGGACGCGGCGGTGCCCTCGAACTCCACCTCCACCCCATCGTCGGGCGGCGCCGGCGGCGGCATGGGGCTGGGGATCACGAGAATGAAGGCAAGCAGGATCAGCAGGTGCAGACCCAACGAGACCGCCGCGTTGCGCCCCATGCCTACCCGCATCGCACCTACTTTTGCGGCTGCTCGGCCAGCAGGGCGACCTTGGTGAAGCCGCCCGAGGCGATGCTGGCCATCACGGCCATCACCTGGCCGTAGGGGATCGACTTGTCGCCGCGCACGAAAATCTTGCGGGTGTTGTCGCCCTGGGCAGCGGCCTGCAACCGGCCGATCAGGTCGCCCGGCAGCACCGCCTCATCGCCGAAATGGATCTGCCCGTCGGCACTGATGGTCACCGTCAGCGGCTTGGCGTCTGCGTTCAGCTGCTGGGCGCTGGTCTTGGGCAGATCGACGTTGACGCCGGAGGTGAGCATGGGGGCGGTGACCATGAACACGATCAGCAGCACCAGCATCACATCGACCAGCGGGGTGACGTTGATCTCGGACATCGAGCGGTAGCGCCCGTTGCGGCCACCGTTGCGGCCCATCAGCCCGCCCGCCATCAGATGAAATCCCCGTAAAATGCCGTCATGGCCGGACTCGATCCGGCCATCCGCGCAGTGCCGGGAGGTGAGTGATGCGGGACGGGGCACGGCGTTCGGCAGCGCCACCGCGATAGAGTCAACAGGTGCGCCTGCACGACCGCGTGGATGGCCGGGTGGAGCCCGGCCGTGACGGCAGGTGTCATCAAACCCGCTCCTCGCTCTGGCGGCTGAGGATGGCACCGAATTCCACGCCAAAGCCTTCCAGCCGGGAGGCGAAGCGGCCGAGTGCGGTCGAAATGTGGTTGTAGGCCAGCACCGCGGGGATAGCGGCCACCAGGCCGATTGCGGTGGCAAACAGCGCCTCGGCGATGCCGGGGGCCACGACGGACAGGTTCGTGTTGTGCATGGCGGCAATGGCCGAAAAGCTGTGCATGATGCCCCACACGGTGCCGAACAGGCCGATGAAGGGGCCGATGGAGCCGACGGAGGCCAGGAACACCATCCAGCGCTCCAGCCGCTCCATCTCGCGCGTGACCGTCACGTTCATCGCGCGGTCGATGCGGTCGCGCACGCTGCCTCGCGCCATGTCGGCGCCGGCCACGCGGGACGAACGGCGCCACTCGCCCATCGCGGCGCCGAACACGGCGGCGATCGGGTGCACGGGCCTCGCACCTTCCTGGTCGTACAAGTCTTCCAGGCTGCCGCCGGACCAGAATCGATCCTCGAACGCGCTGGCCAGGCGGTTCACCCGGCGCAGCGCCGTCACCTTCTCGAACACGATGGCCCAGACCCAGATGCTGGCGGCCAGCAGCAGCAGCATGACCAGCTTGACCACGATGTCGGCCTGCAGGAACAGGCTGACCAGGCTGAGGTCACCCGAAGGGGCTGCCAGGTTGCTGGCGGTAACCGTGGGATCCAACAGGGTCTCCTTCAGGTGGGGATGTTGCGCCAGCGCGGCGGGATGCGCGCGGGTCGGCCGGTGGACGCACGCACGCAGGCCAGCACCACCTCGAGCGTGGCCGATGGGCTGCCATCCTCGCGCGCAAAGGATTGGCGCAGCGTCACGGTGGCCCCGGTCTCGGCGAGCCTGATTGTGGTGATCGTCAGCATGTCGTCCAGCAAGGCTGGGCGCAGATACTCCAGATTGGCGCGCCGTACCATGAAGATGCAGTCATGATCCTGCCGCATCGCCTCGTGCGGCAGGTTCGCCTCACGCAGCGCCTCGGTGCGGGCGCGCTCGGCCATCACCAGGTAGTTGGCGTGGTGGACCACGCCGCCGGCATCGGTGTCGGCGTAATGCACGCGCGTCTGGTAGAGGTGGGCGCTCACCGCAGCAGGTCCTGCGGAGATTTCATAAGAGCAGCTCCTGAGGAGCGGGTGGCGGCTTGAGGCCAAGGTGGCGCCAGCCGGGTTCGCCCAGCATCCGGCCGCGGCTGGTGCGCAGCATCAGGCCCTCCTGGATCAGGTAGGGTTCCACCACGTCCTCCAGCGTGTCGCGTGCTTCGGCCAGCGCCGCAGCCAGCGTTTCCACGCCGACCGGGCCGCCGCCGTGGTGTTCGGCCATGCGCCGCAGGTAGCGGCGGTCCATCGCGTCCAGCCCCAGCCTATCGACTTCCAGACGCAGCAGGGCCGCGTCGGCCGTCTCGCAATCCACCGTCGTGCGGCCGGAGACGGAAGCGAAATCACGCACCCGGCGCAGCAGGCGGCCGGCGATCCGCGGGGTGCCGCGGGACCGCCGGGCGATCTCGCGTGCGCCGTCATCCGTCAGGCCGAAATGCAGCTTTTCGGCGCCGCGCGACACGATCAGGGTGAGTTCCTCCGGCGTGTAGAACACCAGCCGCAGCGGAATCCCGAAGCGGTCGCGCAACGGGGTCGCCAGCAGGCCGGCCCGCGTGGTGGCGCCCACCAGGGTGAAGGGCTGCAGGTCGATGCGCACCGACCGCGCCGCGGGACCCTCGCCGATGATCAGGTCGAGCTGAAAATCCTCCATCGCCGGATAGAGGATCTCCTCGATGGCCGGCTGCAGACGGTGTATCTCGTCGATGAACAGGACATCGCGCGGCTGCAAATTGGTCAGGATGGCCGCCAGGTCGCCGGCGCGCTGGATGACCGGGCCGGAGGTGGCGCGGAACCCCACGCCCAGCTCGCGCGCCACGATCTGCGCCAGCGTGGTCTTGCCCAGGCCGGGCGGGCCGTGCAGCAGCACGTGGTCCAGCGCCTCGGCGCGCGCGCGCGCCGCCTCGATGAAAACGGCGAGGTTCTCGCGGCTGGCGCGCTGGCCCACGAATTCGCGCAGGGTCTGCGGGCGCAGGCTGGCTTCGGCCGCGTCGTCGGGCGCGCGCTCGACCGAGACGGCGCGCGGCGCGTCGGGTTGGGAGAGGATCTTCTGGCCGGCCACCCTAGCCTGCTAGCAGGCCGGGCCCATCCGCGGGGTTAAGTCTTGGTCAGCCGACGCCTCAGAAAAGCCTGCCTCCCGGCCTGGTGCCGGTGAGCACGATGATGCAGAGCAGGACGCCGGTCGCGACCAGGACAGGGATCAGCACGGCACCCCGGCCCGCGAACACGGACAGGCCGAGCACGATCGCGGCATAGGCCGCCGTTGCGGTCCACCCCTCCCACGTCGCAGGACTCCAACCCCAACCGAACCGGCGGCGGGCGACGAACCAGGGCCGGGACGTCAGCATCGCAAACCTTCCATCAGCGGACTACCAGGGCAGCTTGGCACCCAAATAGTCCAGATAGGCGATGCCGGGCTGACGGTGCGCGTCCATCACATCGGCCATGCCACGCACACTGTCTTCGACCGACAGCGGCGCGTTGGGGCCGCCCATGTCGGTGCGCACCCATCCCGGATGCATCACCAGCACCGGCCGCTCACTGTGGCGCAACGCATAGGATTTGGCGAACATGTTCAGCGCGGCCTTGCTGGCGCGGTAGAGTTCCCAGCCGCCGGTGGTGTTGCTGGCGATGCTGCCCAGGATGGACGTCATGAAAGCCACCGGGGCGGTCGGCGCCAGGCTTCTCTGCAAGGCTTCGGCCAGGCTGACCGGGCCGCTCGCGTTGACGATGAACTCGCGCGCTACCCCCTCGGGCGGTATCGCGTCGATCGGTGCATCCTTATAGCCGCTGACGCCGGCGACCACGAACAGCACGTCCAGCGTGCGGCCGTCCAGGCGCCGGGCCAGGGCGGCCGCCGAGCCGGGATCGGCCACGTCGAGCTGTTCGACGGTGAGCGTGTCCTGGTTGCGGCCCTGCAGTGCCGCCAGTCCGGACGCCTGCGCAGGGTCCCGTGCGGTGGCGATCACCTGCCAGCCGCGCCCGAGGTACTCGCGCGCCAATCCGAGGCCGAGGCCGCGGTTGGCGCCGGCTAGCAAGATGGTGCCGGGTGTTGGCATGAAACGTTCCTCTATGACTGGGGCGGAAGGGCGACGTGGCTGGCTGGCGAAGCCGGGCCGCGCAAAACAGGCCGCTCGGCGGGCTGCGACGCGTATCTGGCGACCAGCCAGCCCAGGGTCAACGCGAGCCCCAACACAACCGGGTAGAGCAGCAGGCTTCGGAGCTGTCCGTAACCCGGCATGTCGCGGTGTGCCGGTAGAGGCGTTGAGCAAGCAGTCCTTTTTTGAAAAGGACCAAAAACTTTTGCCCGCCAAATCCGCGACGGCGAAACAGGAGTTTTTTCCTTCTTTCTATTTCGGGACCTGCAGGAACGGTATCGGCGCGCCGGCATAGATGTTTTGCGGCAACTGCCCGTTCCAGCGTTCGGCCGTGCGCAGCGCCACCAAGTTCGCGTTGGTGGCCAGCGCACGTGCTAACGCCTGCGCCGCATCCGCTTCGGCCTGGCCGCGCAACCGGGTCGCCTGGGCGTCGGCGCTGGCCTGCAGCAGCTTGCTCTGGCTCTCGCCGCGCGCCTGCTCGATCGCCGCGTTGGCCAGGCCGGCCGCGGTCACCTTGGCCGTCTCGGCCTCGATCGCCGCGCGCGCCTGGTTCTGTTCGGCCGACTGCCGCTGCGTGCGCGCCTGCATGGCCGCCTCGATCGCAGCGGCGTAGCTGTCGGGCATGCCAACCAGGGCCGTCTGCACGCTGTCCACCTTGATGCCGAACAGGTCCGAGAGGTCGCGGCTCAGCACCACCCGCGCCTCGTCGATGATCTGCTGGCGCTCCGCACCGGCCACCTCGTTGATGTCGTGTCGGCCGATCACCGTGCGCAGGCGGTCGGCGATGATGGTCTGGTAGTTGCGCTCGAGGTCGAGGTTGCCGGCGCGGCCCACCTCGTAGAGCAGGTGGTACACCGCAGCGTCCGGCACCTGCGTCGTGACGGTCACGTGCATGGTGATCTTCTGGGCGTCCCGGGTGAACGTTTCCATGTTGCCCAGATCCATAACGTCGATGGAAACGGCCAGACGGTCCACCTCGGTGAAGAACGGCGGCTTGAAGTGCAGTCCCGGGCCGATCGGGCCGGCCGCCACGTTCTGCACCCGGCCGAACTCGCGCACATAGGCCCGTTCGTTCTGGCCCACGGTGAAGTAGGCGGCATCGGCCACGAACAGCGCGGCCAAGCCGGCCAGCCCCAGGCCGATCAGCGCGGGCAACCGGCGGCCGATCGGGCGAGGCAAACTGCTATGCGCCGTAACGAAGCTGTCGGCCATGTCGAACCGTCCATACGATGATGATACGCAATAAATGGTTTGTAGCCCGCCTGGCGCCAATGCGCGGCTTCATTGGCAGACATGCCGCTGAGTATTCCCGGACGTTCGCCGGGCGAAACCGGCCAGCCCGTCGATTGGGAATCCCAAAAGATCCGGCAACCCCCGTCCAGAGCCGTGAAGCGAAGCCGCAAATCCATCTTGACAGCCTCCTCGACGGTCGTAACGTAAACCTGACACTTAGCGTGTCACACAAAGCTGACACTCGGCTGAGGGCTGTCGGCTGACAAGAGCGCGGCGCCAACGCGGGCCGGCGCGGCGCGGCTTCGGCCGTGCCCGGTCCGGCATCGGTGCTGCGGCGAAACCAGCGTGCAGGCGGTGCACGCAACGTCCGTACCGGACCGAGGAGGCATACATGGAAGCAAGCAGGATCAACGAGGATCCAAACAAGGTCTGGCCCACGGGCCTCACGATCGCCGAATCCGAAGAGCTGCACAGGCACGTCATCGACGGCACGCGCGTGTTCTTCGTCATCGCCGTGTTCGCGCACATCCTGGCCTACATCTACTCACCCTGGCTGCATTAGGAGGCCCCGAGCATGAACCAAGGTAGAGTGTGGTGCGTCGTGCACCCGACCGTGGGCCTGCCGCTGCTGCTGGGCAGCGTGGCCATTACGTCGCTGGTCGTCCACGCCTCGATCATGACGCACACGACGTGGATGTCCACCTACTGGATGGGCAAGTACGCCCGGACGGGAGCGCCGCCATCGGCATCGCTCGACAGTCCGGGCGTGTCGTTCAAGGTCGTGCCGAACGGGAGTCCCACCGCAGGATCGCCGGTCTCCTTCGTCGTCACCGTGGCGCCGGCGCCGGCTACACGAAGCGCCGCGCTGTCCGGCACTGCGCCGATCCATACGGCCCGCGCCAACTGACAGCCGCCACACCGCCCGGGGGGGGGGGGGGGGGGCGGCCCCCCCCGCCCCCCCCCCCCCCCCCCCCGGGGGCCGGGGGCCCCCCCGGGGGGCCCGGGTGGCGGCCGACATCGCCGACCAGGCCTCAACCTCCGCCGCACGGACTCCGCCCCTGTCATGAACCGCGTCAGCCGCGCCGCAATGCGAACCTGGGTCGGCCTGGGCGCGCGCTACCTGCCGTTCGCCGACGCGGCCACGCCGGACCTGCCGCTGCCCAGGCTGCTGCGGCTGTCGCTGTTCCAGGTCGCCGTCGGCATGGCGCTGGTGCTGCTGGTGGGAACGCTGAACCGGGTGATGATCGTGGAGTTGGGCGTGCCGGCCTCTCTGGTCGGCATCATGATCGCACTGCCATTGGTGGCCGCGCCGTTCCGCGCCGTGATCGGCCACCGCAGCGACACGCACCGGTCCGCGCTGGGCTGGCGGCGGGTGCCGTTCATCTTCCGCGGCACCATGGTGCAGTTCGGCGGCCTGGCGATCATGCCGTTCGCGCTGCTGGTGCTGGCCGGCGCGGGCAATGCGCGCCATGCCCCCGCCTGGATCGGCGATGCGGGCGCCGCACTCGCCTTCCTGCTGGTGGGCGCCGGGCTGCACACGGTGCAGACGGTGGGCCTCGCCTTGGCCACCGACCTGGCGCCACCCCAGGCGCGGCCGCAGGTGGTGGGGCTGATGTACGTGATGCTGCTGCTGGGCATGATGGCCAGCGCGCTGCTGTTCGGCGCCTTCCTGGCCGATTTCACCCCCGGCCGCCTTGTGCAGGTGATCCAGGCCGCCGCCGTTCTCACCATCGCGCTGAACACGGTCGCCGTCTGGCAACAGGAGAGCCGCAACTCCTGCGCCGCCGCGCAGGGCTCGCAGAGCCCGCCCAGCTTCCAGCGCGCCTGGACCGGCTTTCTGGCCGGCCGGAAGGCCACGCGCCGCCTGCTGGCGATCGGCCTGGGCACCATGGCGTTCAGCATGGAGGACGTGCTGCTGGAGCCTTATGGCGGGCAAATCCTGCATCTGACGGTGGGCGACACCACCAAGCTGACGGCGACGCTGGCCGTGGGCGGGCTGCTTGGCTTCGGCCTGGCCTCCCGCGTGCTGTCGCGCGGCGCCGACCCGTTCCTGATGGCGGCGGCCGGGGCGCTGGCGGGCCTCCCGGCCTTTGCCGCCGTGATCCTGTCCGCACCCTGGGGCGCACCGGTGCTGTTCGGCGGCGGCACGCTGCTGATCGGCTTCGGCGCCGGGCTGTTCGGCCACGGCACGCTGACCGCCACGATGAACGCCGCCGGCCGCGACCAGGCCGGACTGGCGCTGGGCGCCTGGGGCGCGGTGCAGGCCTCGGCCGCGGGCGCCGCCATCGCGCTGGGCGGCGTGTTGCGCGACGTGGTTGCGGGCCAGGCCGCCCCCGGACTGATGGGCGGTGCGGCAGGCTACGATGCCGTCTATGGCCTGGAGATCGTGCTGCTGCTGGCAACCTTGGCCACCATGGTTCCGCTCTGCCGTCCGGTGGCGACGCGCGGGTGGTTCGGCTTCCAACCAAAAGGGCTTTCGGCCCTATCGCAGGAGAGCGCACGCCATGCCGATCTCTAGACTGTACGCGTCCCACGACGAGGCCGAACAGGCCGCCAGCGCGCTGCGCGAGGAGGGTTACGAACACGTCCACGTGGCGGCGCACAGCGCGCCTGCCGGCGATACGGGAACGCTGCTGACGGTCGATCCGCCGTTTGGCACCGGCGCCAACGCGCTAGAGGTGCTTGACCGGTTCCCCGGCGGCCAAGACACCGAAACCCACCATGCCCAGGTGTCGCGCCACCGCGGCACGGGCGACAACGCCCAGCCGTTCTCGGATGCGCTCGGCCTGCCGGTGCTGTCGAACGACGCGGCACCGCTGTCCCGGCTGCTGGGCCTGCCGACCCTGTCGCGCAGCCAGTCGCCGGGGCGTTCATCGATGGGCCTGCCGACGCTGGCCAGCAAAGCCGCCCCGCTCTCGGATGCCACGGGGCTGAAAACCCTGTCGAACAACGCCGCCCCGCTGTCCTCGGCAATAGGCCTGAAGACGCTGTCGCAGGACGCGGCCCCCTTGTCCCGGCTGATCGGGATGAAGACGCTGTCGAAGGTCGCCGCCCCTTTCTCGGCCATGCTCGGCATGAAAACGCTGTCCAGCAACGCAGCCCCGCTATCCTCGGCGCTCGGCCTGCCGGTGCTGCTGAAAGACCGCTCGGGGTCCTGAGCGGCCGGGCCGGCCGCCTGCAGGGTCACTGTTGACCCGTGCCTGCGCGCTCAATAGGGGAGCGCAGGCATGACCAATTCCCCCGAAGTCTTGCGGCGCGCGACCGAGCAGGCCTCCATCCTGGCCCAGGCCCTGCCGTTCCTGCGCCGCTACGCCGGCGCCACGATCGTGGTGAAATACGGCGGCCACGCGATGGGCGACCCGGAACTCGCGACCGAGTTCGGGCGCGACATCGCCCTGCTCAAGCAGGTGGGGGTGAACCCCGTGGTGGTGCATGGCGGCGGGCCGCAGATCAACGCCATGCTGGAACGCCTGGCTATCAAGAGCGAATTCATCGACGGCCTGCGGGTGACCGATGCGGCGATGGTCGAAGTGGTCGAAATGGTGCTGGCCGGCACGGTGAACAAGCACGTGACCGAGCTGATCAACCGTGCCGGGGCGCTCGCGGTGGGCATCTCGGGCAAGGATGGCGGCCTCATCCGCGCACGGAAGATGTCGCGCACGGTGATCGACCCCGACAGCCATATCGAGCACGTGCTGGACCTGGGCTTCGTGGGCGAGCCCGAGCACGTGGACGTGCGGGTGATCCACGCGTTGACCGGTTCGGGGCTGATCCCCGTGGTGGCCCCGGTCGGGCTCGGTTCTGACGGGCGAACCTACAACATCAACGCCGACGATGCGGCCGGCGCCATCGCCGGCGCCATGCACGCGACCCGCCTGCTGATGCTGACCGACGTGGCCGGCGTGCTCGACAAGGAGGGTGCGCTGATCACCGACCTGTCCGCCGCCGAAGCGCGCGCGCGGATCGCCGACGGCACGATCAGCGGCGGCATGATCCCCAAGGTGGAGAACTGCCTGGAGGCCCTGGGCCTGGGCGCCAAGGGCTGCGTGATCCTGGACGGACGCATTCCGCACGCCGTACTGCTGGAGCTGTTCACCGAGGCAGGGCCCGGAACGCTGATCCACCGGTAGCGGCCACGCCGCGCCATGGCGTCGGCGATTGTGACGTCATGCTGCTCGTGCTTTGCTGGCCCGTTACGGACGATCGGAGCGTTGCCTGTGACCCGAACGATGCTGGCGGCGGTTGTGGTTTCGTGCCTGGCGTGCTGCGCCCCAGCTGCGCGCGCCGCACCCGCCAACACGCCGGCGGGGACTGCCAAGACGCAGACCGAAGAGATCGCAGCCGTGCTGCAATCGAGCGCAGACGCCTGGTCGCGCGGCGACCTGGACGGGTTCATGCAAAGCTACGAGCCCTCGGCAGAGGTGGCCTATGTGGGCAAGGCCGGGCTGGTCCGAGGCTACGCTGCCATCCACGCCATGTATGCCGGCCGGTTCGGCACCGGCAGGCGGATGGGCCGCCTGACCCTTCAGGTGCTCGACGACCAGCCGCTCGGGCCGGATCACGCGCTGGTCACGGGGCGGTTCGCCCTGGGCCGTCCGAAACAGGACGGCGGCGATGCGACGGGCGTCTTCACGCTCGTCTTGCACCGCACGTCCCTGGGCTGGCGCATCATGTCCGACCACACCTCCTGATCGCACGGGAACGCCGACGGTGTGACGAGCAGACCCGCTGCGGTCTGCGCCTCTTCGAACGAGCAATTTACTCACTTCAACTGTTCCAGTCTGCGTGAGAGTGCTCTAGTCGCCAAGTCTATCGTGCGTGCTGCGCCCCGCAGTGCCGAGCCGTATGATCTGGCCGGTCATGGAGGCGAAGCCTGCGACTGCGCGTATGGTGCGCACCACGTCCGCAATGCTGGCGGGGCCGGCCTCCAGCCCCACGGCGTTGACGCGGATGCCACGCGGTGCCCAGGCCAGCGCCGATTGCCGCGTAAACGCCCACAACACGGCGTTGGCAGCGTGACGGTCGAAATGATCAAGGCCCGGCGGCGGAACGTGCAGGATCGTGATCACCAGCGCGCCGCCGGGCACGGCCTCGGCGGCGAACTGCCGGCATCGAAGCATCACGTCGTCCGCATCCGTCGTGTCGGCGTTGATCAGCGTGCGCACCGACAAAGCCGGCGAATCCGCAAGCAGCCCCGCCAGGCGGGTGGAAAACTCAGACGACGGTCCGGCAACCCCATGCATGGCGGCCGATATAGCACCGCGTGCGCTACGGCGCACGGCGGGGGGTCAGTTTCGGCTCGGTGCGCCCCAGTTGTAGGTGACATCGCCGTTCGGCGTGCTGGGCGGTTGAACGATGGGACTGCTGCTATCGAGTTGCACCGGCTTGCTTACGACCAGGGGCGAAGCGGTCGACAGCGGCGTGGCCGACACGGGAACGACGCTCATGGCATTCTGCGGCGCCAACGATCGTTCTGAAGAAGCTTCGATTTGCCGAGCTGGAACGTCCTGGTGAGCAGAGGCGGTGGAAGCCGCCGGCGGCATCGTGCCATCGGCAATTAGAAAGCCGGAGGCCTGCATGCAGTCATCGAAATCGGCGTCCGCCTGAAATGCGTTGCCGATTGCGTTTGCGACTTGCGCCGCCACGACGAATCGGACCGAGCCGGCTGTTGCGATGCTGTTGCCACTATGCCTGGCCATCATCGAACAACGCGCCTTGGTCGGTATAAAATCTGCTGCCGACACGTTGGGGCCGGCAACCCAAGCATGCGGCGCACAGCCTGCCGTTCCAACGCCGACCGAACCCAACACAACCAGTCCGGCAACGCGACGAAACCCGTACACCCAAGC
>CAXUHU010000113.1:0-10890 GCA_964250925.1 uncultured Acetobacteraceae bacterium
CCGTCGGCACCGACGTAACCGCAAGAGAGGCTGACATGGACTTTACGCTTACCGACCGCGAGACGCATTTTCGCGACTTGGTCAGGACTTTTATCGACGAGCGTATCAGGCCGCGTCACGCCGACTACATCGCGCAGCTACACCAAGGCGACCGCTGGAAGGTGCTGCCCGTCATCGAGGAGCTGAAACCCGCAGCGCGCGCGGCGGGGCTGTGGAACCTGTTCATGCCGCCGCACTCCGGCCGCGCCCAGGTGGACGACAGCTTCGCGTTCGGGGGCACCCAACTCAGCAACCTCGAATACGCGCTCTGCGCCGAGGAGATGGGCAGACTCGGCTGGTCGGCGGAGGTGTTCAACTGCTCCGCGCCGGACACCGGCAACATGGAGGTGCTGCATCGCTACGGCACGCGCGCGCAGAAGGACCGCTGGCTGAAACCGCTCATGGACGGCGAGATTCGCTCCGCCTTCCTGATGACGGAGCCGGACGTCGCATCCTCGGACGCCGCCAACATCCAAACGTCCATCGTGCGCGACGGCGACGAATACGTGATCAACGGCCGCAAATGGTGGTCGTCGGGCACCGGCGACCCGCGCTGCAAGATTGCCATCGTGATGGGCAAGTCCGACCCCGATGGTTCGCGACACGGCAGCCAGAGCCAGGTGCTCGTGCCGCTGGACGCGCCTGGCGTGACCATCGAGCGCATGCTCTCGGTTTACGGCTACGACCACGCGCCGCACGGCCATGGCGAGGTGGCGCTGCACAACGTCCGGGTCCCGGCGGACAACGTCATCCTCGGCGAGGGCCGCGGCTTCGAGATCGCCCAAGGCCGGCTCGGGCCGGGGCGCATCCACCACTGCATGCGCACAATCGGCGTGGCCGAGGTGGCGCTGGAGGCGATGGCCAAACGCCTCGTCTCGCGCATCGCTTTCGGCAAGCGCATCTCCGACCACAGCGTGTGGGAGGAACGCATTGCACGCGCCCGCATCGACATCGAGATGAGCCGGTTGCTCTGCCTGAAGGCGGCCGACATGATGGACCGCGCCGGCAACAAGTCTGCGCGCAACGAGATCGCGATGATCAAGGTGCAGGCGCCGGCAATGGCGCTGAAGATACTCGACGACGCGGTGCAGGCGCATGGCGGCGGCGGCGTGTCGGGCGACCACGGGCTCGCGCATGCGTGGGCCGGCATCCGCACGCTGCGCCTGGCCGACGGGCCGGACGAGGTGCACGAGCGGTCGATCGCCCGCGCCGAATTCGGCAAGTATCAGGAGTACAAGGCGGAGCGGCCGAACCGGGAGTCACAGGCGGTTGCGATCTGACATCGCAATAAGCCAAGCAGTTCTTTTTGAGGAAAAAACTTTTGTCGCCGTCGGCGTGCGAAGCTGAAACGTGTCGTTTCGGCTTTCGCGACCGCGCTGGCAAAAGCCTTTCGCTTTCTCCCGCCAGAGAAGCCTAGAGCGATCTCACGCAGACTGGAACAGTCGAAGTGAGTAAATCGCTCGTTCGAACATGTAATTAGAGCGCGCTGACCGTTTACGGTCAGCCTGAACGCGCTCTAATACCCCGCCAGCCGCGCCAATCGGTCCGCATGGAAGTCCGTATCGCCGAACATCTCGGCCGACACACGCTGGCGCTTCATGTAGAAACCGATGTCGTATTCGTCCGTCATGCCCATGCCGCCGTGCATCTGCACGCCTTCCTGAACGGCCAGCGCCGTCGCCATGCCGGTCATCGCCTTGGCCACCATAACCGCGCGTTCCGCCGCCGCTGCCTCGCCGGAATCGAGCAGTTGCTGCCCCTTCAGCACCGCGGCGCGTGCCACCTCCATTTCCGCGTAGAGGTGCGCCGCGCGATGCTGCAGCGCCTGGAAGCTGCCGATCGCCTGGCCGAACTGCCGCCGCTGCTTGAGGTAGCCGATTGTCATGTCCATCGCCCCGCCGCCGACGCCGAGCAGCTCGGCGGCGGCACCGGCCCGCAATGCGGCCAGCGTACGCGACAGGACCGGGCGGCCGTCATCCACCTCGCCAATCACCGCGTCCGCGTCCACCTCCACGCCGTCGAAGCTGAGCCGCGCGGCCAGGCTGGCATCGGCCAGGCGCCCGGCATCGGCGGTGAGGCCCGCAGCACCCTTCTCGACGGCGAACAGCGTGATGCCGTGCTCGTCGGCCGGCTCGCCCGCGGTGCGAGCGGCCACCACCAGCAGGTCCGCCACGTGGCCGTGCGCCACGAAGCGCTTCTCGCCGGTGAGCCTGAAACCGTTGCCGTGGCGTTCGGCCCGCAGCTCCACCCGCTCGGGCCGGTGGCGGGACGTCTCGTCGATGGCCAGCGCCGCCACCGCCTCGCCACGCGCGATCGCCGGCAGCCAGCGCTGCCGCTGCCCAGCGGAGCCTTGGACAAGAGCGGTCACTGCACCCACTGCAGTGGCCAGGAAGGGCGAGAGCGTCAGGTTGCGGCCGATCTCCTCCAGCACCACGCCGGCTTCCACGTGCCCGAGCCCGAGCCCGCCGTCGGCTTCGGGCACCAGGATGCCGGTGAACCCCATCTCGGCGAAGCGCCGCCACAGGCCGGTCGAGAAGCCGGTGGGGTCGCCCGCGTCACGCAGCGCGCGCATGTGGCTGACCGGCGCCTGCTCGGCCATGAACGGCCGCGCGGTGTCGCGCAGCATGGCCTGCTCGTCGGAAAGGAACAGCGGCATGGCGTCAGGCTCCGGGCAGTTCCAGGATGCGTTTGGCGACGATGTTGAGCTGGACCTCCGACGTGCCGCCCTCGATGGAGTTGGCCTTGGTGCGCAGCCAGCCACGCGCCGCAGCGCCGTTGCGGGACCGCTCGCTCTCCCACTCCAGCGCGTCAGACCCGCCGGCCGCCATCGACAGCTCGTGACGCTGCTTGTTCAGCTCGGTGCCGAAATACTTCATCATCGAGGGCTGGGCGGGGTGCACGCGGTGCGCCTTCAGCTCGTCGACGAAGCGTTCCGACATCGCCCGAAAGGCGGCCGCGCGTACCTCGAACAGGGCAATTCGTGCGCGCAGGACCGGGTCGTCCAGCCGCCCGTCCGGCTCGGTGCCGGCTATGCCGGCGGCGGCCCGCCCGAGCGAGACCTCGCCGTGGCCCAGCCCCATGCCGGAAATCATCTCGCGCTCGTGCCCGAGCAGGTACTTCGCCACCTCCCAGCCGCGGTTCAGCCCGCCCACCAGGTTGGCCTTCGGCACCGCCACGTCGGTGAAGAACGTCTCGCAGAACGGCGAATAGCCGGAGATCAGCAGGATCGGCTTGGTCGAGACGCCGGGAGAGTCCATGTCGAACAGCAGGAAGCTGATGCCGCCCTGCTTGGACGCGGTGTCGGTGCGGACCAGGCAGAAGATCCAGTCGGCGCGGTCGGCGTAGCTGGTCCACACCTTCTGGCCGCGGACCAGGAAGTGGTCGCCGCGATCCTCGGCCTTGGTGGACAGGCTGGCGAGGTCGGAGCCCGCGCCGGGTTCGGAGTAGCCCTGGCACCAGCGTATCTCGCCGCGCGCGATCTTTGGCAGGTGTTCGAGCTTCTGCGCCTCGGTCCCGTAGCGCAGCAGCGCCGGGCCGAGCATGGAGATGCCGAACGAGTTGAGCGGGTTGCGGCAGCCTAGGGCGGCCATCTCCTCACGCAGCGCCTTGGTTTCCGCCGCGGCCAGCCCGCCGCCGCCGTACTCCCGCGGCCAGTCCGGCACCGTCCAGCCGCGCTCGCCCATGCGCTGCATCCACAGTTGCTGGCCGTCGCTGGAAAAGCTTGCGCGGCGTCCGCCCCAGCACACGTCCGTCTCCGAACGGAGCGGCGTGCGCATCTCCGCCGGGCAGTTTTCCTCCAGCCAGGCGCGGGCGTCGATGCGAAACGCGTCGAGGTCTGTCATGCGGCTAACCTTTCGAGCTGGGGCGGCGGCGTGTCGGGACATGGTTTGGATCGGCCGCCATTGCCAGCATTAAACGGGACATTTGCCGCGCCGGCCATACCGTGACTTCGAAATGGGTTTCGGCCGGCAGTGGAGGCAAGCGGCTCCTTTCTGAAGATAGAGCCAGAAGACTTTTGCTCTCCCTGGGTGCGCGCTGTTCGATACGCGCTGGTCAAGCGTGCTGTTCCCGCTTCCCGCAACAGCCGGAACAAAAGCTTTTTGCTTCTTTTCTCGAAGAAGTCTCTTGCTCTGCTCGGCGCACCGGCGTGCCGAGCAATGGCCGTCTTGAAGGCAACAATGATCGGCGATATCCAGCAAGGGCGCAGCGTAACGGCAAACCCTGTTTAGGACTGTCCGCCATGTCGCCTGACCAGACCGCACCCAGCCTGGCCGGCGCTGCGGCGGGGCCCTGGCCCGCCGCCACGCTGGCGGACATCGAGCGGCGCCTGTGCGCCCCGGGTCAGCCGCTCGAGGTTGAGACGGTCGAGATCAGGGGCGTACCGACCCGCGTCTGGAAGAACCAGCCGACGAGCCTGCCCGTGCTGGCGCGCCTGGCGCGACAGGCTCATGCGGAGTGCCTGTTCGTCGTCTACGAGGACGAGCGGGTCACCTATGAGGGGTGGTTCCGCGCCGCCGCGGCCCTGGCACGCGCCCTGCGCGACCGCGGCGTGGGCCCGGGCGACCGGGTGGCACTGGCGATGCGCAACCTGCCCGAATGGCCGGTGGCGTTCTTCGCCATCACCAGCCTCGGCGCCATCGTGGTGCCGCTGAACGCGTGGTGGACCGGCGGCGAGCTGCGCTACGGGCTGGCGCAGTCTGGAACCTGCCTCCTTGTCTGCGACGCTGAGCGCTGGGACCGGGTGCGCGCCCACGCGGACGAACTGCCGCAGCTGCGCCATGTGATCGTGGGCCGGCCGGCCCGCCCGCCGGCCCCCCCCGCGGAGGCCCTCGAGTCGCTCATCGGCACGCCGGACGGCTATGCCGGGCTGCCCGACGCCGACCTGCCGGAGGTGGAGGTGGCACCCGACGACGACGCCACCATCTTTTACACCAGCGGCACCACCGGCCTGCCGAAAGGGGCGCTCGGCACGCACCGTAACATAATCGCATGCATATTCGCCGCCAGCTATTTGGCCCAGCGCACGCTGCTGCGCCGCGGCGAGGAGCCGCTTGCGGAGCCGGCGCATGCGGTGGGGCTGAACGTGGTGCCGATGTTCCACGTCACCGCGTGCATGGCGACCCTGATGCCGACCATCGCCGGCGGCGGCACGCTGGTGTTCATGCAGAAATGGGACGCCGTGCGGGCTTTCGAGCTGATCGAGCGCGAGCGCGTCACCTACACAGGCGGCGTGCCGACCATCGCCTGGCAGCTGCTGGAACATCCCGACCGCCACCGCTACGACCTCGCGTCGCTGGAGAGCATCTCCTACGGCGGCGCCCCCTCGGCGCCGGAGCTGGTGCGCCGCATCGCCGCCGACCTGCGGGCGGCGCCAGGCAACGGCTGGGGGATGACCGAGACGTCGGCCACCGTCACCAGCCACCGGGCGGAGGACTACCTGCACCGCCCGGACAGTTGTGGGCCGCCGCTGCCGGTCTCCGCGCTGCGGATCATGAACCCGGAGGCCACGCGCGTGCTGCCGCCCGGCGCAGTAGGCGAACTGTGGGTGTCGGGCCCGCAGGTGGTCAAAGGCTACTGGAACAACCCGGAAGCCACCGCCGCCACTTTCGTCGACGGCTGGGTGCGCACCGGGGACATCGCCAGGCTCGACGACGAGGGTTTTTGCTACATCGTCGACCGCGCCAAGGACGTGGTGATCCGCGGCGGCGAGAACATCTACTCGTCCGAGGTCGAAAACGTTCTCTACGAACACCCTGCGGTGACCGACGCGGCGCTGGTCGGCATACCGCACCGCACGCTGGGCGAGGAACCGGCGGCGGTGGTCCACCTCGCCCCCGGCCTGTCGGCCAGCGAAGCGGAGCTGCAGGCGTGGGTGGCGGCGAAGCTGGCGCGGTTCAAGGTGCCGGTCAGCATACGGTTCAGCACGCAGACGCTCCCGCGCAACGCCAACGGCAAGATCCTGAAGACGGAGGTTCGTGGCCTGTTTGCGGCACGGCCCGATTGCGGTTGAGCGGCGGACCGGGTCGGCCCTGGCGGGTAGAAGCAAGGGTCTTCTTCGAGAACAAGCAAGAAGCTTTTGCGAGCGCCGCGGCAGACCGCTGAAACGACACGCCGCGCTTCGGCACAGCCGCCGACGACAGAAGTTTTCGTTCATAACAATAACGTTTGCCAGGGGAGACATCCACTCGATGGACGCCATTCAGACACAGGCCGCGCCGCCGGTCCGCACGCTGGCGTTCGGCACCAAGCTCGCCTACGGGCTCGGCTCGGTAGCCTACGGCATCAAGGACGGCGGCTTCTCGACCCTGCTGCTGCTGTTCTACAACCAGGTGATCGGCGTGCCCGCCAACCTAGTCGGCCTCGTCATCATGCTCGCGCTAGTGTTCGACGCCTTCGTCGACCCAGTCATAGGTCACCTGTCGGACCACACGCGGTCGTCGTTCGGTCGCCGGCACCCGTTCATGTACGCGAGCGCGGTGCCGGTCGGGCTGCTCTATCTGCTGCTGTGGAACCCGCCCACCGGCTCGCACGCACACACGCTGGTCTATCTCGCGGTGGTCGCGGTGCTCGTGCGCACGGCGATCTCCTGCTACGAAGTACCCTCGGCCGCGCTGGCACCGGAACTGACGGCGGACTACCACGAACGTACGTCGGTGCTCGGCTACCGCTACCTGTTCGGCTGGGTCGGCAGCATGGTCATGCTGGTACTGACCTTCCTGGTCCTCCTCGCACCGACCGCGCGCTACCCGGTCGGCCAACTCAACCCGGGCGGCTACAGGTCTTACGCCGTTGTCGCCTCCCTGCTCATGACCGCCGCCATCCTCGTCTCCGCCTTCTTCACGCACCGCGAGATCCGCCATCTGCCGAGCGTGTCGCCGACACGCACGAGCCTGGGCGGTATGTTCCGCGGCGTCGCCGCAACGCTGCGCAACAAGGCGTTTATGATGCTGCTGCTGTCGGGTGTCTTCGGCTTCACCGCGCAAGGTCTGACCTTCGCGCTGTCCACGTATCTCAACACCTATTTCTGGCTGTTCCCGGCGTCTTCGGTGGCGCTGCTGGCGACCGTGCTGCTGGCGGGCGTGGCGCTGTCGTTCTGGATCGCGTCGTCGCTGTCGCGCAGGATGGGCAAACGCGGCGGCGCCGTGCTGGTCACGGTGCTCTACCCGTTCGTCGCGGTCTCTCCCTTCGCGCTGCGCGGCGTGGGACTGTTCCCCGCCATCGAATCGGCAGCGCTCATCCCGGCCCTGATGGTGGTTACAGCCCTGGCAACCGCGCTCGGCGTGGCCAGCGCCATCCTCGGGGCGTCGATGATGTCGGACGTGGTCGAGGACGCGCAGATGCGCACCGGCGAGCGGTCGGAAGGGTTGTTCTTTGCCGGATCGTTCTTCATGCAGAAATGCGTCTCCGGCCTCGGACTGTTCCTGTCGGGCGAGATCCTGTCGCTGGTACATTTCCCGATCGGTGCCACACCCGGCAAGGTTGCGCCGCACATACTCGGCAACCTGGTGGTCAGCTACGCCGTATCGCTGGTCGGTCTTCAGATGTTGGCGGCCCTCTTCGTCTGGCGCTTTCCGCTCGGCGGCAAGCGCGCGCACGACGAACGCGTGGCGAGACTCGCCGAGACGGCGTCGCATGTCATGCCTTTTCCCGGAAGCGAGGCCGAAATGCCCGCTATCGACGTCACATCCTTAGTCGATGGCAAGCTTGCCGGCAGTAGAGCGCGGTCTGAAACCTGGTGACACAAGGAGCCTTTCTCAGCTTAAGTTCCAAAGCGCGTACCCTCGGCCGTGTTGCCACGACCATCACCGTGCGTGTCGTCAGGCGCTCGGGGGACGGCGGCGCATCGCCAGCGCGGCGAGCAGGTAGTGCAGCGCGCCCCACAGGCCCACGGCGTAGGCGAGCAGCACGCCTTGGCGTGTCGCGAGCCTCAGCGCCGCCCGGCAGGCCGCGTCCACGGCGCTTCCCGCGACGGGACCGACGCCGCCGGGGCACGCGGTCTGGAAGGCGCCCGCGTTCGAGGCGAACAGGTGACCGATGGAAGGCAGCAGCCCGGGCTGACCGGGGGTGGCAAGGTGATACGCCGCGAAATGGTCGATCATCCAGCCCGTCACGGGCGGACCGCCGCCGAGTGCCACGAGGTTGAGGATGAAGAACAGTACAGCCGTTGCCGTCGCGCGCTGTTCCGGGCCCACCGCGTTCTGTACCACGCCGTAGGTCGGGCCGAGATAGACGTACGACAGCGCGCCGGGGAACAGCAGCCAGAGCGCCGCCACCTGCCAGCTCGACGCCGTGTAGATCGCGATGACGAAGGGGTAGGAAAGTGCCACGCCGACCGCAGGCACCAGCCCGTACCAAGCCCGCCCCCCCGATCGCGCCAACCGGTCGCTTACCGTGCCGCCGAGCAGCACGCCGGCCATCTGGCTTGCGCCGCCGATCAGCCCTACGATCAGCCCGACCTGCGCGTAGTTCAGCCCGAAGACGCGCACCCAGTAAGGCACGACGAACTGCCCGCCGCCATAGCCGGCGAACGAAACGAGCGTTATGCCCGCCACCATGTTGAAGACCGGCCAATCGCCGAGAAGCTGCTTGGCGACGCCCAGGGTCGCCCGCACTTCCTCGCCGAAGGACGCACGGGTCTGGACGACGTGGCGCGCCGGTTCGCGAACCAGGAACCCGATCGCGGGCGCCAGCAGCAGGCCCGGGGCGCCGGCCGCGACGAAGGCCACGCGCCAGGAGAAGCGCTGCGCCAGGAAGCCGCCCACCACCGCGCCGATCATGACGCCGACCGGCACGCCGAGCGAGTAGATCGACAAAGCCGAGGCGCGCCGCCTCGGTTCGTAATAGTCGCTGATGAGCGAGTGCGCGGGCGGCGACAGCCCCGCCTCGCCCACGCCGACGCCGAAGCGGAACAGCGCCAGCCATGCGTAGCTGGACGCGGCGCCGCAAAGCGCGGTCATGCCAGACCACAGGAACACCGCGCCCGCCATGATGCCGACCCGCGACCGGCGCTCGGCCAGGCGCGCGAGCGGCAGCCCCAGGATGGTATAGAGCAGGGCGAAGTACAAGCCGCCGAGCAGGCCCAGCTGCGTGTCGCTGATCTTGAGGTCGACCTTGATCGCCTGGCCGATGGAGGCCACGATCGTACGATCGACGAAGTTCAGCGTGTAGGCGGTGGTGAGCAGTGCGAGCATCACGCGCCGCGTCCGGCCGTCGCTCGAACGGGACGGCCCGCTGAAGTCCGCCATGACCGATCTCTCCCGCTCCGGTTGTCCGATCGGCAACCGGAGCACGGTTTCATTCCGACTGGCGACGTTCGTCTTCTAGGTCGGTAACGTCTCAATTCAGATTAGGGGCCGGCCGGGGTAGCCTCATAACGCATTGTTAGATCAGCACTATTCGATGCATAACTTTGGTCGCGTTTTCTTTGACCAGTCAAGGGCGCCAAGCCCGGGCAAGCTGGGTAGATCCCTTGATTGGTCAAAGAAAACGCGGACGCTCTGCCATCAAAGCAATGCAGAACCCTGCGCTGACAGCTTTTTGGCGGTCATGGGCGGCAACAGGGTATCGCCTCTCGCTTCAAAATCCGTCCGACAGCACCGCGACGGGCCGCACCCACCCGGCGCTGCCGCCCTTCACTTTCACCGGGAAACAGATGATCTCAAAGCCGTGCGACGGCAGCTTCTCGAGATTATGGAGTTTTTCCATTTGGAAGTAGCCGATCTCACGCCCTGCCTTGTGACCTTCCCAGACGATCGAGGCATCGTGCGACGTCTCCCAGCGCCGCGCCGTGTGCGAAAAGGGCGCATCCCAGGACCAACCGTCGGTGCCCACGATTCGTACGCCGAGTTCCGCGAGGTGCAGCGTCGCCGACCGGCCCATGCCGCAACCGGAATGGACGTAGTCCGCGGTGCCGTAGGCCGCGCCCGCTGCGGTGTTCATGACCACGATGTCGAGCTTGCCCGGACGATGCCCGATGACCGTCCAATACCGTTCCAGCTCGTCCGCCGTGACCACGTGGCCGTGCGGCCTGTCGCGGAAATCGAGCTTCACCGCCGGCCGCCAGCACCAGTCGAGCAGCAGTTCGTCGATGCGCATCGCCGGGCGCGCTCCGCCGGGCAGGGCGGCGTCCTGCGTTGCGTGATAGTGCCACGGCGCGTCCATGTGCGTGCCGTTATGCGTGGACATGCGCACGAGTTCAGTAGCCCAGCCTTGTGCTTCCGGAAGCTGGGCGACCTGCAGGCCGGGAAAGCAGGCGGCGAGCTGGCGCGCGCCTTCGGCATGCCCAACGTAATCGAGCCTCGGCCCGTAGCCGGGCGGGTCCGCCGGCACGTCGTTTTCGAGCGGGACGGCTAGGTCGATCAAGCGTTTCGGCATGGGACGTCCGCTCCGTTCGGCATTGTGCTGTTTGAAGCAAGGAGAACGTAAGAGTAAGCTCGACGGAAAGGGTCGTGTGGCTGACGGGCGCCTTCCTGATTCCGGTGGCACCACCGTGAGACCGCGGAAGCCTGGTGGTGGCGCTGTCGCACACCAGGACGCCCTGCATCGTCGCAGGAACAGTGCCGGCGCTTTGCTGGTCCTGCCGTTCGAGGCGACCGGCGACAAGGCGTCGTCCACACGCCTCCATCAAAGACGCCCTACTGCTTCTCGGCCGTGAAACGGCCGGTCGATCCACCCGCGCTGACCGTGCCGGCGAGCGTCCCGTCGGGTTGCAGCGTCCCCGCGTACTCCGTCCGGACACCGCCCTCCGCTTCGTAATGCAGCGCCACCGTGTTGCCGTTGGCGGTGCCTTGCGCCTTTAGGGTCGGCCCCGTGATCACCGTGCACGGGCCGGCAATGTGCCGCCCGTCCAGC
>CAXUHU010000114.1:0-10837 GCA_964250925.1 uncultured Acetobacteraceae bacterium
CGCCGCATTCTGGCACCTGGGCCAAGCGTGATTGAACGCCTGGTCGCTGCCGCCTGGTCATCGCAGAGCGCCATGTTGCAGGCCAGCTCACCCGCACTCTGTCCCCCGAGCAATTCGCTGCGCTGGACGGGCTACTTGCGCCAAAGGACGGCACATCGATGAGCGTGCTGGGCTGGGCCCGGCAGTCGCCAGGCGCCCCTGGCCATAAGGCGCTGAAGCGCATTGTCGAGCAGCTCGCCAGTCTGCGCGCGATCGGCCTCGATCCGACCAGGTCCGAAGGCGTGCATCCCGAGCGTTTGCGTAAGCTGGCCCGTGAGGGAGGACGTTTTACCGCCCAGCATCTCCGGGCGCTCTCGCCACTCCGTCGGCAGGCTACCCTGATCGCAACCGTACTGGACACCACGGCACGCCTGACCGACGACTTGGTTGGTTTGTTTGATCGGGCGGTTGGCCGGATGTTTCGGCGTGCTGAGGCGCGCGAGGAAAGTGCGGTTCTGCGCGATGCCCGCGCGGTGAACGACCAAGTGCGTCTGCTGGCGAAGCTCGGCGTCGCCCTGATCGCAGCCAAGGAGGGTGATAGAGACCTGGATGGGGCAGTGGCCTCCTCCGTGGGCTGGGAAAAGCTCGCCGCGCACGTCGCTGAAGCGGAGCGTCTGGCCCGCCCCGACAAGGTTGATCTTGCGGCTCTGGCTGTACGCGCCTGGCCGGTTCTGCATCGCCTTGACCCAATGTTGGGGTCGCCGCACGATTTGTCCAAAACTGCACGCTAAGCCGCTCGGGGCATGAACGTAGGGCGAACATCGTTCAGCGGGCGGAAGTTTGAGGCTGGTTCGGTGCCGGCCCAGACGTAATCGCCGGTCAAAGCGATGTGCTCCCAACCAAGCGGCGCTACATGCGGCAGAAGATCGTCGGGGATGCTGACGCCCTGCGCCCGCAAGTGCTGGACAGCTCGTTCCAGATAGACGGTGTTCCAGTGAACGATAGCCGCGGTGATCAGGCTCAGGCCTGATGCGCGGAAGCTCTGGTTTTCGAATGTGCGGTCGCGGATTTCACCCTGCCTATGAAAGAACACAGCACGTTGCAGCGAATTACTTGCTTCCCCCTTGTTGAGGCCAGCGTGGCTGCGTTGCCGTAGCTCGGGATCGGATAGCCATTGCAGGGTAAACAATGTTCGCTCTATCCGCCCGACGGCGTGGAGGGCGCGCGAGAGCGCATTACCTGGTCCAGCCGCCGCTAGCTTGCGCAGGATGACGGAGGGTACTGTTCCGCCAGTCTCGATAGATGCTTTCAAGCGGACAAGCTCAGACCACTGGCCGGTGATGGCAGCCGTATCGACGGCGTCGCCGATAAGCGGTTCCAGCAGCGAATACGTTCCCGGCTTTTCGACTGTGTAGAGCTTGCGATCTTCAAATCCTTGATGCGCGGTGCAAAGCGATAACCCAGAAGATGGCAGAGGCCAAAGACGTGATCCGTAGCGCCGGCGGTGTCGGTGTAGTGTTCGGCAATTCGTAGATCGGTTTGGTGGGCATGGTGATGGAGGCCGTCGAGGACGTAGGGGGCTTCGCTCTGCGTGGCGGTGATGACGCGGGTGAAGAACGGCCCGAACCGGCCAGACACATGGGTGTATAGAACGCCGCCCGGATCGATGCCGTATTTTGCATTTACGTTGCCTGCGCCGGCGGCGCGACCGCCGGTGCGGAAGTACTGCCCGTCGGACGAGGAAGTCGTGCCGTCATCCCAGATCGCCGAATAAGGGTGCTTGTGGTACGCGTTGATGATCGCAGCCCGCGCGGCGACGTAATTGTCGTCGCTGATGTGCCACTGCGCCACGTTGACCAGGTGATGATAGGTCAGGCCACGGAAGGCGTCGGCCATGCGCGACAAACCGAGATTGGTGCCGTCGGCGAGGATGGCAGCAAGCAGTGCCGGTTTGTCGCCCGCCGGGTTGCCCGTGCGCAGATGCGTGAAGCGGTCGGCAAAGCCGGTCCAGCGATCCACGTCCGCGAGCACCTCGGTGATGCGCACCCTCGGCAAAAGCCCCTCCAGCCGGGCCGCCAGCACGCGCGCGGCGTCCGGAGTGACCGGCTTGGTTCGGGCGATGTAGAGCTTCCCCTCCTCGATCTCGACGCCATCGAGCTCTTGGCGCGCTGCGCGGCTCGCAACATAGGTCAGCTGGTCATGCAGCAGCCCGGCACGCGCTGCCACGTAGCGGGCTGGATCTGTCTCGCCGCCGATGCCGCCGGCGACCGCCTGCACGTCCGGCGGCAGGAGATAATCTTCGAATGCGCGGTAATCTCGGCTGCCAGCCACCCAGAT
Organism: uncultured Acetobacteraceae bacterium; assembly: GCA_964250925.1. Classification (GTDB taxonomy): domain Bacteria; phylum Pseudomonadota; class Alphaproteobacteria; order Acetobacterales; family Acetobacteraceae; genus BOG-908. Next base: position 2,317 of record CAXUHU010000114.1, read on the forward strand.
GTTGGCTCCGCGTAAGCGGTCGCGGAGGGTGGCCAGGACCGCCGTTTCGTAGAGGCGCCGCTCCGCCGGGCCGCTGGCAAAGATAAGCTTGCGCCACTTCGGAGGCAGGAAAGACGCGGGCGGGCGCTTGGCGAAGGTCTTTGCTCCCGCCTGATCCGCGGCCCTGATCGCCTCGATGGCGGCAAGCACCGGGTCATGCGCGACGTTGGACTGGAATTGAAAGCTTGCCAGGAAACGCGGGCTGAAGCGCCGCAGCACGGAGTACTTCTCAGCCGCGGTCAGCAAGATGTCCTGGTCGGCGACATCAGCGACCGCCTCGATGGTCGGAAGGGCACGATCCAATTGCGCCATTCCGACCTCGCGCTCGACGACGGCCACGCCATCCTCGCCCGCCTGCTTGGCCCTTTTCAAAGCGGCTATGGTGCGCCGGAACAGCAATAAGGCCTTCGCCACATCCCGTTTGGTCGCCTGGAAGCGACGCTCGTCCTTGCTGCGTGCTTTGGTGAACAGCGAGCCGATGTATTTCTCGAACATGGCGAGTGTCGCGTCGGCAACGCGGGTGTCCAGGTGGGCGACTTGCGCCACCAGAATGGCGGGGCGCCTGGCGGGCTCAAGATCGGCGATGTGCTGCGCGGTCATGATCCCGCCCTCCTCCACCAGGCGGACGAGACGGCCCGGGTGGATGCGCCTTGCTCGATCAGCATCGACACCAAGGGATCGGACGTAATCCAGCCGGTCCAGCAGCTCGATCATGTTGGAGGGTGCCGGCGATTCCGGGCAGTCCCGCAGCCAGGTAAATCGAGACCGGCCGACCTCGGGATCATTTGTGAGCAAGGCGTCCAATGCCTGCCGGTTGGCATCGGTCAGGCCAGACGCAAGAGCCTCGAAGGCTTGCCGGCGGGCGCGCACGCGCGCCTCCAAACCCATGCGTTCCAGCACATGAGGCGCTGGAAGCATGATGTTTGTAAGCCTCAACTTGTCCAACATGGCGCGCACGATGGACTCACCGCGGTCTGTTGCCCACGCCGCTTCGGTCCCGACCCGTAGGCAATCCCGCCAAGCGGGAAAGCCGAAGCGCCGACGCCCAAGGAGAGCCTGAAGTTCGACTGCATGTTCCCGGCGGGTTTGGTCACGGGCCGCATACTCAGCAAATGCGCCCGGCGTCAGCCCGAGTTGTTCGGCGACAAAGCCGACCAACGGCCCCGGCGGGTGTTCACCTGGCCCAAGACCTTGGCCGGGATAGCGCAGCAGGCAGAGCTGGAGCGCAAAGCCGAGCCGGTTCGGGGCACAGCGCTTGGCGCTAATGAGCGCCAGATCGTCCGGGGCGACGACGTAGTGCCGCGCCATCTCAGCGCGCTCGACGGGGATGGCGAATAGGCGATTGCGCTGCTCGGCGGACAGAAGGGCTCGGATAGACAAGACGGCCTCGTTGCGGAAGGAGAAGGCCGTTCATAATCTGCTTGCCTTTCAATGGCATTCTGCAACAGGGTATTGAAAGGATTTTCTCCAGGATCTGTCGTGAAGGTAAAACCATTCACAAACGGTCGTTTGTGAAAGACACCAAGCCGGTCGCCGCCGGCCTACTACTCGGCTATGCGCGGGTCTCAAAGGGAGACGAGCAGAACAACCCCCTCCAGTCCAAGGCGCTCAAGGCAGCCGGTTGCCGCCGCCTTTTCGAGGAGTCCGCCTCTGGTGGCCGCTGGGATCGGCCGGAGCTGCACCGCATGCTGGACCAGCTTCGCAAAGGCGACACGGTAGTCGTGTGGAAGCTCGACCGGCTTTCTCGCTCATTGAAGGATGTCCTCCACATCATGGAGCGGATTGCCGAGGCTGGTGCTGGCTTCCGCTCCGTGACGGAAAACATCGACACCACCACGCCCGCAGGCCGGATGTTGATGCAGATGGTGGGCTCATTTGCCGAGTTCGAACGCGCCATGATCCGCGAGCGGACATCGGCTGGCATTGCCGTTGCGAGAGCCGAGGGCCGTATCGGCGGCAGGCGCAAGAAACTTGATGCGATCAAACGCCGCGAGATTGCAGAGAGCGTAATTTCAGGCCGTAAATCTGGGGCGGACATGGCTCGTTTGTATAACGTTAGCCAGCCTACGGTGTCTCGAATTGTGGCTCAACATCGGCTTTGAAAACTTCAAAAACAGGTGTTAGCTGATGTCTGGTTTTCATCTCTTCTGGTTTTTGGCTGCTTGTCTTGCGTCATTGGAATGCAACTGTCCGGCTGCTATCCCAGCGGAAACCCAGCTTCTTTCAATCACTGGAATCAAACTTCAGCCATTGAAGAGTGGATCGCAAGCGCGTGGCCAATATATCGCAAGCTTCGACATCAAAACATGGGGCGTCCGCGTAATTGCTGTTTGTCATATTCCTGGCGGTTGGACAATTTCTGCAGGAAAAAATGCAAATCCTGAAGGCGTGCTGTCTGGAAGTGCGGGGGAAGGTGTTGCCTTCCTCGATTCAGAAAGCTTGCATCAGCTTACCGACTTTCTTTTGGTGCAAGTGGATGATTACCATCCGGTTGACAGAGGCGACTGCACCAAGAACTGTACACCGGCCAGCTTTGCTGGCGACTTCTACATCGGCGAATATGGTTCCGAGGATCAGCCGAGACCACAGCGTGTACTTCCGTCCAACATCCGATTGGATGTGGCCTCCAGATGTCCTGATCCACGCTAAACCGAGCTGCTCGTAAGTTTTCCAAATCCACTACCACAAAGGATGGACGCAGTTGCTGAAAGCAAGACAGGCATGAAAGCTGGGCTGGAGGCGAGGCGGTTTAGAGCCGAGGCCGTAGTCAAACCGCACAATGCCGGCGTCTGGGGGTCCGCATTAGTGAATATATTTGATGGAGACATGCAGATTGGACACTACGAACGAAATCATCCGGGCTGGGCACAGGAGACCTTTGAGCCATTTGAAGCAAATGGAATGTGGTACGCTCTGTACTGTCGAGACTAAACGTCAACACGTTTGATGAGCCTACCCGCTTGCGAAGACTTGGGAGGCGAGGAACCCGCCTCGCATGGTTTCTGCCCCGTCGAACTATATGTCCCTCGCTACCGCAAAGTCTCGAGACGGAATCGGTCAAACGGACGAGAGACAGAAAGCTGGCTCTTCGAAACTAATGCAATTGCTCCGACCATCGCGGATAACGTCGACCATGGCTATTACAGCACTTTTGGTCCGTGGCTGTCTCTAACGACAGGGTTTGTCGCCGGTTGTCTTTGGGGAGATGACAGTTCTTGGAAACTGGAGGTGTTTGACCTATCGAATGTGGGGACCGGACAGATCACCAGGTCTGCGCGGTTTGGCCACCTGCAGCTTGCTAGTGGCATGTCGCTCCCCGATTCCTTGCAGTTCGATAGCCATTTGCCGGATTGGGAATTGCGGGCGACCATCGTTCGCCAGGAACGCCGGGACGTCGCGTCGGGTCAGCTCATCGACCCATACGATGAGTAGACAACACCGCCTATCGTGCGGCCGATTTGCGGCTGGCGACGGGACTGTTTGGGTCTATCCACAATTACATACGGCTCGCTTCACGGTGCGGCTGATTGCATCGCTTAGCCCGTCATCCGCCGATCAAAACGCTTAGCGTGCAGTTTTGGACAAATCGTGCGGCGACCCCATCGAGGCGGAAATCCGGCGGGTGCCACGACATAACCCCAGACAAGCAAGAGAACAGGGCGGGAACAAGGAATTAGATATCCACAGGCGACAGACGGTTCCGTCCAGTTGAAGTGGACAGGAACGCTACTCAATCGCCTAGCAATTGCTGGCGCTTCGGCCGACTCTCTATGACTGCCGCCGGTTCAGCACCTACCGCAACAACGCCACATAGGTTGACGTCACCATCTCTTACCGTACTACGTTCAATTTGAGCTCAATTTGAGGAGGTGATGTTGTCGGTGACCTTGCGCGCGCTCGTGTTGACGTCTGTAGCCACAAGCCTGATAGGCACAACGCAGGCTCGGGCCGGGCATTACACGTTCCAGGACCTGGTTGTTTCTCCCATGCAGGGTGCGAGCGGTGTGAGGATTTCGGCAGTCAACGATGCCGGTCAGATCGTTGGCGACTACACCGACCCGAACCTTAATAGCATCGGTGCCTTCGTGTGGTCGCCGCAGGGCTCGACAGTCATGCCCTCCGGCATCAGCGCATTCTCGTCCATAAACGCTGGCGGTCTAGCGGCCGGCCAAATGGTCACGGCCGACGGGAACGAACGAAAATCGGCAGTCGTCTTATACGACACCAACACGGGCCAAATGACGACACTGCTCTCCAGCAAAATCGGCCAGAATGCGCTACCTGTGGCGATCAACACAGCCGATGAGGTTGTCGGGTTCTTTTTTAGGCATCATTACCAAAACTCCTTTATCTATGGAGCAGGCCGCGTGACAATCCTGCGGCCGCCCCCGGGCGTCTCCGTTGTGGCTGTCCAATTAATCAACGATGCGGGCGCAGTGGCTGGCTACGCGAACGGCCCTTTTATTTACCGGCATGGCGTCTACACATCGCCGGCACTCCCGGCGGATGCGGTGAGCGGAGACGTGACCATCACAAGTTTTCGTAGCGGCAACAGCATCGCCGGGCGCTATCGCGCCAACAGCGGGCGCTATCACGGCTACACATCAATTGCAGGGATGGTTGAAACCTATGATTTCCCTGGCAGCCCCTATACCGAAATAGACGCCATCGGACCGTCCCATACGTTGTTCGGCACGTATGAAGTGGGCGATCCCCAACGGGATACCCAAGCTTTTACCTACCGGTCTGGCCAATACAGGGTTTTCCAGGCCCCTTCGGCCATTCGAACCCAAGTCGTATCCGTAAGCCCAAGTGGTACGGTGGCCGGCACCTATGTCGATGCCGCCAACAACAATCACCTTTATCTCGTCACTTGCCTTAAAACCCAAGCGCCCTGCACCCAGTGATGGCGTTGGTGGGTCGAGGAACATTTTTTGCGCAGCTAAGGTGTTCTCTGCGCTGGGACTATGACTGCTGCCAGTGCAACACCTGCCGCAGCAACCCCACGTAGCCAGGCTGGCCCAGCCGCGTCAGGTAATCGACGGGCGCCGCTCCCGCAAACAACGGCGCCCCGTTCGGCCGGGTCATCCACTCGCCTCGTCAGCCATCTGCGCTGCCGGTTTCCGTCCTGTCGCAAGCAGCCGGATCGGGTGCGCTACCTGACCCGACATGTCGCTACCGAGGGGCAGGGCAGGTGATTGAGATGATGCTGGTGCCTTAATCGGATCAACTATGCTTGGGCAAAATACCAAAAAATGAGTTGCGTTACAAAACAACGCTGGGCACGATCACGACTATCTAACAGGCTGATGGCAGCAAAGGAGGCTTCGATGCTTGAATGTCAGAGCACATATGAAAATGTGCTGGTGCACACTCCTGTATTCAACGATCTTGAACAACAACGCGACGAAGTCAAACTCGGGACAGGTGCGTGTAGTATATGCAATAGATGCAGTGCGTTCAGTATGGGGCCGCAAGGCTGGTGCACGTGCGGACACCCGGCAAATTCACACTGGTAACGCTTAATTAAGCCGCTCCCGGCGTGCTGGCGGCGCTGCGCGATGACTGGCGGCCGACTGTTCAGGTAGCGGCCAACGAGGACATGCAGGAAACTGTATGACGCACTTACGCATGCCCACCCCCTGCAAACCGCAGCACAACGCCGGTTACGAACCCGGCTGCTTCCGCGTCATCGGCATTGCAGCGTGACGTCGTTCCCGGCCCGTTCCACGAACCGTGCTATCCTGCCCGTTCTATGGCGTACCCCCGCTATGACGCGGGGTGGAGGTAAGCCGCAAGCAATGGCTTTCTAGCCGCATGCGCGAAGGCAAATCTACCCGACAAGCGTGAGGGAAGGGCAGGGGACCAGACACCCCTCCACCCACCTTGGTGGCAACCATGGTGGCAGCTAATCAGGCAGCCATGTCGGCGTGCAATGCCGTCTCGTGTCTTGCTTAATTGGACGGCACGGCGCCTCGAAACTGGACGCATGCCCCTTGCAAGCCGCTTCGGAATTGTCTGTTATTCATTGCTACAGAGGAGATGTTCAATGGACACGGCTACCCCGTTTCGCCGACCCGGCTAGCCTGCCTCCCACCTTGCGGGCTGCACACGACGAAGTGGCACTGCCAGAGGTTCAGGAGATGATTCGCCGGCTCGGCGCCTATAATCTAGGCGTTTGCCTGCCACACTCTCATGACGATGAGACCGGCGCTTTCAGCGAATTGCCCGATGACGTCGTGTCGGTTGAACGCGGCCAGCGCGTATCGTTTCAGAAATCCGTTGACGTTGCAGACCCTGCGCATTTCGTGGAGGTCGGCTGGAGATGGGTCGGCGACGCGGTAACAGGCATGATGGCTTGCCACATGAAATGCGTCACAAACCCGCATGGCGGGATGCATTTCTCGGAACATATGCCCGAGTAACAACGGGAACCTTACTTGAAGGACGGATGCGCTAGACCAAGGGCATCAATGCCTTGCATCCGTCTTTTGGCGGGAGCCCCAAGCCAGGCGCAAATCTACGTTGCGCCGCTCTTTGGCTTTATCAGCTAGCAGCCGGGCCTGCGCAATCGGCGGGTCGCCCATATCGCTCATACAGGCCGCCAAGCCGGCGAAAGCCGCGCTCACCCATTCGTCGCCTTGGTCGTCGACCATCTCGGCGCCCAAGCGATGCGTCACAACATCGCGGCAAGCTTCGCGACAGGTCTTTCCGGCCGTGTTGTAGCCAACGCCGATAATCGAACGCGCCATGTTCATGGTTCGCGCGTGGGTAGCAGCCAGGGTATCGAGATCGGTCACGGTGATTACCCGCAGGCGCAAAGCCGCAATTTCACCGTCTTTGGCGTCGAGCGCGGCGGCTTGCATAACACGCAAGGCGGCGATCTCGCCGGCCTTCGCGTCCAACGCCTGCTGATGCGTGCTGCGCAGCCCAGCAATTTGGCCGTTGAGACCGTCGACTGTAGCTTGGTGCTCGATGCGCAGCGCCGTCATAGCGGCGTCGCGAGCAGAAACCAAAGCGTTGCTGTCTCGCAGCTGATTCTGCAAGCGCAAGATTGCATCATCTAGGGTCGGATTGATCCTTGCCATGTTCAGAACGCCCCATTGATAAATGCCGTACTCAAACTTCCGCCAACAACGGACGAGCCGTGAGAGAGACTGGTGAGCCGCTCGGACAGGGGGTCCAGTAGTAACGGAACCGAAAGTTCGATTCAGACTGGAGACCAGGCCGAGGTTAGGGATCTGCCGAAAGGTCGGCAAGCATCTCGCCGCTTTCATACAGTTGGTGTCCGGACTCCGTTACCTGGTCGAAAATGAGCGAGGCGCAATCGGCATCGACCTTCGCCATCGCTTCCGCACTGCGCTTGAAGCCCAGCGCCTTCCTCAATGATGAACCCGGCCGCCTGGCGAGAACCATGCCGCGGCGGCCTTTGATTACGATGGTATGGACCCGCTCGTAGAACCAGTAGGAGAAGTGGCCACGCGATCCTCGGTGGGCGCAGACGAAACGCTCCGGCCAAGCATAAATGTCCTCTGGCTCCCACTCGCTAAATACGTCGCGGACAGGCCACGCGCCAAGCGCCTTCCGGTCGCGCGTCGTTAGTAGAGGGATGTCCAGCATCTTATCTTTCTCGATGACCGCCGCAACGGTCTCGTCCCGCTGTTTGGTGGTCGAGTTTCCAAACGTGAAGGCGAATCCAACACCGCGGAAGCGACCGGGATTGTCGGCCACCATATCAAAGAGCGACGCGGGATCGGGAGGGCGCCCCTTCTCCAGAGGACCATCGCCATGCGGCTTCCTGTCCCACACCCTCTGCGCGTGATTGAGCGCCTGCTCGTCGACGACCGTGGAGCAATCCCACATCTTCTCAAACCAACGCGACGCAGAACCGTAAGCTTCACTTCCCGGCGCATGAAAGGTTCCAGCTTCGACTAGGTTAGCGACCGCCAAGAAACCGATGCTATTGTTCGTCGCATTGGCTGAGCTCGTGATTAGACCCTTGTTGGAAAGATAGACCTTCGCATGCAGACCACGCAGGTGCTTGATCCTCTCGTTGTCCGGTGCCCCAAGAACTCTCAGCTCGTTCGGATTCGATCCGCCCATCGTTAAATCGCAGATGATCCTGGCTTCGGTCGGTAGATACTTATTCGGGAAAAGCGCATTACTTGCCTCGTTCCCCCAAAAAGCGACGGCGCATCGTAAGCTCGATCCTTGCATCAGATCCGTGATCGCTGGTCCAAGCTCCCTATTATCGAGAAAGGTTGACAATGCTTCACTCCCGCAACGCTTGTATCGACCTCATAATACATTGGGCGATGGCCAGTGACCGCTGAGAGAGCCGAATAGGCTTCGGCCCCCTACCGGCAAAGCCATTCGGCCGAGTTTTCTGCTCAATCGAACTTTCGGCTCCGTTGCTACCGGACCCCCCACATCAGCATCGCCGAAACCAAAACCGATGCCCGGTTCGAGCGCGGCCTTCCGA
>CAXUHU010000115.1:0-10824 GCA_964250925.1 uncultured Acetobacteraceae bacterium
CGCCAAGACATACCTCGTGTTCTTCGACTGGGATCGTGCCGACCTGACCAGCCGGGCCCGCCAGATCGTAGCCCAGGCGGCCGCGGCTTCTACCCACACGCAGACGACGCGCATCGAGGTGAACGGCTACACCGACCTTTCGGGGACCGCAGCGTACAACCAGCGGCTTTCCGTGCGTCGGGCGCAGAGCGTGGAGTCCGAGTTGGTGCGCGACGGCGTGAGCCGCGGCGAGATCAGCATTCACGGCTACGGCGAAAGCAACCCGCTGGTGCAGACGGCCAAGGGCGTGCGGGAGCCGCAGAACCGCCGGGTGGAGATCATTCTTCACTAGGCTATGATCGCACCGGGTTGACCCTCGACGCGATATCAGGCTCGCTAAACAAAGGCCTAGATCACGCTAGCTTGGCTACCGGAGGCTATCGTGATCTAGGCAGCCAGTAGGCCTTCACACGCCGGCGATCAGCGCGTTTCAACCCCGGGGAGGACCTTCCCCGGGGTTTCTATTGCAGGATGCGATGGATATTCGGCTGCTGCATCGGGTGGAACCGCTGCTTTCCCTGCTATCGCCACAACGCCGGCTGATCGCCGGTCAGTTTCTGCGTTTCGGCGTCATCGGCACTCTGGGCTTCATCTGGGACACGCTGATCGTCTATGCGACGGCGCCGTTTGTCGGCCTGTACGTGGCCGGCGTGATCTCCTATCTCATTGCCGGTTCGATCAACTGGCTGCTTAACCGGGTCTGGACCTACCGCCACGTACCGCATGGGGCCATGCATCGGCAGGCGGTGATGTTCCTGGCGGTCAACTCGGCCGGTTTCGTGCTGAACCGCGGCATCTACTTCAGCCTGATCGCCACCCAGCCGTTCTGCCACAGCCACCCGGTGGTGCCGATCGCCGCTGGCGGCGTTGCCGCGATGTTCGTAAATTTCTACCTCAGCCGCCGGCTGGTGTTTCGATGACCGGTGCGCCGCGCGTGGCCGTGCTGATTCCTTGCTTCAACGAGGCCGTGGCTATCCCCCGCGTGGTGGCCGCCTTTCGCGCGGCCTTGCCCGGGGCGGTGGCCTACGCCTACGACAACAACTCGACCGACGGTACAGCCGAGGCGGCGCGCGTTGCGGGCGCATTGACCGGGCACGAGGCGTTGCAGGGCAAGGGCTACGTCGTCCGTCGCATGTTCGCCGACATCGACGCGGACATCTACGTGCTGGTCGATGGCGACGACACCTACGATGCCGCGGCCGCCCCGGCGATGGTGGCGTTGCTGCGCGCCAACACACTCGACATGGTGACCGGCACGCGCGTGACGGAAGCCACGGGCGCGTATCGCCGGGGCCACCGCACCGGCAACACGCTGATTTCCGGTCTCGTCGCCCGGCTGTTCGGGGCGCGGGTGACCGACATGCTGTCCGGCTACCGGGTGTTCTCGCGCCGCTTCGTCAAGACGTTCCCCGCTTTGTCCGGTGGCTTCGAGACCGAGACGGAGCTGACGGTGCACGCGCTGCAGCTGGCCATGCCGGTGGGCGAACTGCCTGCCGCGTATCGCGAACGCCCCGCCGGCTCGGCCAGCAAGCTGCGCACGGTGCGCGATGGCCTGCGCATCCTGCGGCTGATCCTGATGCTGGTGAAGGACGAGCGGCCGCTGCCGTTTTTCTCGGTTGCCGGCCTGCTGCTTCTGCTTGGCGGGCTTGCGTTCGGTCTGCCCGTGGTAGCCGAGTTCTTGCGCACGGGCCTCGTGCCGCGCCTGCCCACCGCCATCCTCGCCGCAGCCCTGGTGGCATTGTCGTTCTTGTCGCTCGCCTGCGGGCTGATCTTGGATTCAGTGGGACGTGGGCGGCGGGAGATGAAGCGGCTGGCCTATCTGGCGGTGCCAGGACCTGTTCAGCCTGCCGAGAGTGGATGACTAGAGCAATCTCACGCAGACTGGAACAGCCGAAGTAAGTAAATCGCTCGTTCGAACATATATTTGGAGCGCGCTGACCGTTCACGGTCAGCCTGAACGCGCTTTAAGAAGCCTGCTGTCACGCGTGAGCAGACGCATGCCCTCCTCCTGCACCTCAAAAAGAAGCGGATCGTCGAACGGGTCCTTTCGGCCAAGCGGGGGTGCAAGCGCGGCGGCTGCGTGACGCGCCGTGACGGGCAGCAACTCCCAATCCATAACCGCGGTAATCGCCACGAGGCGGGCGGGACCGACCGGCTCGCGGTCATCGCGCCGCGGTCTGTACCGGGTACGTCGCTTCCCAACCGCCGCCGAGCGCCTTGTACAATTGCACCAGGTTGGACGACACCGTCGTGGAACTGTCCGCCAACTGCAGCTGCGCCTGCAGCAGCGCCCGTTCCGCATCCAGCACATTGAGGAAATCCGCCACCCCCTGCGTGTAGCGGTCGCGCGCCAGGCGCAGCGCCAACTGGTTCTGCTCGACGGCGCCGGCCAGCGCGTCGCGCCGGCGCTGCTCGTCGGCATAGGCCGTCAGTGCGTTGTCCACATCGTGCCAGGCTTGCAGCACGGTCTGCTGGTAGTTCAGCGCCGCCTCCTGCTGCTCGACCTTTCGCAGTTCCAGCGTGGCGCGCAGACGGCCGCCCTCGAAGATCGGGATGCTGATGGTCGGGCCCAGGCCGTACTGGCGCGCCGCCCAATTGCCCAAATCCTTCGCCTTGAGCGCCTGCAGGCCAAGGCTGCCATCCAGCGTGATCTTGGGGTAGAAATCGGCGACGGCCACACCGATGTCGGCGGTGGCCGCGTGAAGCTGCGCTTCGGCTTGACGGATGTCCGGCCGGCGTCGCGCCAGTTCCGACGGCACGCCCACCGGCACGCGCGGCGGCACCGGCGGCACGGCGCCCGGGCGGACCAGCTCGGCCCGCAGCGCCTGCGGCGTCTCGCCCAGCAGGAAGCTCAGCGCGTTGATGCTCTGGTCCTGCTGCTGTTCGAGCTGCGGCACCTGGGCCTGGGTGCTCTGCAGCTGGGCCGCGGCGTTGGCCACGTCCAGCTCGGTCGTCAGCCCGCCGCGGAAGCGTGCGCGGCTCAGTTCGAGCGAGTCACGGTCCGTCTTGATGTTGTCCTGTGCTATGCCGAGCTGCGTCTGCTGGCCGCGCAGCTGCACGTAGTCGCGTGCCACCTCGGCCACCACCGACAGCAGCGCGTTGCGGCGGGCGTCGGTGGAGGCTTCCAACGAGGCGTCCGCACTCTCCACCTCGCGCCGCACCCGGCCCCAAAGGTCGAGTTCCCACGAGGCGTCGAAACCGTATTGCCACAGGTTGAACGGCGGGATGGTGCCGCCGCCGGTCACCGACGTGGGTATGGCACCCGACCGGCCGGATAGACCGTTGGCCGCGCTGCCCGTGCTGCCGAAGCTGGTGCCCGACGTGCTGGCGCCGAATATGCCCACCACACCCTTCTGGCTGATCCGTTCGCGCGTGTAGGAGCCGTCGCCGGTCAGCGTGGGAAATTGGTCGGCTCCGGTGATCTGCCGTTGCGAGCGGCTTTCGGCGAGGCGGATCGTGGATATGCGCACGTTCAGGTTGGCGGCGGACACGCGCTGCTCCAGCGAGGTGAGCTCGCCGTCGTGAAACAGGTTCCACCAGGTAGGATCGATCGGCTCGCTGACCGGCTCGCTTCGCGCTGCTGCGGCAGGCGTGGGTGTCGCCCGCCCGGCAAACCAGGTGGATGGCGACCAAATCGACTGCGGCTTGAAGCTGGGTCCTACCGTGCAGCCGGCCAGCAGACCGACCGCGACCGCGACCGGGCACGCGCGGAACACGAATGGGTATGACAAAACGCTGGGCATCGAGGCATCGCGCACCAGAAAATCCTCTACTTAGAACCGCGGCGCGCCGCATCGACCACTGACCGATCGGTTCGGTCAGTGTTGACAAGCTAGACGTTTTGCCTTGATCGTCAAAGCCATTCGAGGAACACCAGAGTATGGTTGCGATTGTTCATGGTAGCATTGGCGGCCCTTAGCCAGTTGGCCGGCGCGCTCTCCTGCAAGGAGAGCCAGATACTGGACGGCGCTGCCGCAGTGTTCGCTCAGGATGGCTATGAGGGCGCCAGCATGGCGCGCATCGCTGCCGAGGCCGGCGTTTCCAAAGGCACGCTCTACAATTATTTTACGAGCAAGGCGGAGCTGTTCGCCGCCTACATGCACCGCGATTGCGCCCGCTGGATCGCCCTGCTGTTCGAGGAGCTGGATCCGGCGACGCCGCCGGACGTGGCCCTGCGCCAAATCGGCCGCCGCATGATCACCATGCTGCTGTCCGAGCCCGCCCTGGTGATGTATCGCATGGTGGTGGCCGAGGCGGAGAAATTTCCCGAGCTGGCGCATTCGTTCTACGCCGAGGGACCGGCGCGTGGGGTGCGGCACCTTGCCGGCTTCCTGCGGCACAGCGCCGCGCACGGCCGGCTGGCTGTGCAGGATGCCGATTTTGCAGCCGAGCAGTTTTTCGCCCTGATCCAGACGCATCTTTCCATGAAGCGACGCCTGCGCCTCATCGAGATGCCGCAGGAACACGAGATCGACCACGTGGTGGACTGTGCCGTGCATCTTTTCATGAAAGGTTATGGTATTCAGGGCACTGAGTGACGCCCGCAAACGCCGGAGCGCACCGCCTGGCCCAGCCACTGGTAGAGACCGCTCATGGCCGATGTCGATTTCGTCGAGGAGATACACATCGCCGCCTACTGGCGAAGGCAGCTCGGCGAATACGAGTACGTGGGTTACAATGCCGACGATCTGCGGCGCTGGTACATCGCCATGGAAACCCGCGGCCCGGAAGAGATAACCGACTACCTGATCGAGCGTTCGGGACGGTATCCCATGGTCGTGGTGACCGGGATCGTGGCCACGGCGCCGCATCCACCCCTCTACATCGTGGAGATGTGGATCGCGTCGCACCGGAAGGTCAGGACGCACCCCTATTGGCTGGCACTCGCCACCTTCTTCGTGGCCAGCGTCCTCGTGGGCGAGAACCTGCAGGGCTGCTCGACCCTGCCAGACGTGAACCGGCTGGATACCAATCCCCCGCAGATGAACGCGCCGATCCAGCCGGGCGGAGCCGTGTCGGCACCGGTTGCCACCTCGACGCTGCCCAACCCCGGCATACCGCCGGCCAATGTCGCTTCGCCGTCTGCTACGGCGACGTCGTCGCAGCAGCATTAGACTAGCGCGCCAGCTCGCGCAGGCTCTCCCGCAGAACCGCGTCCAGCGCCGCCCCTGGGCCCAGGCGTTCGATCACGCGCTCCACCGCCGGCTGCGCCTCGACGCGGCGGTAGCCGAGATTGGCGAGCGCGGACAGGGCATCGGCTGCCAGGCCGCCCGCGGGCGCCACCGGCAGCGCAACGCCGCCGCCGGACGGCATGGCGCCTGCCCGGTCCCGCAGTTCGGTCAGCAGGCGCACGGCGAGCTTGGGGCCGACGCCGGCCACACGCGTCAGCGCCGCGCGGTCCGTGCTGGCGATCGCGCCGACCAGGTCGCGCGGCGACAGGGCGGACAGGATCGCCAGCGCCACCTTCGCACCCACGCCCTGCACGGTGACCAGCAAGCGGAACCAGTCGCGCTCGGCGGGGTCGGCGAAGCCGTAGAGCAGGATCGCGTCCTCCCGCACCACCGTCTCCACCAGCAGGCGCGCCTGGGCGGGCGCCGACGGCAGGCCGGCCAGGGTGCGCGTGCTGGCCTGCACCAGGTAGCCCACGCCGCCCACATCGACGACGCAGGACCCGGCATCCAGGCTGTCCACCCGGCCCGTGAGCAAAGCGATCATACCAGGACCGGCAGGGCGATCATGCGGTGGCCGCGGCGCGCGCCAGAACGATCCGGGTGGCGCGGTGGTGGGCGTGGCAGATGGCCACCGCCAGCGCGTCGGCGGCGTCCGCGCGGCGCAGGGTGGCGCCGGGCAGCAGGCGGGCGACCATGTGGGCCACCTGCGTCTTTTCCGCGTTGCCGTTGCCCACCACCGACCGCTTGACCATCTTTGCGCCGTACTCGGTGACCGCCAAGCCCGCCAAGGCCGGCGCCAGCAATGCCACGCCGCGCGCGTAGCCCAGCTTCAGGGTCGCCGCCCCGTTGCGGTTGACGTAGGTCTCCTCCACGGCGGCCTCGGCCGGGCGGTGCAGCGCGATCAGCGCCGTCAACTGTTCGTACAACGCGCGCAGCCGATCGGGCACCGGCAGCTCGCTATCGGTGGCGATCACCCCGTCGGCCAGGTGGCGCAGCCGGTTGCCATGGCTCTCGATCAGGCCCCAACCGGTGAAGCGCAAGCCGGGGTCGAGCCCCAGGAGGCGGACCGCACTCAAGCGGCCAGGCGTGCGAGCACGGCCTCCGGTATGTCGAAGTTGGCAAACACGTTCTGCACGTCGTCGTTGTCCTCGAGCGCGTCGATCAGCTTCAGCACGGCGCCCGCACGTTCCTCGTCCAGCGTCACGGTCACGCTCGGGCGCCAGTCGAACTTGGCCGATTCCGGCGCGCCGAAGCGCTTCTCCAGCGCGTCGCGCACGGCGAACAGGCTGTCCGGCGTGCAGACGATCGCATGGCCGTCCGCGTCGCTGGCCACGTCGTCCGCACCCGCATCGACGGCCGCCTCCAGCATCGCGTCCGCATCGGCCGCCTCGGGCTTGTAGGCGACGACGCCCACCCGGCCGAACATGAAGCTGACAGAGTTCGTCTCGCCCAGCGCGCCGCCATACTTATTGAAGGCGGAGCGCACGTCGGACGCGGTGCGGTTGCGGTTGTCGGTCAGCGCTTCCACGATCACCGCCACGCCGGCCGGGCCGTAGCCCTCGTAGCGCACCTCGGTATAGTCTTCGCCGCCGGCCGCGCCGGACGCCTTCTTGATGGCGCGGTCGACCGTGTCGCGGGTCATATTCTGCTTGTAGGCCGTGGTGACAGCCGCGCGCAGGCGGGCATTGGCGGCCGGGTCCGGCAGGCCCTGCTTGGCCGCCACCGTGATCTCGCGCAGCAGCTTGGCGAACTGCCGGGCGCGCCGCGCGTCCTGCGCGCCCTTGCGATGCATGATGTTCTTGGCGTGACTATGGCCGGCCATGGTTGATCCGAAGCATTGAAACGATGGCCATAGCAACGACGGGCGGCCCGAGAAAGAGGCGGCGGTCAGATACGGCCCTCGATATCGGCGGTGTCGCGAAACATCGCGCGGATAGCCGGGCCTACCTCGGCGGAGCCGGCGGCGATCTCGGTCGGCGTGCGCGCTCCAAGCCTGCACGCCAGCCGCAAGGCCAGGCCCACGATGGTAAGCGTGGGGTTCGCCTGGCCCGAGGTGGGGAACACCGCGCTGCCGGCGATCCATAGGTTGGCCAGGCCGTGCACCCGGCAATCGGCATCCACCACGCCACGGCGTGGATCGGCCGACATGCGAGCGGTGCCGATGTGGTGGCCCCCATACGCGCCGTCGCGCAGCAGGTGCTCTTCCAGCGCGTCGTCGTTCCAGGCCAGCCTGGCGGTGCCGGAGCTGGACAGGTCGGCGGAGAGCGCGTGCAGCCCGCGGCGCACCGTGACGATGTCGGACGGCAGGTGCCGCCAGTCCACGCGAAGGCGCGGCACGCCCAGCGCATCGCGGCTGCCCGCCAGCGTCACCCGGCTGTCCGGGTTGGGAAACTGCTCGGCGTGGATGTCGAGGCTGTAGGTGCCACCAGGCGGGCGCACGATGATGGAGGGGAACTTGCGCGCGGCCAGGGTGCGGCGGCGCAGCCAGTGCAGCAGGAAACCCGCCGTGTGCAGCGGCGTGGCCGCGATGTTGACGGCATGGCGGGCCATGACGGCAGCGCTCGCAGGCCCGTCTTGCAGCCGGGTGGCGTATTCGGGGGTGATGAGCGGTGCGGCCAGGCGCAGCGCGGACAGCGCGCCGCTGCGGTGGGCCGGATCGCCGATCCGGGGGTGGTGAAGCCGGGCCACCATGTTGCCGGTGCGCAACCGTGCCTGCGCAGCCGGCCTGATCGCGAAACGCCTGCGGCAATACACGCCCTCCTCCGACAGCGCGTAGCCATGGTCGACCGCGGTCAGCGGCCGCAAACGGCCTAGCGTTCCCGCCAGGTGGCACATGTAGTAGCGGCCCACCGCGTCGTGCGCGTTGCCGATACCGGCCGGGTGGTCCGGGCTGCGGGAGGCGAGCAGCAGGCGCGGGATCTCGAGGCCGCCCGCCGCCAGCACGATGTGCCGGGCACGCACGTCGAGGCACCGGCCGCCGGGCGCGCGGGTCTGCACGAAGGCGGCGGTGCGGCCGCCATCGGCCGTTGCAATCCCGGTGGCGTTGGCGTGCAGCACGACGCGGATGTTGCCGGCGGCAGCCAGCCGGGTGCGGTAGCGGGCGGCGAAATCGGTGGGGCAGCTGAACCGTTCCAGCCCGGCATCGGTAAACGAATGGCCGAAGAAGCCCTGCAAGATCTGCTTCATGCCGGGCGGCGCGGCATAGTCGAAATCGCCGGCCTCACAGATGAGGTTGGCGGCCGGGTAGTAAGGGTCCAAGTCCGCCGCCTCGATCGGCCAGCCGGAATGCGGCACCCATGCGCGGGCGGAAAAATCGATTGGGTCGAGCGGCATGCAGCGGCCGCCCCACAGCGTGGTGGCGCCACCGAACCGGCGCGGCCGGTAGCGATGCGGCGGCGGGTGACGGCAGCCAGGCGCCAGCTCGCCCTCTGCCAGCACCTGGGCAGCAGCCTCGATCGTGGCGCCGCCCGCCTCGAGCCGGACGACTTGCGTGGCCGTCCCCTCGAACTGCAAGGCGATGCTGATACCCGCGGCGCCGGCGCCCACGATGCACAGGTCGGCCTGCAGCACGGCTCCGGCTTCCAGCTCGGCCGCGTCCAGGATCATGCGGCCAAGCTCATGCGGCCAGGCTCGCGGCCGCGGCGCCAATGGCCGCGTCGTCGGGCGTGCGGGCGATCGGCAGGATGCGGTCGGCCAGCGCGGTATCCAGGCGCATGCGCTGGCCGAACAGGCGCAACAGCGAGGGGGAGACGGGATCGGGCAGCAGGCCGGCCGGCAGCCCTGCCCGACCTCCGGCGACGCGAACGGCGTGCAAGGCGGGTGCAAACAGCCGTGCCTCCATCGCGAGCCGGCGCCGGGCGATGCGGCGCACAGGCGTCGCGCCGAGCGCCCGGGCGAAGCGGACCAGGAACTCGTTCCAGGTCGGCGGCGACGCGGTGGCCGTGTTGAACGCCTGGCCCGCTGCCTGGCCAGCCGTCAGGGCAGCGACCGTCCAGGCGCCCAGGTCGGCGGCGTGGGTCAGGTTGCAGAAGCCGTCTCCCGCCGCACCCAGGTCGCCCAGGCGACGCGTGCGGAGCAGCCGGGCGATACGGTCTGTCCATTGCGGGCAGCCTGGCCCGAACACGATGCCGGGCCGCAGGATCACCGCGGCGTGCCCTGCGGCGGCGTAGGCCTGCATCTCGGCCTCGCAGTCGATCTTGGCCGCCTCGTACGCGCTGGGCGACCCGGCGAACGTTGCGTCCTCGGCGACCAGCCCGGTGGCGCTGCTGCCGTAGACGGCCATGCTGCTGATGTGCACCAGACGACGCAGCGGCTGGCCGAGCCCCGCCAGGCAGAGCGCCCGCGTGGCGGCGCGCAGCGTGGCGGGCGCGCCGCCCACGGCGTTGATCGCGTAGCTGCATCCGTCGAGCGCGCGCTTGAGCGACGGCGCGTCGGCGGCATCGACCAGGCGGAACGCGCAGCCCATGGGGCGGGTGGGCGCACGGTGCAGCCCGGCTACGGCGTGCAAGGCCGGTTCCGCGGCGATCGCAGCCAGGATCGCACGGCCCACGCAGCCGCCTGCGCCCAGAACCAGGACGGTTTCGGCCAACGGGTCCTCAGGCCCGCGCGGCCACGGGCCGGGCGGCGGGCGCGCGGGGCGTGGCGGCCTGGCGATAGATCGCCTGCAACGCCGCGGCCGGATGGGCGATGTCCAGCCGCCGGCCGAAATCCTGCAGGGCACGGCATCCCAGGCGGGTGCGCAAGGCGGGGTCGTCGATCAGGTCGGCCAGCGCGCCGGCCAGCGCAATCGGGTCCCCGGGCCGCACCAGCCGCGCGTTGACGCCGTCCTGCAAGATCTCGGGGATGGCGCCCACCGGCGTGGCGATGATCGCCAGGCCGCGCGCCATCGCCTCCAATATTGCGATCGGCATCACCTCGTGGTGGGAGGGCAGCACCAGGATGTGGGCGTGGGCCAGCGCGCGTGCGGCCTCCGCTTCGTCCAGCCAGCCGGGCATCGTCACGTGCCCTTCCAGGCCGGCATGGGCGACCTGCGCTGCGTAGGGCGCGGCGTCGCCGTCGCCGGCGATGGCGGCCGTCCAGTCGCGGACGGCCAGCATCTCGTTGCCCAACGCCTGGATCAGCTCGTTGACGCCCTTGCGGGCGCCCAGGCGGCCAAGAAACAGGATGCGGACCGGTCCGGCGGCCGGGCAGGCGCGGGGTGCCCGCGGCACGCCGTTGGTGACCACCCTGACGCGATGCGGCGGCACGCCGAGTTCGTGGACCAGCCGGTTGCGCCACGCCGTGCCGATCACGACGACGCAGCAGGCGCCTGCCACGACGGCGTGCAGGGCGCGCTGGGCAGGGCGGGGCAGGCTCGCGTGGAACTCGAAGAAATCGGCGCCGTGCAGGTGCAGGACGACGGGCAACCCGAGCAGGCGCGCCAGCACGCAGAGCAAGGCCTTGCGCAACGCGCTGCCGCGCGTGGTCATGTGGATGTGGGCGCAGGCGATACGGCCGGCGGCACGGCCCCACGCCAATGCGGCCAGGGCGCGGGCGAAGTGCCAGGATGCCGAAGCCGCCCCGCCCGCGCCGCGCGTATCGATCACGCGCACCGGCAGGCTGGCCGGATCGGCCG
>CAXUHU010000116.1:0-10817 GCA_964250925.1 uncultured Acetobacteraceae bacterium
ATCCGCCCCGGCCGCATCCCCCCCAAACCCGCACAATCGATCAAGTCCACCGGCCGCCCACCGCACAAGGTCGCCCGCCCCCAAGACCGACGATGGTGACGTAGACTAAGTACTAAGGTCGGGGTGCTCGCCGCACCCCGTCACCGGTCGGTCCCGCCTGGATGGACAAGCCGGCCCGAACAAGGCCGGCCATCCTAGCCGTTCGAGGAAATCCGCTCGGCATCCCGGTTATGCTTCTCGTCGCCGTTCTGCATCGTCTGCACGAAGCTTTTCAGGCGCGTGACGCTGGTCGTGCTGATCTCCTGTTGCTCGGCTTTGATGTCCTCCTGGTTGATCAGCTTCATCTGCTGCAAGTAGGCATGATCGAAATCAGGTCCGCTCAACTGCTTTACCTTGTCCAACGCCGCCCGGTCGTTCTGGCTGAGCGTCGTCGGCACCGTCAGGTCGTATTTTTCCGCGAGTTCCTTGAATTTTTCGTCGGCTTTCGAATGGTCGCCTACGACCATCTCGGCGTACTGCTTGACCTTCGCATCATGCGCCGTCGATTGCGCCAGTTTGGACAATTCGAGTTCATAGACGGAGCCACGCCCGTCGTCATCAAGAACGTCTTGTCGGCCGGCGAAAGAGTTTGATCCGATGCGGCGAGCGCGAGCGTCGCCGACATTACCGTCATTGCACCCGAGACAGCACACAGGTTGAGTAATCGCATAAACACCATCCTCCAAGTCTTCGATCGTCAACGCACCGGACCCGTTGTCCTGTCCAGGTGCCATTAATGTGATTGCTGCGGCGTCCGCGAGCGAGGGCGATTGCCGCGACGGCATTCATTCGCCAGCTCGCCCGGCTTTCGCGCAGCACGTAATCCTGCTTTCCTGCGGCGATGCATGTCACTCACCGCGCCGCAATCGGCCTCGCCGCCCTCCTGCTCTGCGCCGCTGCCGCCCCCGTGCACGATTTCCTCACCGTGGCGGTCTCCCCCAACGGCACCCAGGTCGCCTCCATCGAGGGCGACGAAAGCCCCGCCGGCACCGCCGACGCCCAGACTGTCGTCATCCGCCAGGTCAACAGCGGCACCGCTCTCGCCCTCGCCATGCCCTGCGGCGCCGTGCGCGACTGCACGCCGTCCAGCCTGACATGGGCCGCCGACGGCAAGCACCTCTCCTTCATCCTGCGCCAGCCGGGCAGCCACGCGCACGCGATCTACACCGCCGACGCACAGACCGGCGCGCTCGCCCGCCGGCTCGCCTTCGACGGCACGCTCGGCAGCCTCACCACCGGGCCGGACGGCCGCCTGGCCGTGCTGGCCACCGCCGGCGCCACCAAGGAGGTGGGCGCGGTAGAGGCCGGGGCGGCCCAGACCGGCGAGCTGGGCGGCAGCTCGCCCGAGCAGCGGCTGGCCATCCTGCAGCCCGACGGCACGCTGCACTGGGCCTCCCCGCCCGACCTCTTCGTCTATGAATACGACTGGCGCCCGGACGGCACCGGCTTCGTCGGCACCGCCGCACCCGGCGATGGCGACAACAACTGGTGGGTCGCCAAGCTCTACGCCTTCGACGCGGCCGCCGGCACGGCACGCGTGCTCTACACGCCCGACAGCCCGCGCCAGCAATTGGCCCAGCCCACCGTCTCCCCCGATGGACACAGCGTGTCCTTCATCGGCGGCCTGATGAGCGATTTCGGCGCCACCGGCGGCGAGGCCTTCACGCTCGCTCTGGACGACCCAGGCGCGCGTCCCGTGAACGTCACGCCAGGCTGGCCGGCAACCATACGGTCGCTGGCCTGGCAGTGCGGCGGCGGCGGGCTGCTGGCCTCCGTCCTGCACGCCGACCAGACGCAACTCATGCGCCTCGAGCGTCCCGTACAGGTCCAGCTGCCGGCGCCTATGCTGTCGGTGCAGCAGGACCTGCATGGCAAGGATGGGCGCGCTCTCGCCTGGGATTGCCGCACCGACATCGTCGCCACCATCCACGAATCCTTCACCCGCGCGCCCGAGATTGAAGTCAGCACCGCGCCGGACAACTGGCACGACCTGACCCACGCCAACGCGGGCCAAAGCGTCGCCGCCAGCGCCCGCTCCGTCGATTGGACAAGCGGCGGCTTCCACGTGCAGGGCTGGCTGCTCACCCCCACCGGCAAACCCGCCATCGCCAAGCTGCCGATGATCACCGAAATCCATGGCGGTCCCGCCTGGGCCAACATGCCCGCATATTTGGGCCAGGGGTTCGGCCGCCACCTTCTCGACGCCGGCTACGCACTGTTCCTGCCCAACCCGCGCGGCAGCTACGGCCAGGGCGAGGCGTTCACCCGCGCCAACGTCCGTGATTTCGGCTACGGCGACCTGCGCGACATCCTGTCCGGCGTGGACGCCGCCGAACGCGCAGCCCCCATCGACGACCACCGGTTAGGCCTGACCGGCTGGAGCTACGGCGGCTACATGACGATGTTCGCCGTCACCCAAACGCAGCGCTTCCGTGCTGCCGTCGCCGGCGCCGGCATTGCCGACTGGCTGAGCTACTACGGCGAGAACGGTATCGACGCCTGGATGATCCCCTATTTCGGCGCCTCGGTGTACGCCGACCCTGCGGTGTATGCCAAATCCTCGCCGATGACCTTCATCGGCCAGGTGCGCACGCCGACCCTGGCCGTGGTGGGAGAGAACGACATTGAGTGCCCGGCCCCGCAAACGATGGAGTTCTGGCACGCGCTGCACGATCTGGGCGTGCCCACCGCCTCGGTCGTGTACCCCGGCGAGGGCCACCGCATGCGCGACCCCAAGCACTTGGCCGACCTGCAGCAGCGTACTATCGCGTGGTTTGGCCGATACCTGCGTTGAGCCTACTGAAAAACGCTCAGCGCCGCTTCGATGCCGAACGCCCCCGGCAGCGCGCCCTTGGGGAACAGCCGCGTCACATGCCCCATCTTGCGGCCTGGCCTCGCCTCGGCCTTGCCGTAATGGTGCGGGATCAGGCCGGGGGTGGCCAGGATCTGCGGCCACAGGGCGAGCTCGTCCGGCCCCACCAGGTTCTTCATCACCGCGTCCGAATGCCGTGTTGCGGGCAACAGCGGCAGGCCTGCCACCGCGCGTATGTGCATCTCGAACTGGCTGATCGGGCAGGCGTCGATGGTCCAATGGCCTGAATTATGCGGACGCGCCGCCAATTCGTTGACCAGAATCGCACCGTCGCGATCCACGAACATCTCCACAGCCATCAGCCCGACCAGGTCCAGGCTGACAGCGATTCCCACTGCCGTCTCATGCGCGGCGGCCAGTATCTCGGGCGTCAACTGCGCCGGGGCCAGAGTCAAGTCCAGGATGTGGTTGCGATGCCGGTTCTCCACCGCATCGAAAGCGACCACCGTGCCATCTTGCCCGCGGGCCGTGACAACGCTGATTTCGCAGGCGAAATCGACGAAGCTCTCCAGAATGTATGGCGCCGGCGACAGCTTGGCCAGCACGCCGTCCAAATCCGCCTGCGTGCGGAGCACGGCCTGGCCGCGCCCGTCATAGCCCAGCCGCGTGGTTTTCAGCACAGCGGGCAGCCCCAGCTGGCTGACGGCGATATCAAGCTGCTTCTGACTCCAGACGGGTATCCAAGGGCTCGAAGGCGCACCTGCGCCGTTGATGAAGCTTTTCTCGCTTATCCTGTCCTGCGTCAGCCGCAAGACAGCGGGCGAGGGATGAACCGGCCGGCGCGCGGCAAGCAGGTCCAATCCCTGCGCGCTGACGTTCTCGAATTCAAAGGTGACAACATCGACGGCATCTGCGAAGCGCGCCAGGGCGTCCACATCGTCGGTGCTGCCGATCGTGGCGTCGGCGCAGACCTGCGCGGCGGGGCTGCCTGCCTGGTCGGTCAACACGTGTGTCCGGTAGCCCAGGCGAGCGGCCGCCATGGCCGACATGCGGCCAAGCTGACCGCCGCCGACGATGCCGATCGTGGCACCCGGCGCCAGCGCCTCCATCGTGGGGCGGCTCATGGGTCCTGCGGTGCGAGCGGGACGGCGGCGGTCTGCGCCATGCGCCAGGCATCCAGGCGGCTGGCCAATACAGGACTGGCCAGGGCCAGGATGGCGGCGGCAAGCAGGGCAGCGTTCACCGCACCCGCCCGGCCGATCGACAGGGTGCCCACCGGGATACCGGCCGGCATCTGGACGATGGAAAGAAGGCTGTCCATGCCCGACAACGCCTGGCTTTCGACAGGTACGCCGAGCACCGGCAGCGAGGTCCAGGATGCGGCCATGCCGGGAAGATGCGCCGCACCGCCAGCGCCTGCAATGAGTACCAATAGCCCTCGGCGTCGGGCCGAGCGGGCATACTCGGCCAGCCGGTCTGGCGTGCGGTGGGCAGATACGATACGCGCCTCGAAAGCCACCTCCAGCGATGCAAGCGTTTCGGCGGCATGCCGCAACGTGGCCCAGTCAGACTGGCTGCCCATAATGATGCCGACGTTCGCAGGCGAGCCTGTTGATGTAGCGCCAGGCGACCCGATCAAGCGATGTTGTCCGGGATCAAATGGCTCTCCAGCCAGGCGATCTCGTCCTTCAGCAGCAGCTTGCGCTTCTTCAGGCGTTGCACTTGAAGCTGGTCCGTCGGCTGCGGCACCAGGCGGGCAATCACAGTGTCTAGATCCCTGTGCTCGCTGCGCAGCTCATGGAGCTTGCGCAACAGGGAGTCGCGGTCGGTTAACATGGGCCGCTCATTACCACGCATGCGATACGGCGGAACCCCCTCATCGCGCTGTGAAGGGCGCACCTGAAAATTGGGGTGGCTTTCGCAGCTACGCGTGTATTACCGTTTGATGGCACCCGGAAGCGGGTGCCATCAAACGGAGGCACCATGAGCCTGCAAGCCCGTATTGAAAGCCTGACCAGCCGGCATGCCAGCCTAGAAACCAAGATTTTCGATGAGGATCACCGCCCCAAACCGGACGATGGTGCCTTGGCTCGGCTGAAAGTCGAAAAGCTGCGCGTCAAGGAAGAGATGGAACGCCTGCGAAAATCCTAACGCGCAGCGGACGTTGGAAAGGTAGTCGGCTGCATCACCTTATCATCTGGCCCACAATCGCTAAGCTCATTTAGTTAGCGCGTTCGGGCAAGCAACGGAGTGCGCTGGCTTCAAGAGCCAACACAACTGAAGTGAAGGTCAATCGTGTCGGTTGGCCGGCACAGCAGATTTTAGACCAGAGGCTAGGCGGCTTCGTCGGTCTCGATCTGCGGCAGGGGCGGAACCACCTTGCCCTCACGTGCCAGACGGTCATTGGCGGCAGCCACCATGGCGTTCAGGTCGGTCTGTGTGCACAGACCCAGGATGACCGGGTCGCGCGGCTTGATGTTGGCGCTATTCCAATGCTGACGGTCGCGCACCTTCTGAATGGTGTCCTTTGTCGTGCCCAACAGCTTTATCAGTTGCGCTTCGGACAGTTGCGGGTAGTGGCGCAGAATGAAAGCAATGCCGTCCGGCCGGTCGTTTCGTTTAGCTACCGGTGTGTAGCGGGCACCCTTCTGCTTCTTGGGCGTGTGGGTCGTCACCGGCGACATCTTGAGTCGCGCTTCGAGGTCCCTCTCACAGCGGGCGATCTCCTCAGCCGTCACCTGGCTGTTGGCCACCGGATCGTATCCGTTGATTCCTTGAGCCACCTCGCCATCCGCAATCGCCTGTATCTCAAGCGGATGCATGCCGCAGTAGTCAGCGATTTGGGTAAAGGTGAGTGCGGTCTTGTCGATCAGCCACACCGCGGTAGCTTTTGGCATCAAGGGCAGAGTCATCGTAACATCCTTTGGCGCAAGGGCGCGGCCAGGCCATGGGCTCCATCGACAGTGTGGAAGAGGGCCCTGAGCGGGGCGCGCCAGCAATCGGCGACGAATTTGATATGGGCTTTGTGTCAGCTCTGGGTCAAGGTGATGATATGAGGGAAGAGGAAGTTGAACGTCCAAAAAAGGTGGAACGGCCGATACTGGATGTGCTGAGTGTTGCCGACCTCCGCGCCTACATCGGCGAGTTGCAAGGCGAAATCGCCCGCGCGGGAGCTGCGATCGCGCAGAAGGAAGGCGCACGGGGCCACGCCGATAGCTTCTTTAAGAAGGATTGACCAAACCGTCGGGTTCGACCCGACGCCGCCTTGCCCTCTTAGAACTACGAAACGGGCCCAGGTCAATAAGACCCGGGCCCTCCTCTGCGAAGCCGAGAAGCTGGCTTACGCAGCCTTTTGTTCGACCACCGTGCTGTCGTCGTTGGCAATCGCCGGCTGGCTCGCGCCGATGATGACGCGGCGGGGCTTCAACGCCTCGGGCACGACCCTCTTGAGACCGACATGCAACAGGCCGTTCTTCAGATCCGCGCCGTCAACCACGATGTGGTCGGCCAGCACGAAACGGCGCTCGAAAGCGCGGCCGGCAATGCCGCGGTGCAGGATCTCGGACTTCTGAGCCTCGTCGGTCAGACGGCCAGTCACCACCAGCGTATTGTCCTTGACTACGATCTCGAGGTTTTCGGGGCCGAAGCCGGCAATCGCCATGGTCAGGCGATACGCGTCCTCACCCGTCTTCTCGATGTTGTAGGGGGGATAAGCCGGCGTGGCAGCGGCTTCGGAGGCCGTGTCCACGAGGCGGGCGAGACGGTCAAAGCCGATCGCCGTGCGGAAAAGGGGTGCAAAGTCGTAAGTCATGGTCAAAAACCTCCTGCATCAGCAAGGTTGCTGTTGGAAAGGCCGCTCCGAATGGACCCGGCCTGGTTTACGCCTCAAAGCCCCGACTGGGCGCTTCGAACTGTCCATAATTGGGCGTAGGCCGAGGCGCGTTCAAGGCCCGCCGCACGCGATCAATCGGCTTTTTTGACGCCCAGCCCAGCAAACTTCTTGTTGAATTTGGCGACTTGCCCGCCGGTGTCCATCATGCGCTGCACGCCGGTCCAGGCCGGGTGGCTTTTGGGGTCGATGTCCAGGCGGATCGTGTCGCCTGCCTTCCCCATGCAGGAGCGTGTCTGATAGCTGGTTCCGTCCGTCATGATGACGGTGATCTCGTGGTAATCGGGGTGTATCCCGGATTTCATGGCGGGCCTCTCACATGCTGGCGCACCCGATGCCGACCGGGTGCGCGAAGGCCGCGTCTATAAGCGTCAGCTCGCTGGAACACCAGTGGTCATTGATGAGCACGGATACGCTGCCAGCACTCCGCTCGAACAGCGTGCAAGGCTCTGCTGACGAGGCCGGGACGGATTACGCTCGCGGGATGCTCAAAGGCGCTGGTAGACGCCAATCACCCGCGTCGCTGCGAGAAGGTTGCCCTTCAGCACGCGCAGCAGCTGGCCGCGGCCGGGCGGGCTGGAGAAGCTTGGGACGGTGTCGGCAGCGAACAATTGGAAGGCGTAACGATGCGGTCCATGGCCGGGTATAGGCGAAGGCGCCATCCAGCCCGGGCGGGCAACCGAGTTGCGTCCCACTTTAAAGCCGAGCGGCGAAACGCGGACTTGCTTCATGCCCAACCCGCCCTCCTGGATTCCGGACAGCGTGACGGGGATGGAGTGGAGCACCGCGTGCACCAGCGGGCGAGGGAAGGGTGCGTCGGCATCCTCCACAATCAGCGCCAGCGACTGCGTTCCCTCGGGCAGCCCCTCCCATTCCAGCGGCGGGAACAGTGCCTCGCCATCCTGGGTGTAGCGGTCCGGAATGGTGCCGCCGTCGCCGAACGCCGGGCTGCTGATGCGCAGGCCTCCTTGCGGCAGGTCCAGCCGGCTGGTCGCCAACGCGCCCAGGCCCGGACGCACTTGGCGCAGCATCTGGCCCACCTTGCGTGCCCAATCATTCGCCATGCGCCGTGCCACCCTCGCCAGATCACGCCCTAAATCACGCCGACAGTTGCGTCATGGGCCGGATGGCGTGCTTTCCACTTCTCCCCGCCTGCGTGCAACCCTGGCATGAGCACGAACTTTGCTGCGATCCTTGCACCGTGCCGTATGATCGCAGTCATTCGAGATGCGCCGTCGCGTAAGGAGCCGTTTTGAGCCAGGCATTGACGACACCGGCAGTCACCCGCCACGCCGCCTTCGCCGCCGGTCAGACCGTGTTCACGGTGCTGGCCGCCATCAGCTTCGCGCACCTGCTGAACGACCTGCTTCAGTCGCTGGTGCCGGCGATCTACCCGGTGCTGAAGGCGCGGTTCGGGCTCAGTTTCGGCCAGGTCGGCGCCATCACGCTGGTGAATCAGCTGACCGCCTCGGTGCTGCAACCGGTCGTGGGCAACTTCACCGACCGGCATCCGCTGCCATACTCTTTGCCGGTAGGCATGGCCTCCACCCTGGGCGGGCTGCTGCTGCTGAGCCAGGCGGCCAGCTACCCCGCCATGCTGTGCGCCGTGGCGCTGGTGGGCATCGGGTCGTCGGTGTTCCACCCGGAGAGCTCACGCGTGGCCCGGCTGGCCTCGGGTGGCCAGCATGGGCTGGCGCAGTCGATTTTCCAGGTGGGCGGCAATGCCGGCAGCGCGCTCGGCCCGCTGATGGCGGCCTTTGTGATCGCGGCACACGGCAGCCATGTCGGCGGCCAGGGCGAGCTTGCCTGGTTTGGGCTGGCGGCCCTGCTGGGCATGGCGGTGCTGCACTGGGTGAGCCATTGGTACACGCGCCAGGTGAGGGTGCATCGCAGCCGGGCCGAGGCGGCCACGCAAACCCTGGCACCGCGTCAGGTAGCAGCGGCCATGGCGATCCTGGTCGTTCTCATGCTGTCTAAGTTTTTCTACATGGCTAGCATGGGAAACTACTACACGTTCTATCTAATGAACCGCTTTGGCCTGAGCCTGCACAATGCTCAGCTTTGCTTGTTTCTGTTCTCCGGGGCGTTCGCCGCCGGCACGCTGCTGGGCGGACCCATCGGCGACCGGATCGGCCGCAAGCAGATCATCTGGGCGTCCATCCTGGGCGTGTTGCCGTTTACACTGGCACTCCCCTACGCGGGGTTAACCGGAACGGTAATCTTGACGGTACCGATCGGCCTGCTGCTTGCCTCCGCCTTTCCGGCGCTGGTGGTATATGCGCAGGAACTGATGCCGGGCCGCGTTGGCACGGTCTCGGGCCTCATGTTCGGCCTGGCGTTCGGCTTGGGCGGGCTAGGTGCGGCGGCGTTGGGCTTCCTAGCCGATCGCACCAGCATAACCCTGGTGTTCCAGCTTTGCGCCTTCCTGCCCGTACTGGGTCTGATGGCGGGCTTCCTGCCTAAGCTGCGGACGGTGCGGCCGGTCTAGGGGCTGGCCTCCACCAGCGACCGAAGGCCGTGTTGCACCCCCATACCCCCCATGCTATTCGCCCGGCGCCGGCAAAACCGGTTCTTCACAGTGATTGGAAGCCTACCCCGTGGCCTCAGGCGGCACGACCATCTCACACGGCGGCGGCCTGGCCGACCGGTATGCCGCGGCACTCTACGATTTGGCTGACGAGCAGGGCTCGCTCGACCAGACGGTGGAGCAAGCAGGCGAGTTGGGCCGGCTGATCGACCAGAACGCCGATTTCCGCCGTCTGCTGGACAGTCCGCTGATCGACATCAAGCAGGCGACCGGCGCCGCCCGCGCCGTGCTGGAGGGTGAAGGCTTTTCGCCGATCATCGTGCGTTTCGTCGGCGTGATTGCCGGCAATCGCCGCCTGGGTCGCCTTCGCGTCATCCTGTCCACCTTTGCGCAGTTGGTCGCCAGCAAACGCGGGGTCGTCACGGCCCATGTCGCGACCGCCCATGGCCTCAGCCTGCCGCAGCGCGAGGCGGTGCGCGCCCGGCTGATCGAGGCCGGCTACGGCAACGTCAACATCGAGGAGCAGGTGGACCCAAGCTTGCTCGGCGGCCTGGTCGTACGCATCGGCGCCCGCCTCTACGACAGCAGCATCAAATCGCGCCTGCAGCGCCTGCAATTCGCCATGAAGGGAGCAGCGTGATGGACATCCGTCCCGCCGAAATTTCCGAGATCCTGAAGAAGCAGATCGCTTCGTTCGACACAGAGGCCGACGTCTCCGAGACCGGCCAGGTGCTGAGCGTGGGCGACGGCATCGCGCGCGTGTTCGGCCTGCAGAACATCATGGCCGGCGAGATGGTGCAGTTTCCCGGCGCCGGGCTGCGCGGCATGGCGTTGAACCTCGAGACCGACAACGTCGGCATCGTGGTGTTCGGCGACGACCGCTCGATCCGCGAGGGCGACACCGTAACCCGCACCGGCACCATCGTGGACGTGCCGATTGGCATGGAGCTGCTTGGCCGCGTGGTCGACGGGCTAGGTGTGGCCATCGACGGCAAGGGTGCCATCGAAGGCACCGAGCGCAGCCGCGTGGAAGTGAAAGCGCCGGGCATCATTCCGCGCAAGTCGGTGCACGAACCGATGCAGACCGGCCTGAAGAGCATCGACGCGCTGATCCCCGTCGGCCGCGGCCAGCGCGAGCTGATCATCGGCGACCGACAGACCGGCAAGACGGCGGTGATTCTGGATACCATCCTGAACCAGAAGGCCGCCAACGACGCGGCCGGCGACGACGCCAAGAAGAAGCTGTTCTGCATCTACGTCGCGATCGGCCAGAAGCGCTCCACCGTCGCGCAGATCGTGCGCACGCTGGAGGAGCGCGGCGCCCTCGACTACACGATCGTGGTGGCCGCCACCGCGTCGGACCCGGCGCCGATGCAGTTCCTGGCGCCCTACACCGGCTGCACGATGGGCGAGTATTTTCGCGACCGCGGCATGCACGCCGTGATATTCTACGACGACCTCTCCAAGCAGGCGGTGGCCTACCGCCAGATGTCGTTGCTGCTGCGCCGCCCGCCGGGCCGCGAGGCGTATCCGGGCGACGTGTTCTACCT
>CAXUHU010000117.1:0-10653 GCA_964250925.1 uncultured Acetobacteraceae bacterium
TGCGTTACGGCAACCTGTTCTACAACCCGTTCCACATGCTCTCGATCGTCTTCCTGTATGGCTCGACGTTGCTGTTCGCCATGCACGGCGCCACCATCCTGGCCACCAGCCGCTACGGCGCCGAGCGCGAGCTGGAGCAGATCATCGACCGCGGCACCGCGTTCGAGCGCGGCGGGCTGTTCTGGCGCTGGACGATGGGGTTCTGCGCCTCGGCCGAGAGCATCCACCGCTGGGCCTGGTGGTTCGCCGTGCTGTGCCCACTTACCGGCGGTATCGGCATCCTGCTGAGCGGCACGGTGGTGGATAACTGGTACATCTGGGGCCAGCATCACGGCCTGGTGCCCACCTATCCCGCCACCTGGGGCACGGTCGTCGATCCCGCCACCCTGCCGGGAGCACCGAAATGAGCAATCCTATTACGAGCGGCATAGTTTACGGCGCGATACTGGTGGGCGTGACCACCGGCACGCTGTTCGCCGTGACAACCATGCTGGGCATGGAGCGTCCGCCAATCGCGGCCGTTCAACGCGGTTTCCGTGGCACCGGCATGGACCAGATCTACAACCCGCGCACCCTGGCGGCACTGCAGGTGCAGGCGAAGGTGCCGCGCAGCCTGCCGCCGGCCAGCCCGAATGGCGTAAAGGCGGCGGTGGCCTACAAGAACGTGCAGGTGCTGGGCAACCTCAGCGTGGGGCAGTTCACCCGGCTGATGGTCAGCATCACCAACTGGGTGGCGCCCAAGCAGGGGTGCAGCTACTGCCACAACGTGGCCAACATGGCGTGGGACGGGCTGTACACGAAGGTGGTGGCCCGCCGCATGATCCAGATGACGCAGAACATCAACGGCAACTGGCAGAGCCACGTCCAGAACGTGGGCGTCACCTGCTACACCTGCCACGGCGGCAACCCGGTGCCGAAAAACATCTGGTTCAACAGCGCCGGTCCGGCGCGGGCCGTCGGCGTCGCTGAAACCAACACGGCGATGGCGCATCCGACGGCCGTGATCAACGACAGCTCGCTGCCCTACGACCCGTTCACGCCCTACCTGGAAAACGCGGTCGACATCCGTGTGCAGGGCGAGACGGCGCTGCCGACGGGCAACGCCGCCTCGATCAAGATGGCCGAGGGCACCTACGCGCTGATGATCCATTTCAGCCAGTCGCTCGGCGTGAACTGCACCTACTGCCACAACACGCGCTCCTTCGGCGACTGGTCCACCAGTTCGCCGGCACGGGTGAACGCGTGGTACGGCATACGCATGGTGCGCGACATCAACCTGGCCTATTTGGACTCGCTGAAGGGGGTGTTCCCGGCCTACCGCAAGGGTGCGCTGGGCGACAATGCCAAGGTGAACTGCGCCACCTGCCACCAGGGGCTGTACAAGCCGCTTTACGGCGTCAGCATGCTGACGACCTTCCCCGAGCTGGCCAAGCCGTACGTGCAGCAGGCGGCCGATCATGTGCCAGCGATCGCCCCGGTGCCGGACGTGGCCCCCCAGCCCACCGAGACGCCGATGCCGGCGCCGCCCAACGCGGTGCCGACGAACGAGCCGCCGCACTGACGCTTACGGGCTGCTACGCAAAAAGGGCGAGACCCGCATTGGGTCTCGCCCTTTTTGCTGCTGCCGGGTGGTGCGGCTTACGAACCCTTGGGCGCGTAGGCGACGCACCAGCCT
This sequence comes from uncultured Acetobacteraceae bacterium, assembly GCA_964250925.1. Classification (GTDB taxonomy): domain Bacteria; phylum Pseudomonadota; class Alphaproteobacteria; order Acetobacterales; family Acetobacteraceae; genus BOG-908. Next base: position 1,676 of record CAXUHU010000117.1, read on the forward strand.
TCAGGGCTGATGTTGCCGGCGACCACCTTGCAGGCGTTGGGCGCCACGAAGTTTACGCAGCCGCTGCACTTGGCACCGTCCTTGGGCGAGGTCTGATACTGCACCACGCTCTGCTCGACCTTGCTGTCGGCGTCCTGCGCGCGTGCGGCCGTTGCCAGCACGCCACCGGCCAGGATGGTAAGCCCGGTGCGGAGGAAGCCGCGCCGCGATGCCTGGTTGTCGTCACGCATGGATTATTCCTCCCGCTTGGTTTCGCAAGACTAACACCTTAAGGCGGGGCGGGTTTTGGCAAGGGTTGCGGCCGGCCCAGCAAAGCCCCCCTGGTGCCGGGATCGGCGGACTCGTGTCTGCCCTACGCGGCGCGGGCCAGGCTCAGCTGCGACCAGATTGCCGATAGCGCCTCCACCAAGTGCTCCACATCCGCGTCGGTGTGCATGGGCGAGGGCGTGATGCGAAGGCGTTCGGTACCGCGGGGAACGGTTGGGTAGTTGATCGGCTGCACATACACGCCGTGCTGCTCCAGCAACGTGTCGCTAATCTGCTTGCACAGGGCCGCGTCGCCCACCATCACCGGAACAATGTGGCTGGGGTTGGCCTGGTGCGGCACGCCGGCTGCGTCGAGCTTGGCGCGCAGCAGGGCGACCAGGCGCTGCTGCTCGCGGCGCTCGGTGTTGCTGGCTTTGAGATGGCGTATGCTGGCCAGCGCGCCAGCGGCCACCGCGGGCGGCAGGGCGGTGGTGAAGATGAAGCCGCTGGCGAAGCTGCGCACGTAGTCGATCAGGTTGGCCGAACCGGTGATGTAGCCGCCGATCACACCGTAACCCTTGGCCAGCGTGCCCTCGATCACGTCCAGCCGGTGCATGATGCCTTCCCGTTCGGCAATGCCGCCGCCGCGCGGGCCGTACAGGCCCACGGCGTGCACCTCGTCGAGGTAGGTGAGCGCGCTATGGCGCTCGGCCACGTCACAGATCTCGGCGATAGGTGCGATGTCGCCGTCCATCGAATAGATGCTCTCGAACATCACCAGCTTGGGCAGCGCCGGGTCGAGGGCCGCCAGCTTGCGGTCCAGGTCCTCAGGGTCGTTATGGCCGAACACCTCGATGCGGGCGCGGCTGTGCCGGGCGCCCTCGATCATGCTGGCGTGGTTCTTGGCGTCCGACAGCACGATGCAGCCGGCGAGGCGGGCGGCCAACGTGCCGATAGCCGCCCAGTTGGACATGTAGCCTGAGTTGAACAGCAGGGCGGATTGTTTGCCGTGCAGGTCGGCCAGCTCCTCCTCGAGCAGCACGTGGTAGTGATTGGTGCCGGCGATGTTGCGCGTGCCGCCGGCGCCCGCGCCGCAATGGTCCAGCGCCTCGTGCATCGCTTCCAAGACGGTGCGGTGCTGGCCCATGCCGAGGTAGTCGTTGCTGCACCATACCGTAACCTGGTCGCGCCCGGTCTCCGGCGCGCCGGCGCGCTTGTGCATCACCCGCGGGAAACTGCCAGGCTGGCGCTGCAGGTTTGCGAACACGCGGTAGTTGCCCTGGTAGCGCAGGGTGTCCAGCTCGCGCTTGAAGAAATCGTCGTAATTCATGTCGGGCTTCCCTGATGAAGCAGCGTCGCGTTACCGGAGGGTAATATCATCGCCCGGGCGGATTGGTGGGTTGAAGCCCACGCTATGGGTTGTTTGCGGCGCAACCACCAGGACCACAGGGCGGCAAATGGCAGCGGCAGCACGAGCATGGCGTGTTCCAACACGGCGAGTGCGACCATGGTGATCAGAAAGACCAGCCCGGTGGCGTGAACGGCATCGACCGACGGCACCATCGCACGCTGGACAAGCAGTGCCGCGATCAACGTGCCGCCGCAGAGCGAGACGGGCATCAGCCAATTCATACGGCGGCGGGCCATGAAGCTGAGCAGATACAGCAGGTGGGGCGGCAGGAAAGTCTCGCCCAGGTTCAGCACGCCCAAGAACACGTTCAGCTTGGCGCTGAGCCGCATGCCCCACAGCGCCATGAAGGTCCAGGTGCCGACCTGGTTGGGCGCGCCCCAGGTGGCCCACAGCACGCCGACGCCGGTGGCCAGGATGGCCAGCTCGTGATCGAGGCAGGCCTGCACGCCATGGCCGAAATGGCGCCAGCCGCCGGGGCAGGCATGGTTGCAGGCGGTTTTGCGCGGGCCGGTGAGGAAGCCCATGAAGAAGGCCATCTCGTGCCAGCCCCAGACGAGCAGGCCGTAGGTGAAAGCGGCATAGGCACCAGCCTGGCTGGTGTCGTGGCTGCCGGCCGCCAGGCGGTAGAACGACGCGCACGCCACTGCGGTGAACGCGCCGAAGCTCCAGCGAAAAGTGCGCGGCGGCAGGTTGTTTAGGAACACGATCAGGCCGGTGGAGAACCACCAGACAAATAGGCAATAGAGCGCAGGATAGGCCCAGCCAGGCACGGTCTGGGCGCCTACCAGGACGGCGCCAGGCGCACCTGGCCCGGCAAGGCCGCGCTGCGGGCCGGCAACAGGTACATGCGCACGAAGGTCACGCCGGCATCTGCGGTGAGCGCGAGACCTTTCAGTTTGCCGACTAGGCCGCCCCGGGCGCGTGCCGCGCGCTTGCCCTCGGTGATGCGGCGCATGCGCTCCAGGCCGCGCGCGAACGCAGGATTGTCAAGGTCGAGGGTGACGGGGAAGACCTGCTTGCAAATCTCGGTGGTGATGCGGAACACCTGCATGTCGTATTCCGTGGGGTCCACACCCAGCGCCTGGTGGAACACCGGGCGGGCGTGGTCGCGCACGTACATCGTGGCGAACACCGCGAGCTGGAAGAAGCGTATCCAAAGCTTGTTGACGCCGCTGAGCAGTTTCGGGTCCGCACGCATCAGAAGGGCGAACGCCTCGCCATGGCGGAACTCGTCGCCGCACCACTGCTCGAACCAGTTGAAGATGGGATGGATCACCCGGTCGGGGTTGCGCTGCAGGTGACGGAAGATGGTGATGTAGCGGGCGTAGCCGATCTTCTCGGAGAGATAGGTGGCGTAGAAGACGAATTTCGGCCGGAAATACGTGTATTTCTTCGCCTTGGTCAGGAAGCTGAGATCGACGCCGACGTCGAAATCCTTCAGAGTCTCGTTGATGAAGGCGGCGTGCCGCGCCTCGTCGCGCGCCATGAAGGCGAACAGGTCGTGGACGTCGCCGGCGGCCACGCGCTTCTTGATCTCGGCATACAGAACGCAGCCGGAGAACTCGGCGGTTACCGAGCTGACCAGGAACTCCAGGAACTCCTTGCGCAGCGCGGGCGGCATTGCGGAAAAGTCCTGCTTGAACACCTCGGTCTGCACGAAATGGTCGCGGTTGTGATCGGCGCGCAACTCGGCGATCAGCGCATCCCACTCGGTGCGCACGCGGCTGACGTCGATGCGGCTCATCGCCTCGAAATCGGTGGTGTAGAAGCGCGGGCTCAGCACGGTGTCCTGCTGGGCGTACAGCGTACTCTCGCTGGGGCCGGATGCACGCTTGGCGGCGGCGCTGACGCCCGGGCTTGCTGCAGCCGTGTCGGTGATCGCGTTCATGCCATGTTCCTCGGCGTCAGGACGAGTTCTTCGTCCGGCTGGAAGCCTACTTCGTAGAGGCTCGTCAATTCAAACACACCGGCGAATTCTGTCCAGAGACGGCGCAGCAGCCCGGCGCGGCGCAGCGTGGCGGTGGTGCGGAAGCAGCGGCGCTCGCCGAACTGCAAACGGGTGGGCATGTTGTGCACCACCACCACGTCGCCGGGACGGATGTCGATGCCGTCCGGCACGGCGTAGGCATGGAAGCTGTCGTCGGAACGTTCAAGATCGACGTCGCACTCGATCGCCACGCCGCGCGCACTGCCGGCGAACACGCCCATCAGCCGTGCACCTGACCTGCGTTGGAGGCCCCTTCAGAGGCCGCCCTGTCCTTGGCGACAGGCAACGAAGCGGCGATCGGCTTCATGGTGAGCAGGCGTACGAACACCGCCTCGTTCTGCGAGCCGAACGCCTCAAGCTCCACGCGGCGGTCGGTGCTGGGGTCCTGCAGGATCAATTGGCCATCGGCGTAGCCGACCAGGTGCAGCGGCGGGCCGGATCCGATGCCGTTCATCCGGCGGATGCGGGCAAACCCCCGAAGGGTGCCGCGCAGGAAGCCGTTTTGACCGGTCATCACGTCCAGAACCTGGCCGCTGGGGGCCAGGCTGACGATGACGGCGCCGTCTGCCCGGTCATCGAAACGCAGGCTTCGTTCGGCGGTGGCGACACCGGGGTCGGCCGGGTTGCCCAGGCCCGCCGCCCGCCCATACACCGCCATGCAGAGCGCGAAACCGACCAGGCACGCAGCACCCAGCAACGGCAGCCGCGGAAACGGCTGGCTGATGGACATCGTGTTGGGATCGGTCCGCATCATCGCCTTCACTCCCTATTCCGCGGCCACGGCGTGGCCGCGCAGGCCCGCAGCTTGCGGCATGCGCACCGGCTTGAACGCCACCACGCGGGCCGGCTGCATCGCCTCATACTCTGCCAGGGCAGCGCCCAGGATAGAAGAGGCGGCGGCGGCATCGGGCACGCAGCGCAGCATCGGCTCCGCGCGGGCCGTGCGCCAGGGGCGCGCATGCGGCCACAGCACGAAATACGACAGTTTCTCGCCGGCCAGAAGGCGCAGCGGTATGTCGCCGGCCCCGCTCGGAAAGCTGCGCAGCCCCGCCGTCTCGATCTTGGCGAACGGGATGTTGAACGTGACAGGCAGGGCGATGCCGATGCTGATCACCACGCGCCGGTTGGTGACGCTGTAGACGGTGGTGCGCTGGACGGCCCAGGCGTACAGCGCCACCAACGCCAGCGCCACCGCCGCTAGGCCCAGGCGGTGCAGCAGAGAGGTCGCGGTGGCGTGGCCCGATGCGCCACGGCCGAGGATGGCGGCGGCGGACAAGGCGATCAGGATAGCGAAATAGCCCGCCATCGCGCGCAGGTGGAAAGCGTGGCGCAGCAGCGTGCGCGCCTGGGGTGAACCCTGCCACAGAAGCCGCTCGCCAGCGGGCAGGCGCTCCGGCAATCCGCGGGGAGTCCTGTCGCGCGGCCTCGCACCGGCCTGGACAGTACGGGCCGTCATAGCACAGGCGCCATGCGCTGGGGTGTCGCGTAGAGCAGGCCGCCACCGTAATAGGCCATGATCTTGTCCTCTTCGAGCGACGTGACGGAGTCGGGGTTCTTAAGGCCGGGTATGTCGGCAAAATGCTTGGCGAGCAGGGCATAGACCGTGATCGCCTTCTGCTTGGCACGGAAGTTCACGAAATGGGTCGGCATCAGCACACGGCGACCGCCGAGCGCCGCGGTGGTCGCTACCTCGAGGTAGCGAACGATGTATTCCGAACGGTCGATCCACGCATCGACGACGGTGCCGGCGACAACACCGTCATTGCCGAGCACCCGGTAGCCGCGCGGATCGGGGTCCTCGGCGGAGAGGAAGAAATCGGTCGCGGTGCGCAACGGCACGATCTTGGGCAGGCCGTCGTCATAGGCCAGCTCCGGCGCATCGTGACGCTGGGCGTAGGCGGCCGGGCCCACGCCGTCGATCATCGGGTTGCCGGTGGGCTCGAACGGGGCGCCGGCCCAGGGCAGAACCTGCTTGGCGGCGAAGGCCTCGGGCTTTTCGCCGCGCGGGGCGGCGATGGTCGAGCCGTCCCCCATGACGAAGTGCTTGGGCGGCGGCATCAGCGGGAACTCGCGCGCATCCTGACCGGGGTAGTCGGGCACCAGCGGATAGCCCTCGCGATGGTCTTCGCGGCGCAGCCACCAGATCAGGGAGAAAAAGAACAGCCAAAAGGCATAGACGGTGAGCTGGGCGAGGTCGATGTTGGCGAGGAACGAGGCTGATCCCGTTATCATGATTGCGGATCTCCCAATAATCAGGTGATGGCGAAATGCTTGGCCGCAAGCACGGCGCGTGCGGGTGCCGGGCTGCGCACGAGCGGACCGGCCGCGATGATCGTTGCGAACAGCAAGCCGATCTCGATGGTATAGACGACGCCGTAGCCCGTTGCGGTATCGGCGAGCGTGGCGCCGAGCGTGCCGCTCCTGGCGAGCACGGCCACGCCGTCGCGTACGAGGCCGCCGCTGGCCACGGCGATGCCGGCGGCGGAGGCCTGCACCGCGCCCCAGATGCCGAGCGCCAGGCCGATCTGTCCGGCGCCCGCCATGCCCATTGCGGCGGTGAGCGTGCAGTGGGCGAACAGGCCGGCGCCGAAGCCGATCAGCGAGACGCCGGTGGCGAACAACGCCGTCGACTGCAGGGGGGCCGCGAAGATGAGGGCCGAGAACGCGAACAGGCCGGCGACGGCACCGCTGCAGGCGAGCCGGTAGGGATCTGTGCCGCGCCGGGCCGGGGTGGTAGCCAGCAGGTGCGCGGCCAGGCCAAACCCCACCAAGCCGCCCACGGCGAGCAGGGCGGTGAAGGCCGTGGTGGCACCGACGGGCAGATGCAGCACCTGGCCGCCATAGGGTTCCAGCAGGATGTCCTGCATGCTGAACGCGACGGTTCCGAAGCCGAGTGCCACCAAGCGGCGGCGCGCATCGCCGGAACGGTCGAACTCGGCCCAGGACGCCGCGAAGCTGGGCCGCACGCGATCATGCGCAGTCTCGGACGGCCGGCGCGGCTCCTGCTTCCACAGCGCCACGGCGTTCAGCACGATCGTTGCGACCGACGAGCCCTGGATCACCTGGATCAGCCGAATCTCGGAGAAATGCGCCAACAGCACGCCGAACAGCAAAGCGCTGACGATCATGCCGAGCAGCAGCATCATGCACAGCAGCGCCACGACCTTCGGATGCTTCTCGGCGGGTGACAGGTCGGTGGCCAGGGCCAGGCCCACCGTCTGCGTGGTGTGCAGACCGGCGCCCACCAGCAGGAACGCGAGCGCCGCCGCGGCTTGGCCGATGAAGATAGGACCATTGCTGTCGCCGGACAGGATGATCAGCGCGAACGGCATGATGGCCAGGCCGCCGAATTGCAGCATGGTGCCCATCCACAGATAGGGCACGCGCTTCCAGCCGAGCACGGAACGATGGTTGTCCGACCGGAAGCCGATCACCGCGCGGAACGGGGCGGCGACCAGCGGCAGCGAGACCATGACGGCAACGAGCCAGGCGGGCACGCCGAGTTCGACGATCATGACCCGGTTGAGCGTGCCGATGAGCAGCACGGCCGCCATGCCGACGGTGACCTGGAACAGCGACAGGCGCAGCAGGCGGGACAGCGGCATGTCGGCCGTTGCAGCGTCGGCGAAGGGCAGGAAGCCGGGCCCTATCTGGCTCCACTTGGACGCGAGCTTGGCGTTCAGGCGGCGCAGCTTGGGCGGCCTGGGAACGGCGCCGCTCATCGGGGTTCCGCTCATCGACGCACGAGTTCCAGTGCGTGGCTGGTGTAGAAGCCGCTGGCGATACGCTGGTCACGCGCGGCATGCCATACCGCCAGCGCGGGGTCGGCTGCCAGGCGGCTCATGATGTCGCGCGGGGCAATCGGCTCGATCGCCGGGGCACGGTCGGCGCGCGGGAACAGCTTGCCGGCTGCGTGCATCACGCTGAGCAGCGTGGTGCGCGGCGCGAAGGTGAAGATGACCGAGTGCCGCGCACGGGCGGCGAGCTGGGCGGCCACGCGCGCCATGTCCGGCGCGCGGTAGTGGATGAGCGAATCCATCGCGACGACGTGGTCGAACTCGCCCAGCGATACGTCCGTCATGTCGCCGACGGAGAAGTCGATGCTGCCCGCTCCCAGATCCTTCAGCGCACGCTCGCGCGCGAGTGCCACCAGGCTGGCGGAGAGGTCGATGGCGGTGACGTGCGCGCCGCGGCGCGCGGCTTCCACGGCGAGCGCACCGGTGCCGCAACCGGCATCCAGCAGGCGCTTGCCGGCGAGGTTCGCCGGCAGCCAGCCGAGCAGCGTGGCGCGCATGCGGTCGCGGCCGGCGCGCACGGTTGCACGGATGCCGCTGACCGGGGCGTCCGACGTCAGGCGTGCCCAGGTCGCCGAGGCGGTGCGGTCGAAATAGGTTTCGAGCTCGGCGCGACGGGCGAGGTAGGTGCTCATCATTCGTAGCCCAGCAGGTCGAAGATCTCGCGATCTTTCAGCGGCGTGCCCTCCAGCGGCGTGGTGCCGGCCCAAAGTGCCGCCGCCAGGCGCAGGTATTCCATTTTCACCGCCTCCAACTCGGGCGAGCTTTCCATTTCGAACAGCGTGGACTTCTTCAGGCGCGAGCGGCGGATCACGTCGAGGTCCGGAAAATGCGCCAGGGTGGATAGCCCGGTGGCGGCGTTGTAGCGGTCCACCTGGTCGGTGGCGGCGGAGCGGTTGCAGATGACGCCGCCGAGACGGACGTTGTAGTTGCGCGCCTTGGCGCCGATGGCGGCCACGATGCGGTTCATCGCGAAGATGCTGTCGAAATCGTTGGCGGCCACGATGAGCGCGCGGTCGGCGTGCTGCAGAGGGGCGGCGAAGCCGCCGCACACCACGTCGCCGAGCACGTCGAAGATGACCACGTCGGTCTCCTCGAGCAGGTGATGCTCCTTGAGCAGCTTGACGGTCTGGCCGACGACGTAGCCGCCGCAGCCGGTGCCGGCGGGGGGGCCGCCGGCCTCGATGCACATCACGCCGCCGGTGCCCTGGACCACGAAGTCCTCGGGGCGCAGCTCCTCGGGGTGGAAGTCGACGCCTTCCAGCACGTCGATCACGGTGGGGATCAGGCGCTTGGTGAGGGTGAAGGTGCTGTCGTGCTTGGGGTCGCAGCCGATCTGCAGGACGCGGTGGCCCTGGCGGGCGAAGGCGAGGGAGAGGTTCGACGAGGTGGTGCTCTTGCCGATGCCGCCCTTGCCGTAGACGGCGAACACCTTTGCGTTGCCGGAACGGCGCGGGGCGTCCATGCGGACCTGGACGCTGCCGTCGCCGTCGGCGCCGCGCAGGGCGCCGGGGGGGAGGCCCTCGGCGCTGGAGCAGGT
>CAXUHU010000118.1:0-10449 GCA_964250925.1 uncultured Acetobacteraceae bacterium
GTCGAGGATCGAGCGGTTGCTCTTCCCGTAGTTGGCGAGCAGCGTCAGGCCGAGGCTCGTCAGAAAGAACAGCGTCGCCAGAATCGCGGTCGCCCGCGTCAGCACGTTGGCCTGGCCGCGGCCGGTCATGAAGCCCGAGCCGCCGCCGCTGAACATGCCCGGCTGATAGCCCGACGGGTAGGACGCTTGTGGCGGTGGCGCGTATTGCGGCTGATACTGCGCTTGGGGCCGGCTCGGGCCGCCGCCGAACAGGCCGCCGAACAAGCCGCCGGAACGCTGGCCTTGGGGCTGCTGCGCCTGCTGCAGATTATACTCCAGCTGCTTGATTCGGTTCTGCGCCTCGGCCAGGGCGACTTCCTGCACGAACGCCATCTGGGTAATGCGGTAGCGCGCCTGCGGGTTGGCATTGAACTGGTCGCCGATGAAGCGGTCGGCTTCGGGATCGATGGCCGGCAGGGCTACCTGGGTGCCTGGCGTGCCGGCCTGCTGGGCGCCGCCGACGCGCGCGATGAAGCGGCTGATGATGTCGCGTTCCTGGGGTGTCATGAAGGCGCTCCTGGCGTGAGGTGGGAGGCAGGTGAGCAATCAGCGTTCGAGGTGGCACAAGGTTGACGGTCAGGTAACGCTTGTCGTGACTTTAACCAATCCCCAGCCGGGCGAACTCGATCTTCGGGCAACGGTCCATCACGATCGTCAGGCCGGCTTGGCGGCCGCGCCGGGCGGCCTGCTCGTCGATCACGCCCAACTGCAGCCAGACCACGCGGGCGCCGAGCCGGACGGCGTCGTCGACCACCGCTCCTGCGCTGTCGGAACGGCGGAACACATCGACCATGTCCAGCGGTGCCGCCTGCTCCAGCGAGCTCCTGACGCGCTGGCCGTGGATCATGCGGCCGTCCAGCACAGGGTTAATCGGCACCACCGCGTAGCCGTGAGCGAGAAGGGCGGCCATCACGCCGAAGGAGGGACGGCTTGGCTTGTCGCTGGCGCCAACCACCGCCACGCGCCGCGTCTGCTCCAGCACCGTCCGTATCTGAGCATCGCTCAGCCCATCCACCGCCATCACCCGCCGCCTTTCAGCGTGTTCGCCCATACGCTACCCCATGCGCATGCAACGCAACGTGGTCACGCTTTTCTTTCTGCTGTCCGGAATAGTGGTTGCCCTCTGGTGGTTGCCCAACCGTGTGCAGAACCCCGAGGCAGGCAGGCCGGCGCAGCAATTCGACAGCCTGTCCTACGAGGGCTATCGGGCCGGCGAGTCGCCCTTGACCGACCGGTTTCCGACCGCGGCCGAGGTGGACCAGGACCTGGCGCTGCTGGCGCCGATCACGCGCGCGATCCGCACCTACGCCGCCATCGAAGGGCCCTATGATATACCTGCCATTGCGCAGAAGCACGGTTTGCGGGTGTGGCAGGGTATCTGGTTAGGGGGCAACCGGGCGAAGAACGCGCTTGAAATGGCGCGCGCGATCGACCTGGCGCACCGATATCCCGATACGATCGAGCGCGTGGTTGTGGGCAACGAGGTGCTGTTGCGCCGAGACCTGCCGCCGGCCGAGTTGATCGCCGACATCGGCCACGTGCGCGCCGCCGTGCACCAGCCCGTGGCTTACGCCGATGTGTCCGACTTCTGGGACCAGTTCCCCGAAGTGGCCTCGCATGTCGACGTGGTGATGATCCACCTGCTGCCCTACTGGGAGGACGTGCCCACGGGGATCGGCCGCGCGGTCGCCGTGGTAGGCACGGTGTATGACCATTTTGCCGCGCTGTTTCCCGGCAAGCGGGTCTCGATCGGCGAGACAGGCTGGCCCAGCCGCGGTCGCGAGCGGCGCGACGCGCTGCCCAGCCGGATCAACCAGGCGCGCTTCCTGCGCGAGTTCATGGCTTTGGCGGCAGCCAAGCACTTCGATTACAACTTCATCGAAGCGTTCGACCAGGATTGGAAATACCAGAACGAAGGCGTTATGGGCGCCAACTGGGGCCTGTTCACGGACAAGCGGGATGTCAAGATCGCGCCGTCCGGACCGTTGCGCGAAGACCTTTACTGGCCGCTGCACGCCGCGTTCTCCATCGCCTGTGGCGCGATCCTTGCCACGATCGGGCTGGCTAGCGGCGCCGCCCAGCCGCGGCAGGCGGTCCTCCTGGCCATGACGCTTGGCGCGGCGCTCGGCGTGGCGCAGGCGGCTTCGGCGCCGGTGCTGTACGATGCCCATGTTCGCCTGGCTGCAGTCGTCGACCTGACGGGGCAGGCGCTGCTCGCCGCGCTGATGATGCTGCGCTTCTCGGGTGCGGTGCGACCTGCGTCGTATCGCACCGGTGGGCAGGCGACCGCACGGGTCATTAACCTGTTGCGCCTCCGCCGCCCCGCTTGGCCCGGGCTGTTCGAAGACCTGTTGTTCGTGTTCATCTGGGCCGCGGCGGTCGATCAGATCCTGCTGGTGTTCGACCCGCGCTACCGCGAGTTCCCGGTCGCTTCCTACGCCGTCCCGCTGGTGGTCGTGGCGGCGCGGTTTGCCCAGCGCGACCTGCCCACCAACACCGGCCGCAGGGAGGAGGCGCTGCTGGCCGGTGCCCTCACCATCGGCGCCGTCGCCAGCGCGGTCCAGGAAGGCGCGCTAAACGGCCAGTCGCTCGCCTGGAACGCCTGCGCCCTGGTGCTGACCGTGCCGCTTTGGACCAGCCTGGCGCGCGCGTAACAGCGATGGAGCGTCGCCAGATAATCGTTCGCTGATGGACTGGCTGACGCTGTACGGCCTGTTTGCCGTATCGGCTATGCTGCTGTGCTACGCCTTCGAAAGCCGCAGCCGCTGGTTCGTCCTGGGCTTCGCTGCGTCCTGCGCGGCAGGCTCCCTGTACGGCTTCCTCCAAGGGGCATGGCCGTTCGGCTTGGTCGAGGCAATCTGGTCCGTTGTGGCGTGGCGCCGTTGGCGGCATCGGTCGGCCGGTCCAGCCCGACCTTGAAAGCCTCGGATCTTGTATGAATTGGCAGAGAAGTTCGTGGGAAGGATAGGTAGATGCAGGTGTCGAGCGCCGTGTCGTCCTCGGCCAGTGCGGGGTCCGTACCAAGCGCTCGCCTCGCGGCTTTGCCGCTGCCAAATGTCGCCCGAGCGGTGATCGTGGGCCTGGTTGCCGCGGCTGCTGTAGCGGGTTTTGCCGCGACTAGCACGCAGGCGGCCAGTGCAACGGGTGCCAGCGCCGGTTCCGAACTGACATATCTGTTGCGGGCGATGGCCTTGCTGAAAACGCTGTTCGCCGGTGCTGCCACTGGTGCCGTGCTGTGGCGCTTGGCCGTGCCCGTGACGTGGCCGCGGCTAGGGGCGTACGCCGCCGGCTGTGCGGCGATGGCCGCCAGCCCGGGGCTGATCTGGAGCATGGCCCACGTACAGGCTGGTGCCGTTCTGCTGCACGGTGGCCTGTTCGCGACGGTGATCATTCTGTGGCGCGACCCGGCGACCGCAAACCGGATGAACGCGGCCGTTGCGGCACGGCGAGCGCTGCACCGATCGTAAAATCAGGTGTTCGGCGGCTTGCCGCCGCCTCTCGGGCGACGGTGCATACCGGGGCCGTTACGCGGTAGCCGTGGCCTCCGAGGCTTTCTGCAGCAGGTCGAAGATCGGCGAGGGCATGTTCGGATCCCACGAACTCCGCGGGCCGACCGTGATCCCGCCATCGACGACCAGATGCGTGCCCGTCACGAACGCCGAGGCGTCGGACGCAAGATACAGGCACGCCCGCGCGATATGGTCCGGCGTGCCGGGGATGGCGAGCGGCTGAGCCATCGGCGAGACGGCGTGCAGGCCCGCGTTCACCTGTGCCGCGGCGTTGTCTGTCAGCTCGAAGGCGCTGGTGAAGATTTCCGTCAGGATGAAGCCGGGGCAGATCGCGTTCACTCGGATGCCGTAGCGCGACAACTCGGCGGCGGCCACGTGGCTTAGGTGCAGCACGCCAGCCTTGGCCGCCGAATAGGCAATCGGCGCCGCACCGGCCTCCAGCGCGGCGATCGACGCGGTATTCACGATAGCCCCGCCGCGCGCCTTCATGTGTGGCACGGCGTAGCGCATGCCGAGCGCCACCGATCGCAGCAGCAGCGCCTGGGTGCGGTCCCATAATGCGCCGGTCATCTCCTCGATCGTCTCACGCGCGCCGCCGGCGCCGGCGTTGTTGAAAACGATGTTCAGCGCTCCGAACCGGTCCACCGCCGCCTGCATGGTTGCCGCGATCTGCGCCTCGTCGGTCACGTCGCAATGCTGGTAGTGCACGCTGTCGCCCAGCCGCTCCGCCAGCGCGGCGCCACGCGCATCCGCTATGTCGGCCACCACGATGCGCGCGCCCTCGGCTGCGAACAGCTCCACCGTGGCCAGCCCAATGCCGGAGCAGCCTCCGGTGATGACGGCGACCTTGTTCTGCAACGCGGGCATGTCTTTGATCCTCGATAGAGCCGGGACGTTTGTATGGCCCGGCGGAACGGTTGAGAAGTCAGGCGCCGCCGCGGTTCTCGTTCTCGCGGTCGCTGGCCAGCGGCACGGTGCGGATCAGCGCTGGCGTCAGCGCATAGGCGTCCAGCCGCGCGGCCCGGCCAGGCGTTGGCAGCTCGGCCAAGGCGTGGCGGGCATAGCTCTCCGGCAGGGCGGCGCATTGCGCGGCCGTCAGGCTGTAGCCCATCAGGCGCCAGTCCACGTCGGCGCCGAAACCGTCTGTCTGCACCCAATCCAGCAGTTTGCGAGCGCCCGCGGCGCTGAGCAGGTAACCGTCTGCCCCAGGCGCGTTGCCGGCGGGCGGAAATGCCTGCATCGCCCGGGCAAGCTCCAAGGCCGCGAACCCGCCGGTGCCGGGCGGGGCCAAGCGATCGTTGACGAAGCAGAGGTCGAACTGTTCCGGCAGGCCGAACACGCCCCATCGCTCGGGCAGGTCGAACAGCGGGATCACGTCGTCCTCGACGACCAGGCAGTGGGCGAGCCCGCGTTCCAGCATCGCCGCCCAGGCTGCGGCGTGGCCCAGAAAGCAGCCGAGCGTCCCTGGCCTCGCCGGATCGCCGCCGAGCCGGGCGATGGCGGAAGCCGGCAGGCGGCTCGCCTCTATCCCGGCCACGCGAAACAGGGGGGCGCGGCAGGCGCCGAACTGCACCACGAGCGCGGCCCAACGGCCGGGGTTACGGTCCAGGTTGATTGCCGCAATCGTCGGGGCCGGGCCGTGCGCCGGGGCTGCGCCCACGATCGGCACCAAGGCCGCCATGCGCCGCGCGTCTCGGGCTGGGTCGGCCGAGGCCTGGTGACGCGCATAAGCCTGGGCAGCGCCCACATAGTCGCGCGCCTGCATGCGCATCGCACCCAGCAGGCGCCATAGTGCAGGGTCGCCGGGTGCGGCGCCGGCCAGGGTTTGCGCGCGATCAATCAAGGCGGGCAGCTCGTCCTGAGGGAAGGCGTAGAGCGCTGCCATGTGGGCCGCCCAGACAGCATCGGGGAAGCGTCGGCGCGCCGCCTGGAACACCGTGTCCGCCTCCGCGTAGCGTCCGGTCCCGGCCAGGTGCGCCTTGAAGGCTAGCGCCTCCTGCCAGTCATCGGGGGCGTGAGCCAGCTTCGCCCGGCGGGCGGCGACGTCGTCGCTGGGGTCGTGCGTCGGCGAAGGCGGCATGGCACGCCCGATACTCCGGACGCCGCGCCGACACGAGCCGTTCTTTGAAAAAACGGCCTCACCCCTTAAGTGAGTCCGGTGCGCTCTGGGCTGCCGCCTCGTCGCGACCTGGGAGAATGCCACAGAGATGCCGAACGCGGGCCTGGACGATCCTGTGCTGTGCCATGTGGCACAGGCCTTTCGCGACAGCCTGCCATCCCGCTTTGACGTGGTCCTGTCCCGCATCGACGGCCTGGACAGGATAGGCATACCCGTCGTCCAGGCGGCCCTGATTGGCGAACGCGGGCAGGTTACGGCCGGCTATGGTTACGGCACGACCGAGATCGAGGCGCAGGTGGGGGCGCTGGGCGAGTTGTGCGAGGAGGTGCACGCCGGCGCCTGGCTGGCCACCGCCTCGCGCCAAGTCGCCAGCCACGCCGCTTTGGTGCGCGCCCATGGCGAGGACGCCGCGCTCGACCCGCTGACGCTCTGCCTGGCGGCCGGTTCCGGCTACACGCCGGAGCAGCCGCTGTCCTGGGTGACGGGCCGCCGCTGGCCGTCTGGCGAGGCGGTGCTGGTGCCAGCCGAGTGGGTGGCGGCACACGCCTACCAGCTGGGCGAACCGCCACGGCTGATCACGCCGATCACCAACGGCCTGGGCGCCGGGCTGGACCTGCCCCACGCGGTAGGCCATGCGGTCATGGAGCTTTTGCAGCGCGACGGCAACGTCGTCTCGTTCCGCGCGCTGGACCAGGGCGTGGTCATCGACCTGATGCCGGGATTGCTGCCCGAGATCGACGCGCTTCTGGCGCACCTGCACGCGCTGGGCATCCGACCGCTGTTCAAGCTGGCCGCCACGGATATGGGTTTGGCCAATCTTTACGTGGTTGGCGACGATACCGGTTGCCCCGACTTCGCCCTGCAGATCAGCGCCTGCGGCGAGGCGTCGCACCCCGACAGCGCGCGGGCGTTGCGCAAGGCATTGTTGGAGTTCATCGGATCGCGGTCGCGCAAGGCGGCCACGCACGGTCCGCTGGAGCGCGCGCGCGCCGTGTTGCCGCCGAATTTCGTGGCCCAGCACGGGGCCGGCTTCAAGGCGGAGGAGGACCGGGCGCTGAATGCCATGGCAGACTGGTTGGCCTTACCGCCTGGCGAATTGCGCGGCCTGCTGTCGGCCACGGTGTTCGGCCAGCGGCGGCACGTCGGGTTCGCAACATTGCCGAGCGTGCCACCCGGCGCGGTGGCCAGTGCCCAGGACCGGCTGGCGCTGCTGACGGACCGATTGGCAAGCGAGGAACTGGGGATCGTCGCCGTGGATTGCTCGCCGGCCGGTGGCGCCGTCCGCATTGTGCGCGCCATCGTGCCGGGGCTGGAAACCGAGACGATGAGCTACGGTCGCATCGGCTGGCGCGGTGTAGCCCGGCTGCGCGCCCGTGGTGACCGCCTGATTTTGGACGCCCCCCGCGCCGGCGCCTTGCACGTGCGGCTGCGCGCCGAGGACGAGGCGCGCGCCGGCGGCCCTGCCTGGTTCGATGCCGAACGCGCCCGCCGGCTCACCGACCCACTCTACCCTCTCTATCGCGAGTGCGGACCATTTTCGGCACAGCGCCGGCTGCACGAGCGGACGGAGCGCGGTGCGCCAGAACTGACTGCTGCGCACAAGGACGAATGGTAGCGGCCACCCTGACGCGCGAGCCCGTCCGGCTGAGGCGGGCGGTCCTTCTGGCCCTGGTTCTGGCCGTCACAGGCGCGCTGGCGGCGCTCGGCGTGGCGGTGCTTGCGCCAGGCGGCTGGACGGTCACGAAGCTGCTCCTGCTGGGCTGTCTCGCCGTCAACGCGCCATGGCTGGGGTTGTCCGCCGCCACGGGACTGATCGGTTTCGCCATCCGCATGCTGGCGCGCGACCCGGTTGCCTGCGTGTTGCCGCAGCTCGGTCTGGTGTCGCCCAGCCAGCCGATCGGCCTGCACACCGCCATTGCCGTCTGCGTGCGCGACGAGGCAGTAGCGCCGGTGTTCGCCAAGCTGGCCGAGATCGCAGCCGCGCTGGATGCGGCCGGGCTGAGCGACCGGTTCACGCTGTGCGTGCTGTCCGACACGGCAACGGAAGCGATCGCGCAACACGAAGCGCAGGCCACGGCTGCGCTGCGCGCCGGCTACGGGCCGCAAATCCTGTATCGCCGCCGCGTCGTCAATACCGGTTACAAGGCGGGCAACGTGATGTCGTTCCTGGACGAGCATGCGGACCGGTTCGAGCTGATGCTGTGCCTCGATGCCGACTCCGCCATGTCGCTGCCCGCCATCGCCCGCATGGTGCGCGTGATGCAGGCCGACCCGCTTCTCGCCATCTTGCAGGCCACCTTCCACGGCCAGCCGGCGCGCACGCTGTTCCCGCGCCTGTTCGGCTTCGGCCACCGGCACGGCTTGCGCGTCTGGGCCACCGGCCAAGCCTGGTGGCAGGCCGACCAGGGACCCTACTGGGGCCACAACGCGATCGTGCGCGTAGCTCCGTTCCGTGCGCATTGCCGGCTTGATCCGCTGCCGGGTGGCGCGCTGATCCTGTCGCACGACCACGTGGAGGCCGCGCGCCTGCAGGCTGCGGGCTGGAAGATTCGTGTGCTGGCCAGCGACGAGGGCTCCAGCGAGTCGCATCCGCCCACGCTGCCCGAGTATCTCGGCCGCGACGTGCGCTGGGCGGCGGGCAACATGCAGTATCGCTACCTGCTGGGCCGGCCCGACCTCGGGCCTCTCGGGCGGTTCCAGATGCTGCAGGCGATCCTGCATTACGTTCTGACGCCGTTCTGGTTCGCCATGCTGCCGCTGGCCGCCGTGAACGGTGCGTTGGGCGATGCGGGCGCGGTGCCGCGTGCCCCCCTGGCCGGCCTGCTCGTGGCGGGCTGGCTTACGCTGCACGGACCAAAGCTGCTGGGCTATGCCGAGGCGCTGCTGTTGCCCGAGCGCACCGGCCCCGCTACACCCCGCTTCCTACGCGACGTGTTGGCGGAACTCGCCTACACGGCGCTGCTTGACCCGATCATCGCGCTGCAGAAAAGCTGGGCGGTGCTGTGCCTGGCCATGGGCCCGCGCGCCGGCTGGTCGGGCCAGAACCGCGACGAGCACACGGTGTCGTGGAGCACGGCGGCCCGCCTGTTCTGGCCGCACACGTTGGCGGGGCTGGTCATCCTGGCGCTGTTTGCGGCAACGTCGGCGCTGGCCACCATCGTGGCGCTGCCGTTCACGCTGGGGTTAGTTTTCGCCATACCGTTCGCGGTTCTGACGTCGAGTGTTTGGTAGACAGCGGTTCTCTGAAGAAAAGAACCAAAAAACTTTGATCCTCGCGCGTGGCTATCGGCAAAGCGAGTTCGAACAAGCAAGAGTCTTAGCGGCGCCCTGTACCCTGCCCGGCGCTCCTCGCGTCCACGCGCGTGTCCCCGATCGCGACCGTTCGGCCTGCGCGGTAGTCCGCATCGAGCTCGGGGCCGAAATCGGCGATGCGGTAGCGGCCCCTGACCGCCACATGCGTCGTGCCGTCCCACTCGCCGGCGATGTCGATGTGCGCGTTGTCCGCCGTCACCTCGGCGTAGCCCACGCGCGCCACGCCGAGGCGCCGGCCCAGCATCTCGGCCGCTTGCGCCATCACGGCGCGTGGCTCGGCCAGGTTGCGCAGGCGTTCTTCCAAGGCCAGCCGGAACGCGCCGCGGCGCTCGGCCAGTACGGCGATTGTCGTTTCGTTGCATAGACAAAATAGTCCGGCGACGCTGCCATCCTCGCCCCGCACCGGCGTGTAGCTGAAAGCGAAATGCGCCTCCTCCGGCGTGCCGTGCCGGTTGAGGACGAGCGCGATGTCGTCCATGTGGACCGGTTCGCCGCGAAAGACCCGGTCGAACAGCGGCACGAGATCCTCGCGGACCTCGGCCCAGACGTCGAAGAACGGTCGTCCGAGTGCGGCGGGATGCTTGCCGCCCAGCACCGGGATGTAGGCGTCGTTGTAGAGCAGGATGCGCTCGGGTCCCCAGGCGATGAACATCGGCTGGTGCGCGGCGAGCATGACCCCCACCAGCGTGCGCAACGGCAACGGCCATAGGCTGAACGGCCCGAGCGGCGTGGCCGACCAATCGTGCCGATGCATCGCGCTGCCGAGGATGCCGCCGCTCTCCAGGTTCGGATGCAGCCCCGCCTCGGCGGGCTCAACGCTCATCAGGTCGACCGCTGGCCTGGGAACGGCCGCAGACGTGCCCGCGCGATGCCGTTGCTACGTGTTCAATGATAATCCGGCTCCTGTCGCGTGGACGTTCACGCCGACGAAACATAGGGGCGAGTCCTCGACGGTCCAACTCGGTGCGCAGCGCGTTGTCGCAACAGTGTCGATCATGCAACGGTATCGGCCCTGCGGAGGCAGTGGCTGATCGGCATGCCGCGCCCGCAACCCAGCCGACCGGACATGGCGGATTGATGGAAGGAGAATGTGTCGTGTCACGTGAAAACGATCAATTCTTGAACGAGACGATGAGCAAGCGTGGGGGGACTCCACTTGAGGGCGCAGGTGAAGCGCGGCAAGCGGATTGTCTACGTCGACAACAAGCTTTGTGAAAACTCTCGACGTCCGCACAATCGAATTCGCCGGTGCTACCAGGCTACTCCGCGGCGACCATCGTTCGGAGCGGACCACTCGGATGTAAGGCTTGCCGGCACATTGAGCGTATTCCGATCATCGTTATATTGAATCGAAAGACGGCAGTATCTTGACCAGGTTGGGCAATCAATGCAGGCCGACCATCGTTGGCGCGACGGCTGATCGAATGTCGTATTCCTCCTGTTGCAGGGCGCAGTACTCTGCTAGCAGTC
>CAXUHU010000119.1:0-10353 GCA_964250925.1 uncultured Acetobacteraceae bacterium
CTTAGGCGCGTTCACCGCGACCGCTCTGCGCTGGTCAAGTTCGGTCCGCAAGGCGTCGGCGTCGAAGCCCTTGTCGCCGATCAAGGCGCCAAGCCCGATGTCGTCGATCAAGGGGGGCACGCCAACAATGTTCCGCGACTTGACAGCCCCTAGTGCGGTTTTCGTTTAGGTCCGGCACCTTGGTATCCTGAGTGGCTGAAGTAGCTCTGGACGTCTTTGGCCGTGATGGCATCCAAACTGGCTGGCGCGGGACCCGGTGCTGGTTGGGCAGGTATGGCGGGGCACCGAACGCCTGGTGGACGGGGCTAATGGCGCCTGCGCCATCGCCGTAGCGCCAGGACGCCCGCGGCGAGCAGCCCCAGGCCGCCGGCGAGGGCCGCCCGGTGCCGGTTCGCCCACATCCACACGCCGAACGCGCGTGCCCCGGCGTCGAAGGATCCCCGTATGCCGGAGGGGTTCGGCGAGGGCGCGAACAGCGTCGGTGCCCGCAGGCGCGCCGCCTCCAGGCAGTCGGTCATCTGCCCGCCGGGGCCGAGCTGCAGGATTGCCTTGCCCATCAGCCATGGCACGAGCCTGCTGCCCAGCGCGAACAGCAGGGTGACGCCGCCGACCTGCATCTCCCCCCGGCGCGACGTGGCCGTAAGGTGGATGCTGCTGGTCACGACCTCCGGCTGATAGACCGGCCACATCGGCCGCGGCGGCTTCGTCAGGTGCGACGCGGCACGGCTGAAGAACGGCATGTTGACGGCTGGTGGATAGATCGTGGTCACCTGGACGCGGCTGCCCTTCTGCCGCAGCTCGCAGTGCAACGCCCTGGTGAAGCCGCGCAGGGCGTCCCTGACCCCGGAGTAGGACGAGAGCAGCGGCCTGCCGTGGAAGGCGATGGCCGAGCAGACGTTCACGATCGTGCCGGCGTCGCGCAGCCGCATTCGGCGTAGGGCGACCCGGGTGCCGTTCACCGCACCGAGGTAGGTGACGTTGGTCACCGCACGGAACTCGCACTCCGGCACGTCCATGAAGCGGCCGTAAACGCCGTTCCCGGCACAGTTGACCCACACGTCGACCGGCCCGAGCGTGGCCTCGACCAGGGCGGCGCCGTCCTGGACGTCGGCGATTACCCCAAGGGTGCGTCCGCCGGCCGCGGCCAGCTCGTGGCGGAGCGCGTCCAGGCCCGGCCCACCGCGGGCGACCAGGCCCACCTGCCATCCCTTGCGGCTGAACAGCGCGGCCGTGCAGCGCCCGATGCCGGACGACGCGCCGGTGATGACGACCACGTACGGCCGGCTGGGCAGGCCCGGACCGGCCCTGACAGCGGGGGCTTGGGCAACAAGGTGCTGCTTACCCGGTAAGGACAGGTTCTCGCTGCGGGCAAGATCGTTCATACCTAGCCGCCGGTCGAGCATCGGAAGCACAAGGGGCTGAACAACAGGACGGAGAAATCGCACCAGCCGACACGACGTCGAGAACGACAAATGAAGCGCTTCAAGTCAGCCGGCCAGGCGCGGCGCTCTATGTCCGCTCACGACGGGATCGACACCCGTTTCCACCTCCGCCGCCGCCGTCGAGTGCCTGCCACCCGGCAACGAGCTGCCTGGACCAAGGCCCATCAGGTGTGGGCCGAGGTCACCGGCGTCGCCGCTGCGGCATAGCTGCAAGTATGCCACTCCTACCGCGCCCTAATGCGACCTCACCGCGAAAAGTTGACACTGCCGTCCCGACAGGAAGGCGGCGTGTGATTCGAGTTATCTTGCCCCGAGATAGGCAGGAAATGTTGATGTGACACGTCCGGTGTCGCCGACGTGCATTCGCCTGCCGTCAAGCTTGCGCATCCACGATCACGCCGGTAGCCGGCATCAAGCAGCTTCGCCTTACCCCCTTCGCGATAACCACACTTAACATCGGGCAATCTGGCGAAAGACCGCGAGCCGGACCGACGGTTAGATGAATTTCTCTGACGGGACCATTCTGACGAGGACTGACATGACTGACCCTTCGACTCCTCGACTAAGATTCGCTGAACCTGAACTTGTGCTTTCGACTGCACTCGTTTGGGGGGATCGCCTGCGTCCCGCGCTCCTTCAACGATGCCCGCAAGTTGGCGCTGTCGTGGGTTTTATCGCTGGGCAGCGTCTTGTCAGTTTTGGTTTGCAGGATCGACTTGGTGCCGGCGAGACAGTCTTGCGCCTCTCCGCAGATTAGCATGATGGTCAGAAGACGACCTTTAGCATCGCCGATTGCGTGGATTTTCGTGGTTCGTCCGCTGCGCAAACGACCAAAGGGCCGATTTTGCTCCCGCCTTTTCTGTCCGAGACCGAGCGGTGGCCTTTCACACGGGTGGAGTCGGTCATCTGTGTGTGCTCTGAGCGCCAACGTGCCTCCAGCGCTTGAAACAAATTTTCCAGACACCTCGCCGCGCCTATTGAACGAAGCGGTTATGCATCGTGATGTGCGGCCCATACTTGGGCGGCAGATCGCACCATCAACAGCCGAACTTCAGCACGTGTGCAAAGCCGCTTATCACCCGGCGGTTGTCAACTCGTTTCCTGCCTCGAACATCGGTCGGCAAAAGAGGCTGAGTTCGCGTCCATTGCTCTTCAGAAAGCCACTACAAATTCGACCGCATGCCAGTTTCCCCGAATCGGAAGGTCGTCCAAGGGTTTAATGGGCTTTGACCCTAGACGGCCAAGGTTTCGACAAAGCGGCAGTCATTGCAGTGGGAGTCATCGTCGACTTGGAGGATGCGGTGACTCACCTATGTTAGCTCTCTGTTGTGGGCGTTGCGCGTGTCAATTTTCAATGGTTATGAAGGTATGTAGGCTCACGATGAAGAACGAGACACCAGCCGATGGACCTTTAGCGCGAGACGAGCCACTGCCTATCGAGGATTACGCTTTGATTGGTAATTGCATCAGCGCTGCGCTGGTCGGTCGTGACGGATCGATCGACTGGCTCTGCTGGCCGAACTTCGACAGCCCTGCGTGTTTTGCTGCTCTGCTTGGCAACCCTGAGAACGGCCGCTGGCTTCTTGCTCCTGCGTCTCCACTCAAATCGATAAAACGACGCTACCGCGGCGATACGATGATCCTGGAGACGCTGTTCGAAACGGAGCAGGGCGTGATCGCAGTCATCGACTACATGCCGACCGGCCCAGAAACGTTCTGCCTTATTCGACGGGTCGAAGCCAGGCGCGGTTGTGTGCCGATGCAGATGGATATAAGGCTGCGCTTCGAGTACGGATCAAGCACTCCCTGGATCACTCGTCTCGAAGACGATGCCGGCTTAGAAGCTGTTGCCGGCCCAAGCCTCGTCGTACTGCGCTCGACTATTCCTCTTCTGGGGCAAGATAACACTACGCGTGCCTCATTCACCGTCACGGAGGGCGAGTGCATCGACTTCGCCCTTTCGTGGGAACGATCGCATTTGCCCCGTCCGCCCGCAATCAACGTTGCCAACACGCTTGCTCAGACCGAGGCATTCTGGAGCGAGTGGTCTGGAAAGTGCGAATATCGTGGGGCGTGGCGGAGTGTCGTGCTGCGATCGTTGCTCACGTTGAAAGCGCTGTCGTTTGCCCCGACGGGAGCAATCGTTGCTGCTCCTACGACATCGCTACCAGAACAACTCAGAGGTAGGCGAAACTGGGATTATCGCTACTGCTGGTTGCGCGACGCGACATTGACTCTCATCGCATTGTTGTCGGGAGGCTATGTCGAGGAAGCATCTGCTTGGCGCGACTGGCTTCGTCGTGCAGTCGCCGGCAACCCCGACGAGGTGCAGATTATGTATGGCATTGCCGGCGAACGTACGCTTACCGAGTGGTCTCCCCCGTGGTTACGCGGGTATCAGGGTGCATCTCCCGTGAGAATCGGCAATGCCGCGGCCGGGCAATTGCAGCTCGATGTTTACGGGGAAGTCATAGGTGCAATGCACTTGGCTCGCCGTCATGGCCTGAAACAGGAGCATAATTCCTGGGCGATGCAGCTGCTCTACATCGCGCATCTCGAGAAGGTCTGGAACCAGCCCGACGACGGCATATGGGAGGTACGCGGCGAACGGCGGCATTTTACCCATTCGAAGGTGATGGCGTGGTCTGCGATAGACAGTGCCACGCGCGATGCCGAGGAGTACGGGTTGGAGGCGCCGTTAGAGCGGTGGCGCAGCCTGCGCGACAGGATGCATGCGACAATTTGCGAGGAAGGCTTCGACAGCAAGCGCAACAGTTTCACGCAGAGCTTCGGCAGCCCCGCCCTGGATGCGAGCCTGCTGCTGCTACCGCAAGTCGGCTTTCTGCCCATCGAAGATCCGCGCATGGCCGGAACCGTCAAAGCCATTGAGGAGGATTTGCTGGTGGACGGTTTCGTCCTGCGATACCGGACCGACAAAGGCTCCGACGGACTGCCGCCCGGCGAGGGCGCTTTTCTGCCCTGTTCGTTTTGGCTTGCGAGCGTGTACCAGTTGCAGGGTCGCCACGACGAGGCGCACGAACTGTTCACGCGCCTGCTCTCGCTCGCCAACGACCTCGGTCTGCTCTCTGAGGAATACGACCCGACAGCCAGGCGTCTGGTCGGAAATTTTCCCCAGGCGTACTCCCACCTCGCCCTGATCGGTGCGGCGCTTACGCTGGACGGGATCGGCTTGGCTCAGGCTCGGCACGGCACCGCATGATGCGGCGCGGATGTGGCCGAAGCGTCGCGGTTGTTGCATAGGTGCCCACGCTGGTGTCCGCCTGCCAACTGGACGTACTCGATCTTAAGAGTCTCGTCGGTGCGTCGGAGAAGACGATCCTCATCGACTCGGTGATCATCATGCTTGCGATCGTAGTGCCGACGGTCGTGGCGACGCTCGGGTTCACGTGGCGGTTTAGAGCGTCGAACAAGCGGGCCGTATACCTGCCGAACTGGGCGCATCCGCGGCTACCTCGTCGCGCTAGGCCTGGCGACGCTGCTCACGATCGTCTCGTTTTTTATCGCCGGAACCACCCTGGTGTGGCAACCGAGCAGCCCGGTGACCCTCTCCGTACTCGCGGTCGCGCAGATCAGGTGCACCTGGTGTTTCTCCTGCAAACCACGACGAGCGCGGACAAGGTCAACAACATCATGGCGCTGGCGTTCGGCGTGCTCATCGTCGGCGGCTCGCTGTAGATCATGTCGAACCTGAGTCACGCCATGCTCCCGATGGACAAGATTATGGAAATGCTACGTTGACACGAACGTCTGTCCGGGAGGATCCTGAATGCGCGATCGCTACGATGTCATCGTGATCGGCAGCGGCCCTGGCGGCGCATGGCTCGCGCATCGCCTCGCTCCGACCGGCAAGCGCATCCTGCTCATCGAGCGCGGCGACTACATGCCCCGCTCGCAGGCGAAATGGGACAGCAAGACGGTCTTCGTGGATGGCGTCTATCAGGCGAAGGAGACCTGGTATGGTGCTGACGGCAGCAGCTTCCATACCGGCCTGCATTACTACGTCGGGGGCAACTCCGAGGTTTACGGCGCCGCCCTGTTCCGCTTCCCTGAGCGGGATTTCGAGCAGGTGACGCATCAGCATGGCGTCTCGCCGGCCTGGCCCGTCAAATATGACGTCTTCGAGCCATTCTACATGGAAGCAGAGCGTCTGTACGCCGTGCATGGCCAGCACGGCGAGGACCCGCTCGAACCGCCGGCGAGCGGCCCCTACCCGTTTCCGCCGGTCAGCCACGAGCCGAAGATCCAGGCCCTCAACGACGCGCTTCTGGCCGAGGGCCTCCGCCCCGACCACCTGCCGCTGGGCATCAGGCTCGACGAACGCAACGGGCAGCCCACGCCGACGAGCATCTGCATCCGGTGCGACGCCTTCGACGGGTTCCCCTGCCTGCCGAACGGCAAGGCGGATACCCACGCCATATGCGTGGATACTACCCTGGCAGCTCACGGCAATGTCGAGCTGCTGACGAACGCCTATGTCACGCCGCTGGAGGCGGACGCCTTTGGCAAGACGGTAACGGCTGTGCGTGTCACCAGGGGTGGCAAGCAGGAGGTCTACGCTGCCGACATCGTCGCCGTCGCCTGCGGCGCGCTGTCATCGGCGTTGCTGCTGCTGCGCTCGGCCAGCGATGCGCACCCTGCCGGGCTGGCGAACGGCTCCGGCCAGGTCGACCGGAACTACATGCGCCACAACCAGTCGGTGCTGATGGCGCTAATACGCGAGCCGAACCCGACGATATTCCAGAAGACCCTGGCCATCAGCGACTTCTATTTCGAAACGGATGACTGGCCCTATCCTCTCGGCCTGATCCAGATGTGCGCGACGTCGCACGCGGCGCAGATTAAGGGCGAGGCACTGCCGGGCTGGCTCGAATGGTTTCCCGATATGCCGTTCGAGCAGAGGGCGCTGCGTTCGATGGATTTCTGGCTGTCGTCGGAGAACCTGCCGCTGCCGCAGAACCGCATCCGCTACGAGGGAGACCGCATCGTCCTGGACGTGACCGAGCAAGACCAGGAGGCGCACGCGCGGCTGAAAAAGAAGCTCGTGCATTATCTCGGCAAGGTCGGCGCCCATCCGGTGCTTCTCGAGCGCAGGCTTTATCTCGGCAAGGACTTCCCGATCGGGGGCACCGCGCACCAGGCCGGCACGGCGCGTTTCGGCACTGACCCGCAGAGCTCGGTCCTCGACCTCGACTGCAAGGCACACGAGCTGGACAACTTCTACGTGACGGATGCTAGCTTTTTCCCCTTGATCGGAGCGGTCAATCCGACGCTCACCATCATCGCCAACGCGTTGCGTGTGGCCGCGCATATCAAGGAAAGGCTGGGCGCTTGACCGTAGACGCGGCGGTGTTCGCCGTGCGGTTCCTGCTGGTGGTCCTGTTTCTGCCCTGCAGCGCCGCCGACAAGATGCTGAATTTCCGCGGCGCGGTGAGCCAGGCGCAGCAGCCGGCGCCGCGCGGCCTCGCAGTGCTGCTCGTGCAGGCCGGCGCCGCCGTGGAGATCAGCATGCCGTTCTGCATGCTGACCAGGACCGCCTACGGGCTCGCAGGCTTCGTCATGGCCGTCTACTGCATGGTCACCGCGCTGCTCTGGAGGCAGTTCTGGGTGCGGGGGGATTTCTGGGCCGGCAGCGACAGCAAGGGACGCGGCCTGTTCTGGGATTTCTTGAAGAACTTCTCCCTCGCCGGCGGCTTCCTGCTCCTGGTGGTGGGGCTCCCCGGATCGCCCACCGCGCTGCTCAACCGCCTTCTTGCGTCGTCACACCTTTACGGTCAGCCGGCATCGCCGTGACGTCCGCACAAGACGCTTTAAGCTGCCGCGGGCGGCAGGACGGTCGCCTCTGTCACCGGATGGTAGAAACGGCCGTTGAGCAGCTTCATCGCCGCAAGAGCGGCAGCGTGCGCCTCGTTACGAATGCCGTCGGCAGGACAGGCCTCGAGCGCTACTTGGTCGGGAAAGTCTATCTCCAGGATTTTCGGGACCGCTCGTGCGTCCGCATCGGAAGTGCGCAGGCGCTGGACGGGTATGGCGACGCCCTGCGGGATGCGTTGCCAGATCGGCTCCAACTCCTCACGAACACCTCGAAAGAACTCCTCTTGCATGTCAACCGCAGTCTTGCCCCAGTAGATGGCGGTCTTGGTCAGCACGGCATTATCCTGAATCAGTATTGCGGCTATCTCGCGCGGTCACCTTGCTGCCGCCGATGCACCAAGCACCAGTAACGTATCTGAAGTTCAACATCTTGTTGGAGGCAACATGACTCAGCCGAGCGAGACCGTAACGCCGCAGGCGTCGGCCGGCACGAAAAAGGCCCCCGCCTGCACGCTGGTCATTTTCGGGGCAGGTGGCGACCTGACCAAGCGACTGCTTATGCCGGCATTATACAACCTTTCGGGCAGTAAGCTGCTGAATGACGGCTTCAAGGTCATCGGCGTGGACCGCGGCAAGCTGGACGATGCCGGCTGGAAGAAATCTCTTACAGACACGATGCACTCCTATACCAAGGACAAGAATTCGGAGTTCTACACGCCGTCCCTCGACGAAGCTGCTTGGGGATGGGTGGCGGATCGGTTGCACTACGTTCAGGGCGATTTCAGCCAGGAGGATGTGTTCAGGCAGATCGGCGAGGCGATCGGGCAGGATAACGCGATCTTCTACCTGGCAATTTCCGGTCGCTTCTTTGGCACCGTCGTGGATGGTCTAGGCAGGGCGGGCCTGCTAAAACAGCAGAATGATATTTTCCGCCGAGTCGTCATAGAAAAACCTTTCGGCTCCGACTTGAAGTCCGCGCAGGAGCTTAACGCGCGGATTTTGAAGCAGGCCGACGAGCGGCAATTCTATCGGATCGATCATTTCCTCGGCAAGGAGACGATTCAGAGTATTATGGCGATACGCTTTGCCAACGGGATGTTCGAGCCGTCGTGGCGCCGCGAATACATTGATCATGTGCAAATTACCGCCGCCGAGACCGTGGGAGTTGAAGCACGCGGGGCTTTCTACGAGCCGACAGGTGCGTTGCGAGACATGGTGCCGAACCACCTCTTCACCATCCTCAGCATGGTCGCGATGGAACCGCCGAACTCGTTCAATGCGGAAGAGGTGCGAACGGAAAAGGCAAAGCTCGTTGCTGCTATCCGCCCGCTGACCGCGGACGATGCGGTGTGTGGCCAGTACGAGGCCGGCGAAAAGTTTGGTGAAGCTGTCACCGCCTACCGCAAGGAACCCGACGTCGCCGCAGACAGCAGCACGGAAACCTACGTCGCCATCAGGGTCATGATCGAGAACTGGCGTTGGGCGGGCGTGCCGTTCTACCTACGCACCGGTAAGCGTCTGACGGGCCGGCAGACCGAAATAGCCATCTATCATAAGCCCGCCCCCTACAGGATGTTTCGCGATACTCCGGTAGAGCAGCTCACGCCAAACGTTGTCAGGCTGCTGATAGACCCGGAGCAGGGCGTAGAGACGAGTTTTGACGCCAAGGTGCCCGGCCCCGAAATGCAGCTCGGGCGTGTGGAAACATCTATGCGCTACAAGGATTTCTTCCATCAGAAACCGAGTGTTGGCTACGAGACGTTGTTCTACGACTGCATGATCGGTGATGCGACGCTGTTCCAGCGCGCAGATGCCATCGAGGCAAGCTGGCGCGCTGTTCAGGGCATCCTCGACGACTGGCAGAAAGGCGAAGGCGAGCTGGAATTCTATGCCGCCGGCAGCCAAGGCCCGAAAGGCGCAGACATGCTGCTCGAGAAGGACGGACGGCGTTGGCTCAAGTTAGGCACGTAGAGCCAGTGGCGGCGCCAGAGGAGAGCGCCGGCACTCCGTCTCGGGCGCGGGTCGTCGTATCTACCCGATTAGGGCCGCCTGGGCGTGATCCTCGGGCCACCTTGAAGCGCTGGTTAAGTCGGCGTGTGAGGTGTGGATATGGATGGCGTGGTGGAGATCATCACTGGCCGGGAGCGGCGGCGGCGCTGGAGCGTGCAGGACAAGCTGCGGCTGGTTGCGGAGATGGCGAAGCCTGGTGCGCGGGTCCGGTCGGTCGCGGCCCGCCACGGCGTGTACGAGAGCCTGCTGTTCGCCTGGCGGTGGCAGGTGCATGACGGTGGCTGAGGGCACCCGAGATGCCGGTGGGGAGTGTCAAAAACCTGGGGCGCTACGCCGCGAGCTGGATTGCTTGCTGGCCAAACCGTCCGTCCAGCACCGCCGCCCTGACCTGAAGCACACGATGGGCGCCGCGGGGTGACCAGCGCATCTGCTGGCGCTTGTTCATGCGGGCACTCACCAGATGGTTGACGGTGCCCTCGGCCCGCGAGGTCGAGATCGGCTTGCCAGCACGGTAATGCTGGCCGTAGTCGATCAACGCGCCCTTGTTGGTCTCGATGTAGGCCTGCAGCGCCGTGCAACGCGCGACCAGGTGCCCCGCCCCCGCTCCCATGGCGGGGTTGTTCAGCACGCTGGCCTCCTTGGCCCAGCCCGCAATCCGGCTCAGAGCCTCGCACGCCTTCTCGTGATGCCCGTTCCAGAGCAGATGCCGCAGCCGTTCCACGTCGGTCTGGGCTTGGTCGGGCGGAGCGGAAGGCTGCGGTTCCAGGGCACACAGGCCTTCCATGACCTGCTCGACATGGTGCACGCGCATGGAAAGGTGGAACCAGTCCAGGATCAACTCCATCGGGCCGCCCGTAGCCGAGCGCACCAAGGCCGGCAGCGCGGGGTCGCCGTCGCTGATCGCGGTGACCGCCTCGCCCTCCCGCCAGCCCTGATTGAGCAGCGCCGCACGTAGCAGGGCATGGGGCTGTTCGGCCACGCTGCGCACCACGGCAAAGCGCCGGGTGGGGTGGCCCTCCTGCTCCACCTTGCCGCAGATTGCCTCGAAGTTGCGGACCTGGTGACCGGG
>CAXUHU010000120.1:0-10302 GCA_964250925.1 uncultured Acetobacteraceae bacterium
GGACGTTCCGCGGCCACGATCCGGATACCGCACCCTTGTTGCGCCAGCGCGGGCTGGACGGCACCGCTGGGTAGCTCCATCGAGCGTTAACCGGGGCGGTTTATCCTGCCGGGCAGCAGCAAGGCCCCAGGATGGACCGTTCCGCCCTTCTAGACCGCGGCGCACAGGAATATCGCAACGGCGCGTTTGAGGCGGCTGCGGCCACGTTCGGCCAGATCGTCGCCGCTGCGCCGGCCGATGCGGAAGCGCTAAGCAACCTCGGCGGGGTGCTGAACGCGGCGCAGTGTCACGAGGCAGCCGAGGCAGCGTGCCGGGCCGCGCTGGCAGCCCAGCCAGGCTATTGGGCGGCGTTGGCCAACCTGGCGACCGCCCTACACCGGCAACATAGGCAAGACGAGGCTGTGCCGGCCTACGTAGCGGCGCTGAACGCCAACCCGGGCCACGTGGCGAGCTGGACCAACCTTGGTGTCGCACTGACCGATCAGTGGCGCATGGAGGGCGCTCTGGCGGCCCACGATGCGGCGATCAGGCTGGCACCTCACGACCCGGAGGTGCGCAACAATCGCTCGTTGGCGTTGCTGAGCGCCGGCGACTACGCGCAGGGTTTTGCTGAGTTCGAGTGGCGCTGGCGCTGCCCCGGAATGAAGCCGCATGGGATGACGGCACCGCAGTGGCTCGGCGGGCCTGCGGCCGGCCGGGTGATCTTGCTGCACGATGAGGGCGGGTTCGGCGATACGCTGCACTTCGTCCGCTACGCGCCGCTGCTCGCCGAACGTGGCGTGAGCATCGTGTTGCGCGTGCAGGCGCCGTTGGCGCGTCTGCTGCGCCGGTGTTTCCCGCAACTCGCCATCACCGCCGATGACGAGCCGTTGCCCGCACACGACCTGCACTGCCCCATGCTGAGCTTGGCGCATGTGTTTGACACCTGTCTGGAAACGGTGCCGGCGAACGCTCCCTACTTGACGCCCAGCGAAAATGGCTTGCGGCGCTGGCGCGACTGTCTGGCTGCCGACCGGGACGGCGCCACCGTGTCGGTCGGTCTGGTCTGGGCCGGCTCGCCGCGTCTGGGCATGCCGCAGGCGCGGGCGATGAACCTGCGACGGTCCATAGGCCTCGCCGGCTTGGCGCCGCTGGCCAAGGTGGCCGGCGTTCACCTCGTCAGCCTGCAACATGGGCCGGCCGGAGCAGACACGCCGCCGCCGGGCCTGTCGCTGTTCGATCCGATGGCGAAGATGGTCGATTTCGAGGACACCGCCTCACTGGTCGCCGCACTCGACCTGGTCATCACGGTCGACAGTGCGGTGGCACATCTCGCCGGGGCGCTGGGCCGGCCGGTCTGGGTGCTGTCTCGTTACGATGCGTGCTGGCGCTGGTTGGCCGGACGACAGGACAGCCCGTGGTATCCAACGCTGCGGCTCTACCGCCAGCCCCGCCCAGGCGACTGGGATCAGGTGCTGGCCGAGGTGGCTCGCGACCTGGCTGCGTTCACGGCCAAAGCCAGGCCGCACCCCTGACGCCGGAGCTGTCGCCATGCAGGTTGGGCAGGATCGGGGTGGCGGCGCCATCGGCCAGAACATGTCGCCGCATCAGGTCCGGCACCGCTTCGTACAGGTGCGCCATGGCGGACAGGCCGCCCCCGATGACGATGACGTCGGGGTCCAGGATGTTCACCACCACGGCCAAGCCGCGCGCCACGCGGTCGGCGTGGCGTGCCAGGGCTGCGGCAGCGCGGGGCTCGCCCTCTGCCGCACGCGCCGGAATGGTGCTGGCGTCTGCGTGACCGGGACCGTCGCACTCGGCGGCCAGCGAGGGGCCGGCGATGTAGCGTTCCAGACAGCCGGCGTTGCCGCAGAAGCAGGGGCGCAGCGGCAAGTCCGCACCCTCCGCCCAGGGCAGCGGCGTGTGGCCCCATTCCCCGGCAATGCGGTGCCGGCCCGGCAGCAACCGGCCGCCGGAGACGATGCCGGCGCCGCAGCCGGTGCCCAGGATCACCCCGAACACCACGCCGTAGCCGGCGCCCGCGCCGTCGGCCGCTTCGGACAGCGCAAAGCAGTTGGCATCATTTTCCACCCGCACCGGCCGACCGAGCACGGCCGCCATGTCGCGGTCGAAAGCCTGGCCGTTCAGCCAGACCGAGTTGGCGTTGCGCACCAGCCCGGTCGCCGGGCCGATCGCACCGGGAATACCCAGTCCGATGCTGCAGGTCTCACCGGTCGCGGTCTCGGCGGCAGCCACCAGGCCAGCCACCGTCTGCAGCGCGGCCGCATAGGTGCGGGGGTTCGGAACGCGTCGCCGCAGTTTCACGGTTCCGTCCGGGGCCAGCACGACGATCTCGATCTTGGTGCCGCCGAAATCGACTCCGATACGATGGCCCGTCATGGACGATCGTTCCCGAACTGCTCCACCAAGTCGGCCAGGTGTCCGATCTCGTCCAGGCGCAACCCGTCGGCCACCGGCGCCCGACCGCCGCGCGCCACGCGCCGCGGCAATACGGCACGCTCGAACCCCAGCTTCTGCGCCTCCTTCAGCCGCGCGTCGCCCTGGGCCACTTGGCGCACCTCGCCCGACAGGCCTACCTCGCCAAAATAGACGGTACTGGCATCGGTGGGCGTGTTCGTCGCTGCCGAAGCCAGGGCTGCGGCAACGGCCAGGTCGGCGGCGGGCTCGGTGATGCGCAGGCCGCCAGCCACGTTGAGGAACACGTCCGAGCCGGACAGGCGCAAGCCGCAGCGCGTTTCCAACACGGCCAGCAGCATGGACAGCCGGCCGCCGTCCCAGCCTACCACGCTGCGGCGTGGTGATCCGCTCGCGTTGGGCGCCAGCAGGGCCTGCACCTCCAGCAGCACGGGCCGCGTGCCCTCCAATCCCGCGAACACCGCACTGCCGGCGATGTTGCCGCGGCGTTCTGCCAGGAACAGGGCGGACGGGTTTGCCACCTCGGCCAAGCCGCGGTCGGTCATCTCGAACACGCCGATCTCGTCGGTGGCGCCGAACCGGTTCTTCGTGCCGCGCAGGATGCGGAACTGGTGCCCGCGGTCGCCCTCGAAGTGCAGCACGGCATCCACCATGTGCTCCAGCACGCGAGGGCCGGCCAGCGTGCCTTCCTTGGTCACGTGGCCAACCAGAATTACTGAAAAACCGCGCTGCTTGGCCAGGCGGATCAGCTCGAAGCCGGCCTGGCGCACCTGCGTCACCGTGCCCGGCGCACTCTCCACCGTGTCCAGCCACATGGTCTGGATGCTGTCGATCACCACCATGGCCAGGTCGCGCTCGCTTTCCAGGGCGCCTGCGATGTCGCGCACGCTGATCGTTGCCGCCAGTTCGAGCGGTGCGGCCTCGAGCCCGAGCCGGCGCGCGCGCAGGCGTATCTGATCGATGGCTTCTTCGCCCGAGATATACAGCACGCGGCGCCCAGCACGGCTGAGGGCGGCCGCCGCCTGGAGCATCAGGGTGGATTTGCCGATGCCCGGGTCACCGCCCACCAGCACGGCGGAAGCTGCGACCAACCCGCCCCCCAGCACGCGGTCCAGCTCGCCTATGCCGGTCAGCAGGCGCGGCGGCGGTTCGGCCTGTCCCGCCAGGCCCACGAAGGCGACACGGCCGCCTGGCTTGCGGGCGGGACCAGGGCGCGCCTCTGCCTGCTCCTCGACGATGGTATTCCATTCGCCGCAGCTCTCGCAGCGTCCGGCCCATTTGGAGGTGACCGCGCCGCAGGATTGGCAGACGAAGCGGGCAACGGGTTTAGCCAATCGACGTGCCGCGTCGGCTGGCGCTAGGCGGCACGCAGCGGCTCGGCCAACGTCAGCTTATCGCCCCCCCGGCGGCAAGGCCTGGCAGAACCGCAACGTGTAGCCGTCCGGATCCACCACCTCGAAGCCCACGTGGCCCACGCGCTCGCCATCCTCCTCGCGCCATACCTCCTCCATCGGGCGGTGCAGGCGGGCGCCGTAGGCTTCCACGCCGCTCAGCACGGCTTCGGCGTCTTGCGTCCACAGCACCAGCAGCACGCCACGGCCGAACGGATAGTCCAGCGGCGCCAACCCATCGTCCACGCCCTCGACGATCTCGATCGAAACGCCATCGCGCTCCAGCTCGGCGCGGCGCTGTTCGGGAGCGTAGCGCATCGTCGTGAAGCCCAGCACGTCGGTGTAGAAGCGCAGCGAGCGAGCGAAACCGGTGCAGGCCAGGCGAACGGCGAGACTCATGACGGCCGTTCAGCGCGGTATCAGGCTCAGCACGGCTTGCGGCGGCGACGGCGCGGTGGAGACCAGCACGTGCATCGGTTTGCCGCCCAAGGTGACGCTGTAGGCGGTCTGCTGCACGCCCGGGCGGCCTTTCGGATCGGCCTCGACGCCCAGCGGGGTCAGCGTGATGCGGTTTTCCTGCGCCGCCTGGCCCAGCACGGCCAACACCTGTTTAGGTTCGGCCTGCTCGGTCACCGCCTCGCAGCCGCCGTCGTCGATCGACACCAGGGCAAGTTTGGTGGCCTGGTAGCTGACGTCGAACACCTGCCCGTGGCGGCCGGCGAGAAAGGCATCGCGCGCGGCGGCCGGCATCTGCGGGGCGCCTTGCTGCACCAGAAAGCCGCGCATGGCAGCCACGTCGCCGGCAAAGTGCAGGCAGGTGGCGCCGAACAGGCCCACAACCTGATCGGCGGCGCTGCTCTGTTCGGGCTGCGGCTGGGCCAGTGCGGGGGCGGCCGCGAGAACAGCCATGCATACAGCAAAACATTTCCGCACCGTGAAAACTCCTCACAAATCTCGCCTGACGACGGGCCGCTGGGACCTGACGCCTATTTCCGCAGCTCCATCTGGATCGGCCCCTCGCGCCTTCCATGGGTGAACTGGTCCACCAGCGCGTTGCCGCTGTCCAGCAGATGCGCCGCCTCTCCCTGCCACACCAGGCGACCGCCGAACAGCATGGCAGCCTGGTCGCCGATGCGCACGGCGCTGGCCATGTCGTGGGTGATGGCAATGGCGGTGCTGCCCAGCGTTCGTACGCAATCAACGATCAACCCGTCGATCACGGCGCCCATGATGGGGTCCAGGCCGGTCGTAGGCTCATCGAAGAAGAGGATCTCCGGCCGGGCCGCAATGGCGCGCGCCAGCCCCACGCGCTTCTGCATGCCGCCTGACAGCTCGGCCGGCTGCAGGTCGCCCACGCTCGCGGCCAACCCCACCTGGGCCAGGATCTCGCCGGCCCTGCTTTGGGCCTGATTGCGGGGCGTGCCTTCGGCCAGCAGCTTGAAGGCGACGTTCTCCCAAACCGGCAGGCTGTCGAACAGCGCGCCGTTCTGGAACAGCATGCCGATCTCGGCACGCCGTGCGGCCCGGTCCGCGTGGTCCAGACGGGCCAGGTCCTGCCCGTCGATCTCGATGGTGCCCTCGTCGGGCTCAATGATGCCGAGGATGCATTTCAGCAGCACCGACTTGCCGGTGCCCGACCCGCCGATCACCACCATCGACGTTCCGGTAGGCACGTCGAGGTCGATACCGTCCAGCACCTGCTTGCCGGCAAACGCCTTGCGCAGCCCGCGCACGCGTATCTTGGGAGCGGTTCCGCTCATCGCGAGAAGAACAATTCGGTCAGCACGTAGTCGAACGCCAGGATCAGGATGCTGGCGGAGACCACGGCCGAGGTGGTGGCTGCCCCCACGCCCTGCGCCCCGCCCCGGCTGTTGTATCCGTGGTAGCAGCCCATCAGCGCCACGATCACGCCGAACACCGCCGCCTTGGCCAGGCTGAGCGCCACGTCGCTGACGTTGAGGAAGTTGAGCGAGCTCGCGATGTAGCTGTGCGGGTTGAAGCCAAGCTTGGCCGTGGCCACCAGGAAGCCGCCCGCCACGCCCAGCACGTCGGCCACCAGAACCAGCAACGGCAATGCGAGCAGGCCGGCCAGCAGTCGGGGTGCCACCAGGTATTTCATCGGATCGGTGGAGAGCGTGCGCAACGCGTCGATCTGGTCGGTCACCCGCATGGTGCCCAACTCGGCCGCCATCGCGGCACCCACGCGGCCGGCCACCATCAGGCCGGCCAGCACGGGAGCCAACTCGCGCACTACGGAGATGAGCACGATGTTGGCGATGGCACTGGTGGCGCCGTAGCGCGAGAAACCGGTGTAGGATTGCAGCGCGATCACCATGCCGGAGAACACGGCTGTCAGTGCCACGACGGGCAGGCTGAAATAGGCGAAGTCGATGAAGTTCCGCCAAAACAGGCGGCCGTAGAAGGGTGGTCGCACCAGATGCGAGAAGCCGGCGGCGCCGAAGATCACGACGCGCCCAGCGCCGCCCAGCATGCCGAGAATAAGGCGGCCCAGGCCGCCCGGCAGGCCGAGTATGGCGTTCACGGCTGGCTCATTCTGCGAGGGTGCCTAGAGCGCCGCGTAGATGCGGCCGCGCCGCGGCTTGAGCGAGGTTAGCACCTCGTAGCCGTTGGTGCCCGCCCAGCCGGCTACCTCGTCGGGCGGTATTGCGGGGCCGATCAGCTCCAGTTCGCTGCCTACGGCCACGGCTGGATGATCGGTCGCGTCGTAGGTGACGAGATCCATCGAGACACGGCCTATCAGGGGCAGGCGTGCGCCGTCAAAGGCGGCGAAAGCGATGTTGGACACCGAGCGGTGATAACCATCCGCATAGCCGGCCGAGACGGTGGCCACGCGCGTCGCGCGTCGCGCGGTCCAGATGCCGTTGTAGCCCACGCGCTCGCCGGGTGCGACCAGGCGGAGTTGCAGAACGGGTGCGGTCAGCCGCATCACCGGGCGCATCGGGTTGCGCCCTGCCTGCGGGGTGGGGTTGATGCCGTAGAGGGCGGCACCCGGGCGGGCCAGGTCGGAGCGAAAGGCTGCGCCCAGAAACGTGCCGGACGAGTTGGCGATGCTACGAGGTGCAGGCGGCAACCGGTTGCAGGCAGCATGGAAGCGGGCCGCCTGCAGCGCGTTGACCGGATCGTCGGGCCGTTCGGCATCGGTGAGGTGGGTCATCATGAACAGCACCTCGATCCCGCCGAGCAGTCTTGGGTGGTCGGCCAAGTAGGTCAGGTCCTCGCCGGACAGGCCAAGGCGGTTCATTCCTGTATCGATGTGGATCAGCGCCGGCAGCGTCGTGCCGACATGGCGTGCATAGGCGGCCCAGGTCTCGATGCCGGAAAGCGTGCCCAGTACCGGCGACAGCTTCGCTGCCACGTACAACCCGGCCATCTCGGTAAACAGCCCGTTCAACACGGCCAGCATGGCGCCGGGCACGTGCGGGCGCAGGGCCAAGCCCTCATCGGGGTAGGCGACGAAGAAGTGGCGCGCGCCTTCCTGGTGCAGCCGGGCACCGACCTGTGCGGCACCCAGGCCGTAGGCGTCGGCTTTGACCACCGCTGCCGCGGGGCCGCCATGCTGCGCCGCAAGCAGCCGCCAGTTGGCGGCAATCGCGTCGAGATCGACGGTCAGGGTCGTCATGGATGACCGTGCGGATCAGGCCGCCTTCAGCGCCGCTTCGATC
This sequence comes from uncultured Acetobacteraceae bacterium, assembly GCA_964250925.1. Classification (GTDB taxonomy): domain Bacteria; phylum Pseudomonadota; class Alphaproteobacteria; order Acetobacterales; family Acetobacteraceae; genus BOG-908. Next base: position 7,490 of record CAXUHU010000120.1, read on the forward strand.
TTCGGGCCGATGCTGCCGGGCTTCGTCGTGGGCGGAAACCGGTCAAGCACCTCGCCGGTGCGCGCGATCAGGAATTTCGTGAAGTTCCACTTGATGGCATCGACGAGGAAGCCGGATTTCTGCTGCTTCAGCCAGGTCCATAGCGGGTGGGCGCCATTGCCATTGACCTCGATTTTGCGGAACAGGGGAAAGCTGACATCGTATTTGGTCGAACAGAAACTGGCGATCGCGGCGGCATCGCCCGGCTCCTGATGGCCGAACTGGTCGCAGGGAAAGCCCAGCACCGAGAAGCCCTGGCCGGCATAGCGACGCTGCAACGCTTCCAACCCCTCATACTGGGGCGTGAAACCACATTTGCTGGCGGTGTTGACGATCAGCAGAACCTGGCCGCGAAAGACGTCCAGCTTGGCCTGCCTGCCGTCCAACGTGTTGGCGGCAAAATCGTAAACGGTAGACATCGGCTTCTCCGCCAGGTTCGTGCCGAACAGCATACGGCCCTTTGCCCAGGGCGGAAGAGCAGCGCGGTTCGGGCTTATGGATGGTCATCCGGGGCTTCAGGATCGGTGTTGGCGTGGTAGACACAGCCTCCACACTCAGCCTCGGAGGGACAACCTCCATCACAGCGACAGCCAGACGAGCTGCTGCCGTGGAACGGCAGGCTCAAATGATGGCCAGGCTCAAGGCCCGCCTGAGACGATCGTTTTGTCAACGGCACGACGGTGCCACCAGGTTTGCGCTGGGGCTGAGGTTGCCAACCTGCGATGCTACGGGCCTGCATGCGGACTTGCTCTTTGTTCGGATCAGAGGAAAGCGGCGGCCGAACGCGACAAGGGCCGAGAACGCGCCTCCTGTCCAAACGCGGGGCGGATGGCAGCGGCGGCTTCTTCACCGACAGCGAACACGCCCAACCATGGGCCGGCACGTCACAGCCCGACGACCACGTGACCAATGGCTAATCGAACTCCGTATTCTTCTGTTGCGAGGCGCATTGCTCCGCTATCAGTAATGCAGGGAGAACGCACAATGCGCAGCATAGTATCCGGCCACGTCAACCATACGGTTGTACTTGGACAGGATGGCTACGGCACTGGCCTGACCATTACACAGTCCGGGGTAATCGCGCCGGCCTATTCCATGCTGCCGCAACCCGGGGTTGATGGCATCGACATCGCCGCCAGCGTGGCGAGCGCCAGAATCCTAAACCAGGGCAGTGTCATCGGCGCAGCTGCTGCGCCAAACGTCACGTACGGGACCGGCTACACCGGCGGCACCGGCATAGATTTTTCGTCGTCCGGTCGTCTCGACAACCAGGGGACCGTCACGGGCGGCTCCGGCGGATACGGCGGATATCAGAGCGGCACCGGCGGCGCCGGCGGGGCGGGCATCCACCTTGGGCAAGGCGCTGTGCTGATCAACTCCGGCGTCGTGTCGGGCGGCATGGGCGGCCCCGCCTATACCGACGTGGGAAGTGGCGGCGCAGGCGTCCTGGCCGACGGGTCCGACCGGTTGTCCAACAGCGGCACGATCGTAGGCGGCGAAGGTGGCCAGGCTGGCGCCGTGGAACCGTTTCCAACAACCACCCTTGCCTCGGGCGTGGGGGGCGTGGGCGTGTCGCTCGGCGACGCGAGCCGGCTGACCAACACCGGATTGATCGAGGGTGGAGAGGGCGGCGGCGGTCCGCTTGTCAACCGCGTCAACGACGTTGGTGGCGTTGGCGTGGAGCTGGGTGGAACCGCCATCTTGCTTAACGGCGGCACCATCGTCGGCGGCGTCGGCGGCGGATCGGATTACAGCAACTACGCTGTACCAGCAGCTGCGGGCGGCGCCGGCGTGGCAATCGACGGGTCCGGCACGGTTACCAACACGGGGCACATTACCGGCGGTGATGCAGGCTACGTCTTCGGGGGAACCTCTGGGGGGCGCGGCGGCGTCGGCGTGGACGTAGGGGCCGGCACGCTGAACAACATGGGCAGCATCGCCGGCGGCATCGGCGACCCAGGTTTTCCTGGCTCTTCCATCCCAGGCTATCCTCCATACGACGCCGCGGGGGGTGCTGGCGTCACCCTGTCCGGCGGCCACGTTGCCAACGGCGGGACGATTATCGGCGGTGCGGGCTACACCGGCGCCTTCAGCTCTGGCGGCGTCGGCCTGTCGGCGACCGATGGCACTGTGGTGAACACCGGTATGATCGCCGGCGGCACGGGCGCCAGCGGGTATAGGTACGCGGGCGGCGCTGGGCTGGGTGGAACCTCCGGCAGCGCCGGCGGCAACGGCGTGACGCTCGATGGCGGCACGCTCAGCAACGCGGGAACTATCATGGGCGGCACCGGTGGGGCCGCTTACGGGACGTCCCAGACCGGTGGTGTCGGCGGTGTCGGCGTGGCGGTATCGAACGGCCTGCTGACCAACGCCGGCCTGATCCAGGGCGGCCTGGGCGGCGCCGGCCTATCAGGGGGCGCCACCGGCTTTAACACTGCGTCCAGCGGTGTCGGCGGCGCGGGCGTATTGCTCGGAGACGGAGCCACGCTGGTCAACAGCGGCACGATCGAGGGCGGTGCGGGCTATGCCGTCGCTTTCGGGACGTACAACCACTCCAGCCAGGGCGGTGCCGGCGTGATGGCGAGCGCGGCCGACCGCATCGTCAATCACGGCACGGTGCAGGGCGGCAACGGCGGATTTGGCTACACGGACGGGGCGCAGGTGCCCGGCGGTGTCGGCATCGACCTCACCGCCGCCGGCTCGCTCACGAACGATGGCCAGATCAGCGGCGGCAAGGGCGGCTACGCGTATTACAGCATTAGCGAGGTCGATGG
>CAXUHU010000121.1:0-10217 GCA_964250925.1 uncultured Acetobacteraceae bacterium
GCCCGTAATCGGTGCTGACGACGCTGCCCGCCCCTCCCTGGATGCTGCCCTGATTGTCGAGCCGGGCGGCACCCGCAAGCGACACGCCGATGCCGCCGACGCCGGCAACGTAGTACGATCCGCCGCTCGTACCGCCCTCGATCGTGCCCAGGTTCTTCAGCACGCCCGAGGCGGCAAGGTACACGCCGATGCCGCCGCCCCCACCTTGGTCGTTGTCATACCGGCCGTAACCGCCCTGCACGCGGCCCTCGTTGACGATGCTGACGCGACCGACTGAAGCCGGCGCATAGATTGCGGTGGCACTGTAGGCCCCGGGCACGACCGCACCGGTTGCGGCGATGGCAAGCTGGCTGCCGTAGCGTCCGCTCCCGAGTGCTACGGTGTTCGTGACCGTCGTCGAAATCACACTGCGCACAGAATCTCCTTCGGACGGGCTTGCGCAGCAAAACGAAACAGATCCGGCCAAACCGAAAGCAACAATCGCGTGAGAACAGCCAGCATCGCGCGAGCAAACCGCTCAGTCGGATCAGCCGACCGACCTGTGGCATGGTGCGCCGTTTGCCGCCGTTCCGCAGGTGTCGGATAACGCCGCGCCAACGAACGCGATCGACAGGTCACAACCAACATCCATGCTGAAAGGTATCGCCACCGTCGGCGCCTGGACCATGGCCAGCCGCGTGGCCGGCCTGGTGCGCGACCTGCTGATCGCCGCGGTGCTGGGCGCCGGTCCCGTGTCGGACGCCTATTTCGTCGCCAACCGCCTGCCCAATCTGTTCCGCCGCCTGTTCGGCGAAGGCGCGTTCAACAGCGCCTTCGTGCCGGTGTTCTCCGGCCTGCTGGTCACCGAGGGCGGGGACGTGGCGCGCGGCTTTACGGAAGAGGCCGCGGCAGCCCTAGCCTTCTGGCTGCTGATCCTGACCATCCTGGGCGAGATCTTCATGCGCCCATTGCTGCATCTGATCGCCGCCGGGTTCGCGGGCGACCCGGCAAAATTCGAGCTGACCGTCACCCTGGCCCGCCTCGCCTTTCCCTACCTGCTGCTGATCTGCCTGGCCGCCCTGCTGTCGGGCGTGCTGAACGCCATGAGCCGCTTCACCGCGGCGGCCGCAGCCCCGCTGCTGTACAACGCGTTCGCCATCGCATCGATGTACGCGCTGGTGCCGTTCCTGCCCACCGCCGGCCACGCGCTGGCCATCGGCGTCTCGGCCAGCGGCGTCGCCCAACTCGCTCTGCTGTACTGGGCGGTGCGCCGCTCCGGCATGCGCCTGCACCTGCCCCGGCCGCGCATGACGCCGCGCATGCGCCTGCTGCTGCGCCGCATGGCGCCGGGGCTGGTGGGCGCCGGCGTCACGCAACTGAGCCTGGCGGTGGACACGGTGATCGGCACGTACCTGCCGGAAAAATCCGTCTCGTTCATGTACTACGCCGACCGCATCAACCAGCTGCCGCTCGGCGTGCTGGGCCTCGCGGTCAGCACCGCGCTGCTGCCCCTGCTGGCGCGCCAGGTCAGCGCCGGACAGACCGACGAGGCGCTGGCCTCGCAGAACCGCGCCGTCGAATACGCCATGCTGCTGACCCTGCCGGCGGCTGCCGCCCTGTGCCTCATCGCCAACCCCATCCTGCAGGTGCTGTTCGTGCACGGCGCCTTTTCCCACGCCGATGCCACCATGAGCGCCCAGTCGCTGGTCGCCTACGCCGCCGGCCTGCCCGCCTTCGTGTTGATAAAGGTGCTAGGCCCCGGCTTCTTCGCCCGCGGCGACATGGCGACACCCGTCAAGATCGGCATGGGCATCCTGGCGCTGAACCTGGCCCTCAGCCTCGCCCTGATGCACCCGCTCAAGCACGTCGGCCCGCCGCTGGCCACCACGCTGGCGATGAGCGTGAACGTGGCCCTGCTCGCCGCCATCTTGCTGCGCCGGCGCCATTTGGTGCCCGACGCCGCCCTGTGGTCGCGGCTGGCGCGCATGGTGCTGGCGACCGGGGCGATGGCCGCCCTGCTCTGGGGCTTGCGCCTGTGGCTGGCGCCGTACGCAGGCCGGCATGTTTCCATCCTGGCGCTAGCCGTTATGGTGGCAAGCGGAATGGCTGCATACGGATCGGCAGCCCTGGCACTGGGACTGGCCGACATCAATGCGATCAGGGGGGCGGTCAGACGCAGGCTGAACAGGACGTCCAAAGCCCTGAGCTAGTCATCGCCGATATCGGCCGCCACCATGCGATGGGCGACGCGCCCCGCGTGGATTTCACGCCCATCGCACCGGCCAGCCGCACCCTGCCCCCGCCGCCGCTATTCCTGCTGGGGCATGCCGACGCCGTCGTACACGAGGAGCTGTTCGGCCAGACCGAGTTGCCCGGACTGGGCACCTACACGCTGGACGACGCGGTGCTGGCGCCCAGCGGCATCGCCATGAAGGATGGGGTGGCCTTCAACTCGGCCGCCTTCATCCACCCGCCGCACCAGGTGGCGGCTATCGCCAGCCGCCTGCTGGCCGCCGACCTGCCGGCCCGCCGCGTGCGGGGCACGCTGGCGGTGATCTACGGCCCGGGCCACCAGACATACGGCCACTGGCTGGTCGATTTCCTGCCGCGCCTGTGGGTGCTGGCCGAATGCGGCTACGACTTGGCCGCCCTGCGCTACGCGGTGCCGCCGGAGCTGACGCCGGTGGCACGCAAGCTGCTGGCCCAACTGGGCATCGGCCGAGCGCAGTTGGTGCCGCACCGCTACTGGCGGGAGGTGCTGCGCGCCGACCGGCTGCTGCTGCCGACGGGGCTGCGCGTGCACAACCGGATTGCCGGGCGGTTCCGCGACGCCACCGCCTTCTGGACAGGGCGCCTGCGCGCCTGTGCGCCGGCGCCGAGCGGCGCGCAGGCGCTGACCGCGCAAGCACGCGGCCGCCTGTTCGTCTCCCGCACGCGGGTGATCGGCGCCCGAATCCTCAGCAACCGCGAGCAGATCGAGGCGATTGCCGCCGCGCGCGGCTACGCCATCGTCCACCCGCAGGAGTTGCCGCTGGCCGAACAGGCGGCCCTGTTCACCGAGGCGCGCCTGATCGTGGGCGAATACGGCTCGGCCCTGCACGGCGCCGTCTATGCCCGCCCCGGCACCCTCACCATCGGTCTGCGCGGCACCGTGCGCCACCCCAGCTTCGTGCAGTCGGGTGTGGCCCACGCGCTCGGCCAGCAGGCCGCCTACGTGCTGGGGCAGACCAAGCTCGGCTACACCGAGGGCGAAATCGGCCAGGTGTTCGCCGTCCAACCGGAAGATTTCGAGCGCGCGCTGGACGTGGCAAGCGCCTGGGACGAGGCCCGATCCGAATGCCCGACCTGATGAGCGACACCCTGGCGCTGACCGCCACCCGCCCGCTGGCGCACATCGCCCGCGTGGCGGACTTGGCCGACCACCAGGCGCGCATGGACCAGCCGCTGGTAGGCTACCGCCTGGTGGACGCGGCGGCGCGCAGCCCGGCGCCCAGCCCCGCCTTCCTGTTCGGCCCGTCCGACCCGGAGCTGACGCGCCAGATCTACGGCCAGGTGGAAACGCCCGAGATCGGAGTGACCAGCATTGCCGATGCGGCGGTAGCACCAACCGGCATCGGGCTGTGCGATCACGTGGCCTTCGCCGCCACCTCGCTGAACCTTCCGCGGGAGCACGTGGCGACGATCGTGGCGCGGCTGAACCAGATGGCGCCGCCCTGCCGGCACGTGGCCGGCCCGCTGGTGCCGCTGTTCGGCCCGGCCGAGGAGGATGCGGGACATCTGCTGATCGACTACCTGCCACGGCTGTGGTTGCTGGAGCAGGCCGGCTACCCGATGGATACGCTGCGTTTCCTGGTGCCGGATCCGCTCGCCCCCTCCCTGCAGGCGGTGGCCGGCCTGCTGGGCATTCCGCCCGAACGCCTGGTGCGCTACGCCCACTGGGACGAGGCGATCCGCACCGACCTGCTGCTGCTGCCCGCCATCCTGCGCCGCCATGAGCGCCTGAGCCCCCGCTTCGGCGCAGCGACACGCTTCTGGACGGCGCGGCTGGGCCTGCCCCAGCCGCAGCCGCGCGAAAAGCTGTATGTCCCCGATCCGGACCGCAGCGGCGCCGGCCTGCGCAACCGCTACCGCATCGAGGCGATCGCCGAACGGCGCGGCTACCGCATCGCGATGGTCGAGCAGATGGGTTTGGCCGAACGCGCCGCCCTGTTTGGCCAGGCGGCCCGCATCATCGGCCCTTACTCCACCGCCCTGCACCATAGCGTGTTCGCCGCTCCCGGCATCACGATCTGCGCGCTGCGCAGCACGCGGCGCGAGCCCGGTACGCTGCAAACCGGCCTGGCACACGCCATGGACCAGCGCACCGGCTACGTGTTCGGCGCGCCCGACGAGGCCGGCGGCTACACGGTGGACGAAACCGATTTCCGGCGCGCTCTGGAACTGATGGAGCTGGCAGCGTGATCGTCGTCATCGGCATGCACCGCAGCGGCACCAGCATGTGCTCGAACATGCTGCACATGCTCGGCGCCGACATGGCGGACGACATCCACGCCGCACCCGCCAACGCGAAAGGCCATTGGGAACGCCCGCGCCTGGTCGACACCAACGACGCGATCTTCGGCTTCTTCCGCCGCCAATGGGGCTCGCCTGCCCACGTGCTGGACATGCCCGAACACTGGCTTGGCGACCCGCGCGTGCAGGAGCTGCGCCGCCGCTCGATCGGCTGGCTGCAGCCGCACATGGGCGCGCTGCGGCCATACGGCTTCAAGGACCCGCGCACCACGCTGCTGCTTCGCTTCTGGAAACAGGTTTTCAGCGATATCGGCGCCGCCCCGCGCTACGTCTTCTGCGTGCGTAGCCCCGCGCAGGTCGCCCGCTCGCTGCACGCGCGCGACAGGATGGAGCGCGGACAGGCCGAATACCGTTGGCTGCACTACAACATCGAAGCCGTGCGAGCGATGGTGGGCGCCTCGACGTGCATCATCCCCTACGAACACTGGTTCGACCGCCCGCAGGACACCGCGGCCCGGCTGGCCGCCCATGTGGGCCTGCCCGAACCGCCCGCCGACGCCGTGCGCCGGGTGATCGACGCCGATCTGCGCCACGACGACCACGCTGTTCCCCCCGCCGCCGCCCTGTCGCAGCGCCTGCACCGCGCGATCGTGGCGAACGCCGATACACTATCGATCGGCCGCAAACTGCACGAGCTGGTCGTGCTGCTGACCGAGATGAAGGATCAGATGCAGCCCTTGCTGATCGAAGCCGAAGTCGTACGCGTCGGCAGCAACGAGCAGCGGCGAGTGATCGGGGATTTGCAAGCGCTCGTCCGGCAAATGCGCGAGGAGGCGGTGAAAGCGTAAGACCTGCTTTTTTGAAAAAAAGCAGCAAAAAACTTTGTATTGTTATCGCGGACTTTTCTACGTTACGCGCCGCCTTTTCACACCGTCATCACAGGCGTATCGCCCGACATCACGTTTCACGCTGTCAGATGTGAATAGCCCGCCCATCGGCCGCCAAAGCCGCTTCCTTCACCGCCTCGCTCAACGACGGGTGCGCATGGCAGGTCCGCGCGATGTCCTCCGCACTCGCGCCGAACTCCATCGCGGTGGCGATCTCGGCAATCAACGTGCCCGCATCCGGCCCGATGATGTGCGCGCCCAAAACCCGATCCGTTGTTTTGTCGGCGAGGATCTTCACGAACCCGTCGGTCGATCCCATCGCGCGCGCGCGGCCGTTGGCGGTGAACGGGAACTTGCCGATCTTGTAGGCGACGCCGTCGCGCTTCAGCATCTCCTCGGTGGCGCCGATGCTGGCCACCTCGGGCCAAGTGTACACCACGCCGGGGATCACGCCGTAATTCACGTGCCCCGCCTGCCCCGCGATCAACTCGGCTACGGCCACCCCCTCCTCCTCCGCCTTGTGGGCGAGCATCGGGCCGCTGATCACGTCGCCGATGGCGTAGATGCCCGCCACGTTGGTGCGATAATGCGCGTCGATGCGCACGAAGCCCCGCTCGTCCAGCGCCACGCCCGCCTCGGCCAGGCCAAGATGGCCGGTGTAGGGCCGCCGGCCGATCGAGACGAGCACCACGTCGGCCTGCAACGTCTCGGCCGGGCCGCCCTTGGCCGGCTCCACGGTCAGCGCCACGCCGTTCTCGTTGGCCACCGCCGAGGTCACCTTCGTGGACAGGCGGAATTTCAAACCCTGCTTGCTCAACACGCGCTCGAACGTCTTGCCGATCTCGCCGTCCATGCCCGGCACCAACTTGTCCAGGTATTCGACCACGGTCACTTCGGCGACCAGCGTGTGCTACACCGAGCCCAGTTCCAGCCCGATGTAGCCGCCACCGATGACCACCATCCGGCGGGGCACCGCGTCCAGCTCCAGCGCGCCGGTGGAGCTGACGACGCGCGCCTCGTCAACGGTGACACCGGGCAGCGGAACGCTCTCGCTGCCGGTCGCGATCACGATGTGCTTGGCGGCATAAACCCTGTCGTCGACACTCACCTGACCCTGCGCCGCGATGCGGCCTACGCCACGCAGCCAATCCACCTTGTTCTTCTTGAACAGGAAGGCCACACCGTTGACGTTGGCCGCCACCACCTCGCCTTTGCGCTTCTGCATCTGCGCCAGGTCGAGTGTGACGCCGGCCACGTTGATGCCGTGATCCTTGAACGACCCCAGCACCTCGTGGAAGTTTTCCGAGGATTGCAGCAGCGCCTTGGACGGAATGCAGCCGATGTTCAGGCACGTGCCCCCCAGCGTCGCCCGCATCTCCACGCAGGCCGTCTTGAGGCCCAGCTGCGCCGCCCGGATAGCCGCCACGTAGCCGCCCGGCCCGCCGCCGATGACGATCACGTCGTAGCTGCCGGCGATGTCGGTGGCCGGCGCTTGCGGGGCGGCGTGCTGCTCGGGTTTCGGTCGGGCGGCCGCCTCTACCGGCGCGGGTGCGGCCTCCGGCTCGGAGTGCGCCGACTGCGGGGGTGCGGGCGGCGGTTCGGCCTGTGCACCGGTCGCCTCGATGCTGCCCAGAACCGTGCCGACGCCCACCTCGGCGCCATCGGCCGCCTGAATCGCGCCCAATGTTCCAGCCGCGGGCGCGTTGACCTCTACCGTCACCTTGTCCGTCTCCAGCTCCACCACCGGCTCATCGGCCCGCACTGCATCCCCCACCCGCTTCATCCAACGCGCGACCGTGGCCGACGTGACGCTTTCGCCCAAAGTCGGAACAACAATTTCAACCGCCATGCGACACTCCGTAGGGTGGGATGCGCTTCGGCATCCCACCAACCCGCGGCAACAGCGCGACAACCCCTATGTGGGCGCCCAAGTCCCCAACCCAAGCCTGTCACCCGTAGGGTGGAATGCGCTTTGCATTCCGCCGGGAGTTGCACGAGCCTATCCCGGTGAACGGATAAGAGCGCCTGCCCGCTACGCGCAAGGCGGAATTGCCAAAGCGTATTCCGCCTTACGATTTGCAGCAGTTCCGTCTCAGCCACGCACTCTGGAAATGTGGATGTAATAATCGAAGACATGCCGGCCTACAGTAGGCGCTCCATTGATCGTCATCGCCGGAAATCTCAGTGCGGGTTGAAGCAACCATGCGACTACCGACTCAGCAAACCACTTTGAACGTGGTGCCCACAAGATTTTGCAATCTTCCGGATGGCCGTCCAGCCTGATGAAGCAATCAATTTTTGCTCTGCGGACATCGATAGCTCGATCGTCTCCAACAATCGCGATGTAAGGAAATGGCTCTAAGTTCATTGACGAAAGTGGAACCGTAAAGAAGACAGCGCCAACCGGTGTGTTGCCCTCGGTGGTTGAGGTTGTTTTATCAGGCACTGTCTCGTTAGATCGAGCGAAAGCTTCGGGTGCAACATGTTGACTCGTGCAAGCCGGTATAGACGTAATTAGAAACAGGTAACCAAGCGTGGGCGGCCAAAAAGCGGACTTTCCGGCCATACTACAACCCCAACAACAACCGCCGCGGATCCTCCACCCCCTCCTTAACCCGAACCAGAAAACTAACCGCCTCCTTCCCGTCCACAATCCGGTGGTCGTAGCTCAGCGCCAGATACATCATCGGCCGTATCTCGACGCGGCCCGCCACCGCCACCGGCCGGTCCTGTATCTTGTGCATGCCCAATATCGCCGATTGCGGCGGGTTCAGGATCGGCGTGCTCATCAGCGAGCCATACGTGCCGCCGTTGGTGATTGAGAACGAACCGCCGGTCAGCTCGTCCAGCTTCAACTGGCCGTCGCGCGCGCGGCGCCCCATGTCGCCGATCGTGCGCTCGATCTCGGCAAACCCCAGCGTGTGCGCGTCGCGCAGCACCGGCACCACCAGGCCGTTCGCACCGCCCACCGCGATGCCCATGTCGACGTAGTTCTTGTAGACGATGTCCTCGCCGTCGATCTCGGCGTTCACCGCGGGAAATTCGTGCAGGGCGGCCACGCAGGCGCGAACGAAAAACGACATGAAACCCAGGCGCACGCCGCCGTGCTTCTTCTCGAACGCCTCCTTGTACTCGCTCCGCAGCGCCATCACGGCACTCATGTCCACCTCGTTGAAGGTGGTCAGCATGGCAGCCGTGTTCTGCGCCTCCTTCAGCCGCTGCGCGATCGTGCGGCGCAGCCGCGTCATGCGCACCCGCTCCTCGCGTGGATCGGCCGCATGCAGCGCCTTCGCCGCCGCCGGTGCGGGGGCCGGGCCAGCCGGACGGTCCAGGAAGGCGAGCACGTCGCCCTTGGTGATGCGTCCGTCCTTGCCGCTGCCGGCGCCGACCGCCTCGGCGGTCACCTGGCGTTCCTGCATCATCTTGGCCGCGGCCGGCAGCGGCGCGTGGCCGCCGGCAGGCGCGCTCTCCGCCTTCACGTCCGCAGGCGGGGTCGCGGGCCGGGCAACCGGGCCCGCAGGCGGCGGCGGCGTGCTCACCCCGGCGTTCGCTGTCTCCGGCGCCAGCTTCACCGGCGCATGATCGGCCCGTTCCGAGCCGGGCTTCACCACGCTGGCCACCGCACCGCCTGTCGCGATCGTGCCCAGCAGCGTGCCCACCTCCACCTCGGCCCCTTCGGCCACCGAGGGCGCCTCCATCGTGCCGGCCGCCGAGGCGTTCACCTCCACCGTCACCTTGTCGGTTTCCAATTCCACCACCGGCTCGTCGGCTGCAACGGCCTCGCCGGCCTTTTTCAGCCAGCGGGCAACGGTGGCGCTCGTCACACTTTCCCCAAGGGCGGGAACCAGGATTTCGACCATGGGCTCAGCTCCTCAGTTGACGCCGAGCGCCTGGCGAACCAGCGCCGCCTGCTCGGCCGCGTGCACCTTCGCCTGGCCGGTGGCAGGGCTGGCCGCAGCCACACGGCCGGCATAATCCGGGCGCTTCGCCTTGTGCTTCAACGCCGTCAGCACGCGCTCGATACGGCGGTCGACGAACGACCAGGCGCCCATGTTCTCCGGCTCCTCCTGGCACCAGACCACGTGCTGCGCGCGGGCGTAGGGCTTCATGGCGAAGGCGAGCGTCTTTTCCGGGAATGGATAGAGCTGTTCCAGCCGCAGGATCGCCACGTCGCGCAAGCCCCGCTCACGCCGCTCCGTCAGCAGGTCGTAGTACACCTTTCCGCTGCACAGTACGACGCGCTTGACCTCCGGCCCGGCGGCAATCGGGTCGATCTCGCCGATCACCGTGCGGAACCGGCTGTCGCCCGCCATGTCGGCTACCGGCGAGACGGCCAGCTTGGCGCGCAGCAGCGATTTCGGCGTCATGATCACCAAAGGCTTGCGGAAGTTCCGCTTCACCTGCCGACGCAGCGCATGGAAATAGTTCGCCGGCGTGGTCAGGTTGGCCACCGTCATATTGCGCTCGGCGCAAAGCTGCAGATAGCGCTCCAGCCGCGCCGACGAGTGTTCCGGCCCTTGGCCCTCGTGGCCATGCGGCAGCAGCAGCGTCAGGCCGCTCATGCGCAGCCACTTGGTTTCGCCGCTGGCCAGGAACTGGTCGATGATCACCTGTGCGCCGTTGGCGAAATCACCGAACTGCGCCTCCCACAGCACCAGCGTCCATGGATCGGCCAGCGAGTAGCCGTATTCGAAGCCCAGCACGCCGGCTTCGGACAGCAGCGAGTTGAAAATCTCTATCCGCGCCTGCTTGGGCCGCACGTTGTTCAGCGGCACGTATTCGTTCTGGTTGGTCTGGTCGATCAGCACCGCGTGGCGCTGGCTGAACGTGCCGCGCTGG
>CAXUHU010000122.1:0-9767 GCA_964250925.1 uncultured Acetobacteraceae bacterium
CGCATCACGTTGCCTTCAACTGCGATAGACAGGCTCGCTAGAAAAAAAGACCTAGCAGCCTGATGGCTTTGGCTCGTTGACGCTATTGGTCTCTAACGCCGCAGCAGCAGTATAGCCGCCATCAGCGCCAGGGCGAGGCCCTGCAGCATGACCCGGGCACGCATCAGGGCGTTGGATCGCCTCGGATCGCCGCCTTTGACCACGCCCAGCATGCCCATGCCGAGCACCACCAGCACGGCGAGCATAACGATACCCAGCAGCACCATCAACACAGTTGTCATACGCGGCAAATAAGGTCCGGCACCCGCTTGTGCACCCCCGCAACCCTGGCGGCGTTGCACCGCGGAGCGGACTATGCAGTTTGCCGCCATGGTGAAGATACTGTTCTGCGCGCTGGTTCTGCTGCTTGCCGGCGCCGAGGTTCCCCTGCGGGCACAGGGCGTGGCGGCCCTGCTGGCGCCGCCAGCCACGCCGAAACCCGAGGCGCACCCGGCGTTGTCGCCGGCCGAGACCAAACAGGTCTTGGAACTGCTGAACGATCCGCAAAAACGCGCCGCGTTCACCGCTACCCTCGAAACCCTGACCAAGGCCGTCGCGGCGGTCAACCCGGCCAAGCCGGCCGCACCGGTGAAATTGGCGCCGGGCAGCGTAGGCGCGCAGGTTCTGCGCGACGGAACGCGCTTGATCGAAAGCCTATCCGGTCAGGCGGCGAGCTTCGGACGCGTGCTGGGCAATCTGCCGTCCGTTTGGGCGTTCACCCTGCGTACGCTCAACAACCCCGTGGACCGCGCCAGGGCGTTGGACGCCGGCTGGCGGCTGATCCTGGTGCTGGCCCTGGCTGGTTCGGCCGAATGGGGCAGTTGGAGGCTGCTGCGCCGGCCGATGCGCGCGATAGCGCGCCGTGCGCCCGATGCACCGGACAGCACGCTCATCCTGCCGGCCGAGGCGCCGGTCAGCCCCGGCGTGGACGCCGAGGCCACGGCGCGCGAGGCCGCTGCGGTGGGAATCCAAATTAAGCCCGACATAGGCGAGTCCGGCCGCCTGCCGGCCCCGGCCGAGACGGCTGATCCGCGGCAGGAAAACGAGGTGCAGCATGTTCTGCGCCGGCGCCGTTTCTCTCGCACGGTTCGGACGATGAAACGGCTGCCGTTCGTGCTGCTGTGCTTTTTGCTCGACCTGCTTCCGCTGGGCGTGTTCCTGGCCGTGGGGTATGCCGGCATGCTGTTCGCGGCCCCGCGGGTTGTTGCGGTGCTGCAGGCGGCGCTGCTCGCCTATGCCACATGCAGGGTCGCAACCTCGATCACCCGCATGTTCTTCGCCCCCGATTTTCCCGCCCTGCGGCTGGTGCACGTGGGCGACCAGGGGGCGGCCTACGCGGTAACCTGGGTGCGCCGGATCTTTGCAGTAGCCGCCGCCGGGTTCGCAGCCTCCCAGGTCGGCTTGCTGTTCGGGCTGCCGCCGGCGGCAGGTGCCGCGTTCCTCAAGGCGGTGTTCCTGGTCGTCCACCTCATGCTCGTGGTCGTGGTCCTGCAATGCCGCGGCGCGGTGGCCGCCCGGATACGCAGCCACAGTCCGAAACCGGGCCTGGGCGGACAGGTGCGCAACCGGCTGGCTTCGGTGTGGCACCTGGTTGCCGTCTTCTACATCGTGGCGCTGTGGCTGGTCTGGGCGGCGGAGGTGGAAAACGGCTACGTCCGTATCTGGCACCTGTTCCTGGTGACGGCAGGAATACTGGTGCTGGCGCGCTTGGTCGCCATTGTTCTGCTGGGCGGGCTGGACCGCGCGCTGCGGATCGCACCGGATACCGCCCGGCGCCACCCCGGGCTGGAGCGTCGGGCCAATCGCTACCTGCCGTTACTGCGCGGCCTGGTCACCAGCCTGGTCACGGCGTTGACGGCAATCGCCTTGTTCCAGGCCTGGGGCTTCAACGCCCTTATCTGGTTCCGCACCAACGCCCTGGGCGGACGGCTGGCTTCCGCCCTTATCGCCATCCTGATCGCCGCGGCTCTGGCCTTGGCCGTGTGGGAGGGCGTGAACGCCTCGGTTGACCAGCATTTAGCTCACCTGATGGAGCAGTCGTACCTGGTCAAGGCGACACGACTGCGTACGCTGCTGCCGATCCTGCGCACCATGCTGCTGTCGGCCCTGCTGATCGTGTTCGGGCTGACGGCCTTGTCCGAGGTCGGCGTGAACATCGCGCCGCTGCTTGCGGGGGCGGGCATCCTGGGCGTGGCCATCGGGTTCGGCTCGCAGAAGCTGGTGCAGGACTTCATCACCGGCATTTTCCTGCTGCTGGAGAACGCGATGCAGGTCGGCGACTGGGTGACGGTGGCCGGCCTATCCGGCTCGGTGGAGAACCTTTCGGTGCGCACCATGCGGCTGCGCGCCGGCGACGGCTCGGTGCACATGATCCCGTTCAGCTCGGTCTCCACCGTCACCAACGTGAACCGCGGCATCGGCAACGCTGCCGTGAGCGTGACGGTGCCGCTGGACGAGGATACCGACCGGGTGAGCGACGTGCTGGCCGGCGTTGCCGCCGAAATGCGCGACGAGGCGCGGTTCGCCGAGATGATGCGCAGCGATTTCCAGCTTTGGGGCGTCGATAAGGTCGAGGCCGGTGTCGTAACCATCGTGGGCCAGATCGTCTGCACCGATGGCGGCCGCTGGGCGGTGCAGCGCGAGTTCAACCGGCGCATGACCATTCGCTTCAAAGAGCAGGGTCTGCGCATCGCCACCCCCGTGCAGACCGTCTATAACCACACCGCCCGCGACGCGCCGGCAACCGCCAGGACGGCCGACGCGAATGCCGTTCCGCCCGGCCAGCTGCAGATGTCGCCGCCGCCCGCAGCCCTGGGGAACACGTCATGATGCCGCCGCCCGCCGCGCCGCCGCTGGCTCATATCGAGGCCGATCTTGAGGCGCATGGTTTTTCCCACGTACCGGCCGATACGATGCAGGCCGTGCTGCGGGCCCACGGCCTGGCGGACTGGGACGGGTTTGCCGCCAGTTGGGCCGATCTGGGCGTGGACACCTACATGGCCGATGGCGGGCGCTACCGCCGGCGTCGGCATGCGGCGTTCTGCGTCGGCGCGACCGTCATTCGGCGCAAGCCGCATCAGCCGCATTATCAGAGCCGCGACTACAACGCGCTGAATGGCGGTTTGGCACGCTGGTTCGAGCCGGTGACGGAAGAAACCGCTCTCCACCCTGCGCTGCGCGCCATCTTGCGCACCTGTTTCGCGGTGTTCGACGCCTGCACCGATCCGGCGACACGGCCGTCATCCTGGCATGTGGAGCTGCATCAGTTCCGCATCGAAGCCCGCCCGGGCGAGTTGGGCCAGCCCACGCCGGAAGGGCTGCACCGCGACGGGGTGGACTGGGTGCTGGTGCTGCTGGTCAGACGCGAGAACGTGGCCAGCGGCGACACTTCAATCCACGACCTGCAACGCCGCCCCCTGGGCAGCTTTACGCTGACCCAGCCGATGGAGGCGGCGTTCGTGGATGATGGGCGGGTGTTTCACGGGGTGACCGCGATCCTGCCGCTGGTTGCGGACCGGCCTGCCTATCGCGATGTGCTGGTTGCCACGTTCCGGAGAGAATGACCGTGCCTCACCTCGGCCGCCTCACCCTTGTTGCCGGCCTAGCCGTCGCGCTGATCGCTGCGGCGCCGGCGCCCGACCTGCCGCAGGTCAGCGCCACCTGGGCCAGGGCTACCGTCCCGGGCCAGACGACCGGGGCCGTCTATCTTACGCTGACCAGCAACAGTGCGGAACGCCTGGTAAGCGCCACCAGCCCGGATGCCGACATGGTCATGCTGCACCGGTCCACCGAGGCGGGTGGCATGGCAGGCATGCAGGATGTGGACGGTCTTGACCTGCCGGCCGGCCGGCCGGTGACACTGGCGCCCCGCGGCCTGCACCTGATGATGACCGGGCTGAAGCATCCGTTGGTCGCAGGAAGCTACGTCCCTCTTGCGTTGACCTTCAAGCTGGCTGGCAGTGCCACGTTCAACGTCCCGGTCGTGCCCATCGGCGCCAACGGCCCAGGTGTCGCGCATGACTAGAACGGTGTTGGCGCTGATCGGCGCCGGCACGGCGCTCATGGCCGCTAGCCTGCTGGTGATCCTGCCGCGGCTGCAAGCCACGCCCGACGCGCCGCAGATTGGCGGCCCGTTCACCCTGGCCGACGGCGCGGGCCATCGTGTGACCGAGCGGAATTTTCGTGGCGACTGGCAACTGGTGTATTTTGGCTACACGCATTGCCCGGATGTCTGTCCGACCACGCTGAGCACCCTAGGCGCGGCGCTGGATACGCTGCCGCCTTCCGAGCGCAGGACGATTCGCGTGCTGTTCGTCACCGTCGATCCAGCACGCGACACGCCTTCGGTGGTGGGGCCGTATGCGCAGGCTTTCGGGCCAGAATTCGTGGGTCTTACCGGCAGCCCGGCCGATCTGGCGCCGGTTGAGGCCAGTTTTCACGTCTATGCCCGCCGTCACGACCTGAAGGGCGGCGACTACGCCATGGATCACAGTTCCATCATCTACGTCATGCGCCCGGACGGCAGCTTCGCCGGATTGCTCGATGACTCGCTGACCGGCGCGGAGATGGCCAAACGCCTGACCGGGCTGGGTGCCTGAGCCATCACCGGCTTCTTGAAGCAAGGACGTTTTGAAGAAAAGAACCAAAGACTTTTGATCTTTAGTGCAGCACGTCGCCGCCGCGGACCCAGCCGGTGCCGGTGACGCTGCGGATCAACAGCCAGTTCTGGTCGCCGGCGCGCACCTGACGCTCGATCACCACCCGCATGCCGCGGTTGAGAAACGCACGCACGTCGCCGTCGTCACTTGGGGTCAGGCGAACGGGAAGGTCCTGCACCAGTATCGTGCCGAACCTTTCGCCGCTGGCCGGGCGCAGCGCTTGGCCGCCCGCATCCGGATCGACCGGGCGCAGCATCGCCTGTGTGGCGGCACTGGTGGCCGCCCTTGGGGTGTTGGGCTGGTGCACAACCTGGGTGAGCAGGGTTCCGCCGGACAGCAGCGCCAGCGCCCAGCCGAACAGCGCCAGCACGCGGGCGCGTGCCTGGCTTTGCAGAGCCCGCGCAGCGTCGATGTTTGCAACCTGCAACTGCTGGCTCAACTCGGCCGCGCGCGATCGGGCGCGTTGCACATCGCCCTCGGCCTCCTGTCGCGCTACGCGAGCCAAGTAGAGTTGGCGCTCCATGCCCATCTCGGCGCCGCCGAATTGCGAGGACGGCCGCGCCACCGCGCCAGGCTTCTCACGCAGCCGCGCGCCGACATCGGTCAGCGAAAGGCGATGGTGGCCCAAATGCTCCAGCAGCTTGCGCCGCGCCACATCGGCCTCGCCAGGCTGCTCGGAGGCCAGCAGCGACAGCAGCTTTTGCAGCCGCGAGACGAAGGCCACGTCTTCGAAAGGGGTGGGGTCAGGGGACAGTGTGCCGTTGCCGGTTGCCATTGGTCAGGCACCGCGCCCGCCGAGGGGACTTGGCACTTCCGACGGGAAACTGGCAACTGGCATCTGAAACCTGACGATCGAGTGGGGGCGCTATGGGCAAGCCGGACGTGCGCAAAGTGGTTCTGGCCTATTCCGGCGGGCTGGACACCAGCGTGATCCTGCGCTGGCTACATACGGAATATGGCTGCGAGGTCGTCACTTTCACCGCCGATCTGGGCCAGTCGGCCGAGGATGGCGGCGCCGAGCTGGCGGCGGCCCGGCGAAAAGCCGAACAGGCCGGCGTCAGCGAGATCTTCGTCGAGGACCTGCGCGAGACCTTCGTGCGCGACTTCGTAATGCCGATGTTTCGCGCCAACACGCTGTACGAGGGCCAGTATCTGCTGGGCACGGCCATAGCGCGCCCGCTGATTGCGCAGCGGCAGATCGAAATCGCCGAAGCGACCGGGGCGGACGCCGTAGCCCACGGGGCTACCGGGAAAGGCAACGACCAGGTGCGCTTCGAACTCGCCTACTACGCGCTTCGCCCCGACATCCGCGTGATCGCTCCATGGCGCGAGTGGGACCTGACCTCCCGCACCCGGCTGCTGGCCTTTGCCGACGCCCACCAGATACCGGTGACCCGCGACAAGCGCGGCGAGGCGCCGTTTTCGGTGGATGCCAACCTTTTGCACTCGTCATCCGAGGGCAAAATCCTGGAGGACCCGGCCCTGCCGCCCGACGAGATGGTGTTCCAGCGCACCATCAGCCCAGAGGCAGCGCCGGATCAGGCGAGCGTGATCTCGGTCGAGTTCGAACGCGGCGACCCGGTGGGCCTCGACGGCCAGCGCCTGTCGCCCGCCACGTTGCTGACCCGGCTGAACGCCCTCGGGCGGGCCAACGGCATCGGCCGGCTGGACCTGGTGGAGAACCGGTTCGTCGGCATGAAAAGCCGCGGCATCTACGAGACGCCCGGCGGCACCATCTGGCTTGCCGCCCACCGCGGCATGGAATCGATCACGCTGGACCGCGAGGCTGGGCACCTGAAGGACAGCCTGATGCCGCGCTATGCCAGCTTGATCTATAACGGCTTCTGGTTCTCGCCGGAGCGTCGCATGCTGCAGGCGCTGATCGATGCAAGCCAGGCCTCGGTGACAGGCAGCGTGCGGTGCAAGCTGTATAAGGGTAACGTGACGGTCATCGGGCGCGAAAGCCCCAACAGCCTCTATGACTCGCGCGTGGTCACTTTCGAGGACGACCAGGGTGCCTACGACCAGATCGACGCGCAGGGTTTCATACGCCTGAACGCATTGCGCCTGCGCCTGGGTGCCGCCGTGGGGCGCCATGGCGGCGCGTTGTAGTGCACGTCAGTCGGCAGGGGGCCGAAGCAATGGAGATCCGACGTCTCGCGCTACGACGTAGCGGTCAACGGGCGGAGCAGAAGAGTCGCCTAGACACCCCGTTCAGCGAGCTGCCGTGTCAACCAGGACGATCGATGCGGCCGTGCGATCGCCACGTGCCTGGGCACCGGCAATGGCTTTGTTCAACGCGGTCAGATACTGTTGCAGGTTTTCGCCCGCGGGACGGGGTGCCGCGAACAAAGGGCGGGACGAGGCCACGGCCAGAACCATATCGGTGCCGTACGGCGAGCCCACGAGGCCCGTTTCGGCGGCCGACAGACTGAGCGGGCTGCCTGCTGCCAGCAGGCGCGCCGGGTTGTTGCGGTTTGGAAAGAAATGGACGAACGAGCCGTCGTTCGATAGGTAGTCCACAATCAGCCAGGCGGGGAATACGGGGCTCGCCACGTGCGGCACGATCGGGCTGCCATCGGTCAGCCGCACACGGACCCGTTGGCCGCCAACGGTCATTGGCAGCACGCTCTTGTCATCCTCGATGCCGGTGGCCAGCCGCATGGCATCGAGCACGCCACAGTATAGCATCGGAACAGAACCGGGGGACCAGGCAAGCATTCCGTCCGGCGCTGCCCGGGTCGCCATCCGGCGCGCGTCGGCCTCCGGCTGCCCGCCGCCCACGATGCCGGAAACACCGATGCTGCCATTGTCGAGCGGGCGTGCACGCAACGCGCTGCATTCGGCCGCCCTCAGTGCAGACGCGACTGCGTTGGCATCGGCCATGCCCATCGCGATCGGTCGCACGGCGTGCGAACCGGCTGGCTGTTCAGTGTGGAGCCTTGCCGGCGGAATGGGCACGACCGCAGCGGGCCGCGACACCATCCAGGCTCCCGCGCCAAGCAACGCCAAGGCACCAAGGCCCGCTCCGCCGGCCACCGCAGCGCTTCTGCGCCCCGTCCGGACGGGCAGGGCGGTCGGCGAGCTGCCCGGTGTGGACGCTGGGGCAGTCCCTGCCGGCCGCACCCGGGTCGCAGGCATGATCATCGTCGCGTCGCCATCGCCCTCCTGCTCGGCGGCCAGCAGCGCCACACGCAGCGCCTGGGCAAAGGCGACCGCGCTGGGGTAGCGGTCGGCCGGCGCCTTGGCGATGGCGCGTGCGATGACCCCGTCGAAGACGGCCGGCGTCTCCGCCCGGGCCGATGCGCTGGGCGGCGGCTCGGCGCTCAGCACCTTGTGCATGATCACCGTCATCGCCCCCTCGTAAGGGCGCTCGCCGGCCAGCAGCTGATACAGCATTACGCCCGCCGCATAGATGTCCGATCGCGCATCCACCGCCTCGCCGCGGAACTGCTCGGGCGGCATGTAGGCCGGCGTGCCCATCACCGTGCCCACCGAAGTCATCGAGCTGGTCTCGATACGCGCGATGCCGAAATCGGCGATCTTCACGTGGCCATCGGCGCTGCGCATGATGTTGCCGGGCTTTATGTCGCGGTGGATCACACCGCGCGCGTGGCTGTATTCCAGCCCGGCCAGCACCTGCAGCATGACGTCAACAGCCTCGGCGGGCGGCAGCCGCCGGCGCTGGTCCAGCATCGACTTCAGCGAGTGCCCGTCGATGAACTCCATGACGATGTAGGCGAGTTCTTCGGTCTCCCCGTAGTCATAGACGCCCACGATGTTGGGGTGCGACAGGCGGCCGGCTGCCTGCGCCTCGCGCTTGAAGCGCTCCAGCGCCTGCGCCTCCTCCTCGTCCTGCTCGCCGGATAGCCGCCCGGTCTTGATGGCCACGCGCCGGCCGATGGCGGGATCCCATCCATCGAACACAGTGCCCATCGCACCGCGCCCCAGCGTGCCGCGAAGCTCGTATTTGCCGAGATGGTCCCTGGGCTGCATGTCAGTGCAAGGTGGGTTCATCGTCGCCCGGCACGGCCTCGGCGGGCGCGCCGATCTCGATGACGATGGCAGTCACGTTGTCGCGTGAACCACCTTTCAGCGCGGCGGCAATCAACGCCTCGGCGGCCCCCGCTTGGGCATCGGAGGCGAGAGTGGCGGCCAGGGTCGCCTCGTCCAGGGTCTTGCATAGACCGTCGCTGCACAGCAGGAGCCGGTCGCCGGGGGCCAGCTCGCCGCTGACCTTGTCCAGCTCCACATCTTCGTCCGCCCCGCCCACCGCACGGGTTATCACGTTGGCCTGTGGATGCGTTTCGGCCTCCGCCGCGCTGATGATCCCGGCATCGACCATCTCCTGGACCAGGCTATGGTCGCGCGTCACCTGCTGCAGCACGCCGCCGCGCATGAGATAGGCTCGGGAATCCCCGGCCCACAGGCAGGCGAAGTGGCCCCCGCGCACGGCCAGGATGACGATCGTCGATGCGATCATCACCAGGCCGCCGCGCTGCTCGGCCTCGCGTTTCAGCGCGGCATGCACGCGGGAGACGCGGTGGCGCAGGTCGGCCAGCATTTCCTGCGGCGCCAAGCCCGGCGGTACGCGGCCCAAGGCCTCGGCCAGCATGCCGGAGGCGACCTCGCCCGAGGCGTGGCCGCCGGCGCCGTCCGCCACCGCCCAAAGCCCGATGTCGGGCCGGCTCAGGAGCGCGTCCTCGTTGTGCTTGCGCACCGCACCTGCGTGTGTCTGCGCCCATACGCGGAACGCCATCCCGCAATCCCCGCCGTCCCGCCTGGACCGTAGATCGTTACTGCCACACCTGAAAGATGCAGGGCAGCCCGGCCCGACAAAGCAAGCGCTGGCATCACGCGTTTATCGGCTGTGAAACAAGCATGTCTGTGCTACATCGTTGCATCCTGTTTCGGGAGAAACATACATGCGTATTTTCGGATTGGCCGTCCTGGGCGGCCTGGCCCTGGCTTCAAGCGCCGCGCTGGCATCCTCGCCCTCGGCCGACGACATCATCAACGGCTTACGCCCGACGTCGAGCCAGTTGCGAGGCCCAACGCGCGGCATCCGCC
>CAXUHU010000123.1:0-9638 GCA_964250925.1 uncultured Acetobacteraceae bacterium
GCGAACTACTTTGCAGCAGCAGGATATAACGCTACGTGATCGGAAATTGCTCTAGCTGCTCGATTGGATCGCCAGAGAGGGCAGATTGACGGTGGTACCGTTGCCGAGTGGAGCGGTGATTTTCAGCGTCATGTAGTGAGCGGGATGCATCCTCCACTCATCGTCTTCTCCAGCAGCACGGTCTCGCCGGCATAGACCAGCGCGTTGCGCATAGAGTGACCCCGGCAGCGTTGCCGGGTGGCGCTGAGAGTTCCAGTAAGGCGGCCATGATACCATCGTGCGCGTCGGAGATGACGAGATTAATGCCGCGCAAGCCGCGCCTGGCAGGCCGAGCACCTTTGCTGGCCGTCCTGGTTCACGCCGGCAGCGACCGCGACGGAGACGATCTGGTGATCGCGCCGGATTTTGACGTAAGTGGCATCGGGCCAGTCGCCTTCGGTGGGCCGGACGAGGAAGGCGTGCACACGCTCACGGTTGGGCCGCCCGTGCACGAGTGGCCTTGCCCCGCACGAGTGGAGAGCTCTCGATAGGAAGCAGAGCCGCATGCCGCAACGATTGATGAAGGAGTCGAGGAGGAAGCGGTAAGGCCGGTCCGCACGAGCGGCCGCACCAAGCGGGAGATCGCGGAGAATCTCGGCGCAGGCGTGTCGACGTTGACGCGCTGGCTGGCCCCAGCCGGGACCGTCAGACGGGAGCGCCCGAGCGACCGCCGCCGGGCGAGGGGTGGCCGCCGAACTGAAGCGGCCTCGGCGGGAAACGACACCCCTGCCACAGGAACAGCATCTTGGAACGGCGATTTTTTTTCGCGGGGAGGACAATCGATGAGGTGCGAACTCGTCAATGCGGCGAAAAGGGATGTCTCCGTCCACTGGCTCTGCAAGATTCTGGGCGTCAGTGAGCGGCTGCTTCGCCCGTCGAGATCGGGCAGCCAGCCGGCGCCAGCGCGAGAACACGGTGCTGCTGGCCCATATCCACGGCCTTCAACATAGACCGGCACCATGATCGGATGTCCGAGGAGCAGAGTTGAGTTCATGATTATGGCCGACATGCCGGGTACTACCCACTTCCCGCGCACCCTGCGCTGTGCTCAATCGGTGCCAGTCAGGTGAGGGATGCCTTTGCAAAACCGGAGTGTCTCGACTTACCAAGTTGCTGAGTGTCTTCCGTTCCTAATGGCTGCCTGTTGCATCGTGTTCGTCCGCTCAGCACTTGGCTTTCAATTCCCAGTGCCATGGCCCGATGAGACGTGCTTTTTAGCACCGGCGTTCGACCTGGCTCATGCGGGGAGCGCCTTCGATCCGGGATTGAACCCTGACCGCGTGGTCATGTGGATGCCGCCGGGCTACATGGTTGTATTGGCGCTGGTGTTCCGACTGTTTGGATACAGCTTTTCTCTGGCGCGATGGGTCTCCACGCTGTTCTGCCTGGCATCGCTCGCTATCGCCGGCCTGTTGACATTGCGGCTTACGAACGGCCTGCGGCGAATTCTGATAGCTTGGGCAACCGGATTGGTGTTCGTCTCGCCTGTCATGCTGGTCGATTCGAACATCGCTCGCATGGAGATGCTGTTCTGTTTTATCATCTTGGCGTCGCTTTCATGGCTGTTGTCTGGCCGTCCGTATGTGTCCGCGGCGCTGGTTGTGATTGCAGCACTGGTGCATTTTAACGCGGTGTATTTTGTGTTTCCGTTGGTTGTCTGCTTCACCCTTGACCTTTCGTTATGCAGTATTCCGCGGCCGGGTCGATATGACTGGCTGGCTTTGGGGATAGCGGCTATAGCCGTCTCCACTTATGGGATTTATGCGGCCTATAACTGGCCGGGGTTCGTGGCCGACATGCGGTTTCAGTTTGCGGCCAAAGCATTCTACGGTCATGACGATCCCGCGCATCCCGTTTGGCTGGTATGGGCTGGCTTGGTTGGCGCGTTACCGTCTATCCTGGTTCGCACGCGTGTTGTGGTTGCCCCGGCTTGGTTCGGCGTAGCGTTTCTGGTTATGGATTACGAGGGCCATGAGCTCTGGTACGACTACAGCCTGCCGCTCGGCTTCCTGTTAATACTGCTAAGCCTCACTTCGGCCTCGACGCGGGTGTGGCATGGGCGGAGCGCATGGACAATCGGGATGGCCGGCCTAGTGGTGTTAGCAAGCACGCGCGTCACGCCCGCCCTGCAACCCTTATTGCCGCGTTGGAGCATGATATCCAGGAGCGTGATAGCGCCGAAGGAAATTGCGAAAGTTAGGGAGTTCATCGGCACGCTGCATTCCGGAGAGACGGTGAATTTCGGTTGGAGCGGCCTGGAACCTCTCTTTTTTAATGACCTCGCGCAAGCGGGGGCGCACTGGTCGATCATCCGGCACAGTGTGACGCAGGTTTGGCCGTTACGCGCCTCGGACTGGCGCGTACGCTGCGACAGCAGCGAATGGCCGCCATTCCTTTTTCAATTTGATATCGACGTGCCCCGTGTCGGTGTGGACACGGGTTGCGACATCATCAAAGGCAGGCCAACACCACGTCGTTGACACAGTGCGGGATGAAAGCGGACTATGGTTGTCTGCAGCCGGACCGTAACTGTATGGGAATGCCTGGCGACTTCGCGTGCGGGAGCAACAAGGCCGAACTGGTAGGTGTGCTTCGAACGACTAAACCAAGCCACACTTACCGCGACGTCTGCAGAGCAGAGTCTATTGAGCCTGTCTCGTTTGGCGTGTCCAGAACAACACACGATGTGCCATGCTGAACAAGACTCAGCTAGACTGGTTCCAGTCTGTTGTGGCATCCTGTATTGAAGCTAACGACGTCTCGTCAAATCCTGATTGCCGAGCGCCGTCATTGCCAAACCATCTTAGATAGCTGGATCGACCGCCCGAAGTTTCTAAGTCAAAATTGTACTTCAAGCTTGGTCGACTTTGCCACAGCGCAAACATTATTCGGGTAACACGGGGAGCGCCCACTCCCACGTCCGCTCTATCGAATAGATTTCCAGACCCTAAGAACGGGTTGGTAGGGTATAAATCCTCATTTTGTCTGTAGGCGTAGCGCATTGCCGGATGAATGACTCGTCCACTATCGAACGTGCTGTAATGATAGGGAACGTTTGCGCACTTTGCCCATCCGGCATCGATCACCAGGTCAAGATAGCGGTCGAAAAGGGGCCGTAAGTCTCCAAGATCATCTGGACGAAAGCGATTCTGGTTCTTCGAGAAAATTTCTCGATTGCTCGGATCTGAGCCGGAGAAGTGGACAAACCGCAGAGGTGTCTTCTCGACAAAGACCATTCCGTCATTCCGGGTAACTCGCCGGTGCGAAAGGTTCCAAAATGCAAGGTTATAGCCGGGTTCGCGCAGAATACAGGCCGTTGCGACAAAACTTGGGGCTAAGTCCATCCACCTCTGATCGGTGAACATGTGGTTTGGGATATCGATCAAGGCGTCGCGCCTACAGCGGTCAGACCACCAGTTGACGAGGCGTTGACCATCATCCGTCGCAGCCACCCCGGCAAACCCAAGATTATAGATACCCGCCTTCAGGATAGTGTGGTCGTCCGGTTGGTATCCATCTTGAAGCGGAACGGTTATGTGGGGCGTAAGGATCAGGCTCGCGCCGGCCGCAAACGCCGCTTCGACATGGATGAGCGGCGCCGTGACAAGGATGTCAGGGTCAAGATAGACGATCGGCTGACCGGGATACGTCTTCAGTAGGTGGAGGAAGCCAAACGGCTTCATTGCTGTTGCGAACTCCAGCACGCTATAGCGAAAAGCTATCGCTGCAAAATCCTCAATGCCGAGATCGCAGGCATGCACCAACGTAGCCGGTATGCCATAAGTCTCCTCAACTGGACCATCGCATATGATAACCCATCGCGGGTTCGCCGAGTGGTGTTCGGCTAGGGAGTCCATCAACACTCGAGCGTGAGCGAGGTAGTTCCGGGCAACTATCGTAAAGAATACGGTTTGACTATAACTTGTCATAGTTATTGAAGGCTTTCCCCTGCTAATGGTTTAGTTGGTTTCACACAGCTCGTCCGATTTGTTCTCACCCTACTCCAAGTACTATCACGGTTACACCGGCTGGTAGAAGCCGGTTGGCATGAGCGCCCATGACGCGCAAGAGCAGGCCGGTCCGTAAAAGATCAGCAGTCCATTGCACTGCTTTGTCGTTTGGCTTCTCTAGACCCACGAAGATCAGGCCATGCTCGATGACCGGGAGCCGTACGGCCATAAACGTTTTGTTACAAGGAGCAGCGTGTTGATCGTTCAGATTGACCCACAGCCAGGTGACGATTTTCGGCAATGCGGGGCACGACCGGCGTGGCGTCATTGGCTCTGGCCATATCTGTGCGTCGCAGCCATCACGCTCGTTGCTCATTTGCCTGAAATAGGCGGCTGGGTGAGTTGCAACCCACTCTACCGTTATTCCGGCATGGTGCTTCAGCCAGTGCACCAGCTATTGCCAGGCTCGTGCAGCATGGATCATAACGACGGCACTACGTTGCAGGCGCTAGGTGGACGCGCAGCGGCAATGTGGCTGCAAGCTAGGCTGCCGTGGTGGAACAGCTATGCCGGCCTCGGCCTTCCATTGGGTGCGGAGGCGCAGCCAGCGGTATTTTTTCTGCCTTTCGTGCTGCTCCTGCATTTCTACTCCGGTATGTTGATACTGAAGATTTGCATGCAGCTTATGGCCGGCGCTGGGATGATAGCGCTGCTGCGGGAGATCGGGGTCGGTCGGTCAGGATCAGCCGTGGGCGGGATGCTGTTCGCCCTCAACGGCTCGTTTGCCTGGTTTGCGCACTCGCCAATCCTGCCGATCGCATTTCTACCAGCGTTGTTGTTCGGCGTGGAGCGTTGTCAAGCAAGGGCTGTGGCGACACGGCCGGGTGGACCGATTTGGGTGGCGCTGGCGCTTACTTTCTCGTTGCTGGCAGGTGCTCCCGAAACCGCATTCATGAACGGCTTGCTGGCGGCCGTCTGGGCAATCATGGCTGTGCTGCGCACGCCAGCACAACAGCGCTGGGCTTTGTCGCAAAAAATCGCTTGTGGAGGTGTTGCCGGACTAGCGCTCTCGGCACCCGCATGGGTCAGCTTCCTGGATTACCTTCGAGTTAGCGGTTTGGGCGCGCACGGGTTTGTGGTTTTGAACCACATAGCCCCGCAGCAGGCCCCTGTGTTTCTCCTGCCAGGCTTCTACGGCCCACCCTATATGAACGGTGCAACCGGAGTCTGGACGGATTGCGGCGGCTATTTCGGCGCGGCGTTTGCAACACTGTCTCTGCTCGGGTTATTGTCGGGAAGGCGTGCGGCGCCGCTGCGCTGGGCAATGGCCGGTTGGGTGATTTTTTGGCTGGCCGTCTTCTTCGGCGTCCCCGTTGCTCATGGCGTGTGGAGGAGTGCGCCGGTGTTGAACCAGGTTCAAATAACCCGCTACGCTATGCCGTCCATGGAATGTGCAGGTGCTATACTGGCCGCCTTGGGCGTGGACGATTGGTGTGTAGCAGTGCGCAACAAGCGCATCTTATGGGCAGGAATCGCCGTCGCCGGACTAGTGGCCGCCGCATTGATGCCCGCCGCGCAGGCAGGACGAATTTGGTCATCCACCAGAGGGGTAGAAACGTTCGAGACGGTTGCCTTACTGCAGGCACTTGCCGTGACGGGCTCACTGACCTGGCTTATAGCCCAGGAGTCTCGCCGAGAGTGTATTCTGGGCGTCATGCTTATCGTGGCGCTAGACTCGACGGCTAACTTCATGTTGCCGGAGCTTGCTGGCGCCAGACACGCGAAGCTGGCACTGGCACCCGTTCGCTTTCTGCTCGCACACGCAAAGCTGGGCCGCATCTACGCCTTAGAAGAACAATTGCCTGTAAACTACGGTTCCTGGTTCGCCGTAGCCCAGATACAAGCGGACAGCGTACCCTATGCTAACGCCTGGGACGACGCTGCAACGTCGATCGGCGGCTACATCAATATGTCCACGAGTGGGCTTCAAGCAGCTGTACCGAAGCTACAGATTGCGGCGTTCCGCGCCGCAGCTGTCCGGCTGCAATCGGCAGGTGTTCGCTTTGTCGTCGTTGCCGCCGGCCGTGATCCTTTCGTGGCCAACCCCGTCGTGGACATGCTGCCAGTTTTTGCGGATGCCAGAACACGTATTTATGAAATGCCCGGGGCTGCGGACTATATGGAGGTCCATGGTGGGCCGTGCACGATGACGATCGTTACGCGAGAACAGGCTGTAACTGATTGCGTCCGACCCGCGGCCTTGCTCCGGCGTGAGTTGTTCTTGACTGGGTGGTACGCCAGTATCAACGGCCGGGAAACCGCCATAACGTCGGGCGCTCTATCAGGCGAGACGGAGTTTCAGCAGGTTATGCTGCCGGCCGGCCGAACGAACGTCGTATGGTGGTACAGCCCACCACATAGCGCACTCATCGCATGGTTATGCGGTTCGGGCGCCCTTGCTACGCTGCTTCTGGCGTATCATGAGTTTTATCGCGGGCGAGTAATTCACTATAAGGGTAGTGAAAATCGCGCTTAGCCCGAGTAAAACAAGGACAACGATCATAGACGAATGCTGCGGCTTGTAGGTGAATATCAGGTTTGCTTTGCCCGCTGGAAGAGATACGCTCTGGAAAGGCGGGCTAGCGAGGAGCATTGGTGCTTTCTTGCCGTTCAGCTGTGTATGCCAACCGGGGTAGAACAACTCACGTCGTACCAGGGTCGCTGGTCGGGTGCAGTCTGCCACGAGGTCGGTGCGCGACGATGACCGAAGAGTACACGGACCACCGGAGACGATGTCGAAATAAGGCTTGGTGTCCAGCAACTTGTATATACGCGTCGTGGAACTTTCGAGCACTGCGCTGAAGTGGGCATCGTGCAAAGGTGCGATCGGGTCCTTACCCAAGGGAACGAGTATGTATCCGACGCTAGCTGCCGCGAACAACGATTGTTTGGCGGCCAGCCGCAGCGCTTGCTGGGTCAGAGTGCTCGGAGCAAACATTTCTCCCATCAACCTCTGGTCTAGCTCAGGCGCAAAATCGGCCCACAGACGAGGCGCAGGTATGAAGAATGCCTGTATGGTTGGAACCGAGAAATACGATCCGTAGTTCGGCTCCAATAAATTGCCGATCGCATAACTGCGCAGAAAGCCCGGCTGAGCAGAAAGATAGCGAATCGGTTTTGTGTCGATCCGCGCCGAGCCGGTGGCGCCGAGTTGCGGCACCATGAAGCTGACGAGGCCGTCGGCCAAAACGAGGGTAGCTGCCGCCATGCGGCGCTTCGGCTGATCAAAGCAGCCCATCATCCGCGTAACACAGGCGGCAAGCAAACCTGCCCAAGCCAGCGCAGATACCGGCACACAAAGATGCCATCCCATGGCGGCATCAATGCGATGGGTAAGCAGGCAATCGGTTATCACAACCGTGGTGAGCAGTGTGAACGCCCAGGCTACAACGGTGTTGCGCCAAGTACGCGTTTGCCAATGTTCCCATGCCAGCGCGGCAAGGATTGTCCATAGAAAGCTTATCGACGGCATGGCATAACGCGTGACGACAGCCAGATTTAGCATCGGTATTGACTGCCACACGGCGTGCGTCACTGGCTCGCCCAAGAACACCGCCAGCCAGAACACCGTCCAGCCGAGTGCCAGACTGCGAACATGCAGGCAGCCCTTCACACCGATGAGGGTGAAGAGGCCGAGCAGGACCGTGCCGGTGCCAACATACCCGCCGGCGTTGCTCCAAGCATTCGGGAAAAGATCACTGTTTGGGGGTCCGAACAGGGTGGGTAACAAAAGTGCAGCTTCTTGACCATTCATAAGCTGATCTGTTTGTACACCGGAGCGGAATGTTGCAGCACCCGATCGAAGGCTGTCGAGAAAGGGAAGCAAGGCTGGCGCGGCTAGGGCGAGGCCGGCGAGACCGCTAGCCAGAACACTGGTTACGTAGAGCAGCGGTGCGGCCGGCGAACGCCGGAGAAGGGGCATCACCGCGAAAACAGCAGCCAGCAATCCGTCGATGAAAGCCGTCTCGGGGAAGCCTGCAAGGATGGAGTAGCCGACCCCGAGCGCAATGCACGGCAGGCCGGCAAACTTTCCCGCCGCAGCTCCGAGACGCGCCTGTTCGATACCAGCGACAAGCAGCGGCAAGAACGGCAGCGGCAACATCGGTGCGTCACCGAACCAGGCGAACGTGCCGTTCAGCTCGTAGAGCAGAGCACCCATCAAAGCAGCGTTCCGGTGAAGGCCGAGCATACGCAGGCAGTACAGCATGCAGAAACCGGCGAGGATCTGCGTCGCAATCTTGATTAGCAGAAGCCCAACGGTAAAATGCAGCAGCAAAACGAAAGGCACGTCGAAAGCGGCCGGCTGCATTTCGGCCGCCAATGGCATGCCGATACCTGCGTAGGGGTCCCACCAGGGCAGCGTCCCGCTCAACCAGTCCTCGGCCGCCAAATGTCCGAGTGCCTGCAGCGTCAGCCCGGCATTTCCATCAATGAAGCACTGGCCATACAGCACGGGTGCCGGCTGCACTCCCAAAGCGAGTCCCGAGAAAGCAGCCATCGGGTTACATCCGTGCCGCAGCAACATCTCTGGAAAATGTGAAAGCACGGGCATCAGGAGCAATGCCGCAATCCAAGCCAAGCGGCGTCGCATCTAAGCAGTCCCGCTCCTTGCAAAACGCAAAGAGGTGCCCGCC
The DNA here is from genome assembly GCA_964250925.1 of uncultured Acetobacteraceae bacterium. Taxonomy (GTDB): domain Bacteria; phylum Pseudomonadota; class Alphaproteobacteria; order Acetobacterales; family Acetobacteraceae; genus BOG-908. The sequence continues at coordinate 8,684 of CAXUHU010000123.1, forward strand.
AAACGTAGACCGAACGCCCGCATCGGCGTTTCTATCAGGTGATAGGTGCTCTCGGCAGCGGCCACAAGCAGAACCAGGCCGAAGAGCACGCTTTGACGCTCCAGGTGGACAACGCCAAGTTGAAACGTCGCAGCACACCAGCGCGACAAGGCGGCCGCGCACTGGAACATCGGCATGTGGCAGAGATACAGCGCGTAAGACCGGCTACCAAGCCATAGAGCCACCGGCTGAAACCGGCCAACATGGAACACGTTTCTGTCCGCGCTGGCCAGCCAAACCGGCAATGCGGCAACGGCCGCGAGTTCCCCCAGTCGGAACGGCGGCGATTGCTCGAATGCTGGCGAAAGTTGGGTCATGGCCGCCAGCGCCAAGGCTAGAACAACGAGGCCACCGAACGGTATCGCCACCATGCGGGCTGTAACGTTTCTGCTGACGCCCAACAGCGCGGGTGATGCCGCAATCAGCACGCCCCATAGAAGCCCGTCGGTGCGCAAGAAGAAGTATGGTCTGCCATGGGCAAGCGGCAGCTGAATCAGCAAGAGAACGCATACTCCCAGGCCCAGCCGCTTGCGGGTCAGCAAGATCAGCACCGGCAGCAGCACGTAGAATTGCTCCTCGAGCGACAGGCTCCAGTAGGGGAAGCTGGCGCCGTACGGCTTGCCCAGGCCGTTCAGCCCGAAGCGCAGGTCGGCGAACGCTAGTACGCCGGCCAGCGCACCCCATGCGTCCAAAGACACGGTTCCCATGAAGGGCGGGTCGCGGAAGAGCAGGCTGCCCAGCACAATGAAGGCCAGCCAGAACCACGCAGCCGGCCACAGGCGAAAGACGCGCCGCATCCAAAAACGGCGCAACACCGCGCTTGGCCGGGGAGCATTGCGCAGCGCAGGATAGAGACTGCGCGTGATGACGAAACCGGAAACAACGAAAAACAGATCGACTCCGCACCAGAGCGGCG
>CAXUHU010000124.1:0-2472 GCA_964250925.1 uncultured Acetobacteraceae bacterium
CTCGCCGCGGCGCAACGCGGTCAGAGCCTCGCGTATCCGCCGCGCGTCGGCCGATGCACCAGGCGGGGCGCCGCGCGCCAAGTCGATTGCCAGGCGCAACGGCCAGGTCGCCCGCCACACGCTGCTGGACTGCAGCAGCGCTATGGTATGCCGCAGCCTGTGCACCGTAGCGCCTTGCGCACCGGCCCGCAGGCCCTGCACCGCCGCGCTTGCGGAAAGCTGCCGGTTCAGCCGGTCCAGCCGCTCGTTTTCTCGGCGCAGCCGGGCCATCTCGGCCTGGGCGGAGCGGGCGTAACCCCCTGGCGGCGCGTCGTCGGGCATCGGTTGCTGGTAGAATGCTGCGGCGCTCTGCACAAGCCGAGGTTGCTGGTAGAAACTGGCGCTCTGCACGCGCCGCGACGATCGGCACTGGAGGGCCCGTTGTCCCACGACGCCATGGACACCGCCGGGCGGACGACGCGGACGCTGACGCGAGCCGCGCTGCCTGATTGGCTACCCGCGGCGCTGCTCCTGGCGCTCGCAGGCGTGTGGTTCGCCGTGCGCAGCGTGCACGGCATCCATTTCTGGACTGCCATGGGAGGCGGACTACGCCCGCGCCCCTTGGTTCGGCCGTCGGCGCGACCTGTGTGCGAGGCTGGCCCACGAGCACCCGCCGGCCATCGTCTACCAGCCATGGTTTGTGTGGGACCGCTACCCACCCCAGTCATTCATGCCCTGCCTGGCGCCCCTGCTCGCCAGCGACTACGTGGCCGACGCGATCGCCACCCTGTTCGTCCGCAGAGACCGCGCCGTCCTGGGCCGCTGACCGGCTTACTGCCCAGGATCGATCCAGCCGATGTTCCCGTCGCTGCGCCGGTAGATGACGTTCAGTTCGCCCGTGGTGCTGTTGCGGAACATCAGCACCGTCTGGTCGGCCAGGTCCATGCGCATCACCGCGTCGCCCACGCTCAGATGGGTGATCTCGGTCTGCGTCTCGGCGATCACTGTGGCGAAGGTGGGGCTGGTGGTCACGGCCGCTTCGGCCGCCACCGCGGCGGGCTCGGCGTCGGGCTCGGCGCGCAGCACGTAGGCGCGCGCGGTCTGCGAGCGTTCGCGCGAGGCCAGTGCGCGGTGGTGCTCGTTCACGCGCTTGCGGTAGCGGCGCAGGCGGGTGGCGATGTGCTCGGCGGCATCGTCGAAGGCGGTGTTGGCGTCGTTGGCCTCACCCTCGCCGCGCAGCGTCAGGCCGCGGCCGGCGTGCACGTTGATGTCGCAGGTGAAAAAGCTGCGGGCTCGGCCGAAGGTGACGTTGGCTTCCATCGCGTGATCGAAGTACTTCTGGGCGATCATGTCCAGGCTGGAAGCAACCCGCGTTCGCAGCGCATCCGACAGATCGACCTGTTTGCCCGAGACATTGATCTGCATGAGCAGCCCGCCCTTCCTGCCAGGTTCCCGATCGCGGGTCGGGCCGTCAGACGAGCGCGGCCTTTTCCCGTTTGCGCTGCACGGAACTTGGGATGCGCAACGCATCGCGGTATTTGGCCACCGTTCTGCGCGCGATGTCCACGCCCTCGCGTTTCAGGGTCGCCACGATGGCGTCGTCCGACAGCACGTCGTCCGCCGTCTCGGCGCCCACCATGGCGCGTATGCGGTGGCGCACGGCCTCGGCACTATGGCTTTGCCCGCCGGCGCCGGCGATCGCGGTGGTGAAGAAATATTTCAGCTCGAAGATGCCGCGCGGGGTGGCGATGAACTTGTTGGCGGTCACCCGGCTGACGGTGCTCTCGTGCAGGGTCACCTCGTCGGCGATGTCGCGCAGGATCAGCGGGCGCAGGTGGCTGACGCCGTGGCGGAAGAAGCCGTCCTGCCGCCGCACGATTTCGCTGGCCACCTTCAGGATGGTTTGCGCGCGCTGGTGCAGGGATTTGACCAGCCAGTTCGCTGTGGCCAGCCGCTCGCTCAGGAACAGCTTGGCTTCCCGCTCGGCTCCCGATTTGGCTGAAACGCGGCTGACGCGGGCGTAGAACGCCTCGTTGACCAGCACGCGCGGCATGGTGTCCGGGTTCAGCTCCAGCAGCCAATCGCCGCCCGGGGCGACACGCATGAGCACGTCGGGGATCACCGGCTGCAGCGAGGCTGCATCCCAGTTCGCCCCCGGCTTGGGGTCGAGCGCGCGTATCTCGGCCACCATCTCCTGAAGGTCCTCCCACTCGACCTCGCAGGCGGCCATCAGGGCGCGCATGTCGCGACGGCCCAGATCTTCCAAATGTTCCAGCAGGGCCACCATGCAGGGATCCAGCCGGTTGCGCTCCCGCAGCTGGGCGGCCAGGCATTCGGCCAGGCTGCGGGCAAACATGCCGACGGGATCAAACGCCATCATCCGCGCGCGCACCGCCTCCACATGCTCCAGCGCTACGCCCAGGGCGGCAGCGACGGCGGGGGGGGGGGGGCGGGCGGCCGCGGCCCCCCCCGGCGGCCGGGGGCCCCGCGGGG
>CAXUHU010000124.1:2482-9436 GCA_964250925.1 uncultured Acetobacteraceae bacterium
GACCGCGTGCTGGGCGCGGTGGCAGGGTGCCGCCCGGGGCGGGGGCGGGCGGGCCCCCGCCCGGCCCGGACGGTTCGAGCAGGGCGATCAGGTGCGCACCGATCAGGCGGTCAGAACGGTCGGGGAAGCTGAGGCGTAGCTGCTCGCCCAGGTGGTCGCGCAACGACAGTCGCGTCTCCAGCGTCTCTTCCAGGCCGCGCTCGTCGCTCTCGAAGCTTTGCGAGCCGCCGCTGCCCGACAGCGTGGTGGGCATCGTCAGGCCATCAGCAGGGCCCATCGCCTCATAGCCGTCGAACTCGTGGTCCAGCGGACTTTCGCCGGCCTCCGGCATGGTGGGGGCCGACACCATCTCGGCACTGTCCGCTCCCTCGGTCGGTCGGTCCGGCTGGCCGTCCGCAGGCCGTTCGCCGACCAGCTCGGGACGCTCGTCACGGTCCAGCAGCGGGTTGCGCTCCAGCTCCTCCTCGATGAAGGCGGCCACTTCCAGGTTGGAAAACTGCAGCAGCTTGATGGCCTGACGCAGCTGGGGCGTCATCACCAGGGATTGCGACTGCCGGAACTCTAGGCGGGGACCCATTGACATGCTGGGTGAGTCTTAGCGCGAAAACGATGACGGGAAAGCTAAATAGGGCCTATTTTGCCGGGATCTGCTTGCCCAGCTCCTGGGTGACCAGGAAGGCGATGCCGCGGGCATAGGCCTCGTCGGTATCGCCGCGTATCTGGCCCTCCACATGGGCCACGTATTTCATCGATTGCAGGTCGGCAACCCAGAGCGTCATCAGCGTGATCAGCGTGCTCACCTTGTGCACGCTCGGCAGCACCTCCAGCGCGGCCCCGGCGCGGCGGGCGACCGCGGCCCAGCACTGGCCGCATTCGTCCGGGCGCTGGAGACCGGCGATCTCCTTCGCGTATGGAGCCAGATCGACGGGGGCGTAGTGGCCGGTGTCGCGCAGCGCCCTGGCAAGCAGGTTCGTGGCGGCCGAGATGCGGTCCTGGCCGATCTTGGCGTCCTCTCCACTGGTGTCGAATATCTCGAACGGAAACACGGCGATCTTGGCCGGCTCGTCGGCCGCGGCAGCGCGGGCCAGCAGGCATAGCAGCGCCGCCGCTGCGGCTTTCGTCAGTGACACGAAGGCTTCCTCCCTGTATTCTACCGCTTACGGCAAAGCTTCTACCTTGCGGGCGTTGCGACTTGGATGGCGAACCAGCTTAACATCAAGAGCGAGGACGGCTATCGGCTGGCAACCGAGCTTTCGGCCTTGACCGGCGAAAGCCTCACGACGGCGGTGACCGGGGCGCTGCGCGAGCGTCTGGAGCGCGAGCAGCGGTCTCGCGACCGCAATGCCAAACTTGCCCGCCTAGCCGCGCTAGCCGCCGACATACGTGCCAGCCTGCGCCTGCCGGAGGGCAGCACGCACAGCTTCCTGTATGACGATACCGGCCGGCCGCGATGATCGTGGATACCTCCGCCATTCTCTGCGTGCTGACGGGCGGGTCGCAGGCCCCGCGCGTCCTGGAAGCCATCGTGGATTCACCCGCGCCTCGCATCTCGGCCGCCAACTGGTTCGAGGTGGCGATGATCGTAGAGGAGCGCGGCGGCCGCCTGGCCAGCCTACGCCTGGACGAATTTTTCCGCACCGCCGGCCTCGAGCTGGCACCGGTGACGGTGGAGCAGGTGGCAGCCGCCCGCAACGCCTGGCGGTACTTCGGTCGGCACAAGCATTCCGCCCGGCTGGATTTTGGCGATTGCTTCGCCTACGCGCTGGCCAAGACCACCGGCGAGAAGCTGCTGTTCACCGGCGACGATTTCACCCGCACCGATATCGAGCCGGCCTTGAAGGACCACTGAGACGATGCCGGCCCTGTTCATCGAGCTGTTCAGCGAGGAGATCCCCGCGCGCATGCAGGCCCAGGCCGGCGCCGCCCGGCGGCGCCGTGTGGCCGACGCGGTGGCGCTGCTCCGCCCGCGGGGTGCGCGCGGGGTCTACGGGCCGCGCCGGATCGCGATGGCCGCCGACATCGCCGACCGCGTTGTCGGCGTCTGCGCTGTGGAGCGTGGGCCGCGGACGAGCGCCCCGGAGCAGGCGCTTGCCGGCTTCATGCGCAAGCACGGTGCTACAAAGGAGGACCTGCGGCAGGAAGGGGATTTCTGGGTGTTGGACCGGACCAGCCCCACCGTGGATGCATCGACCCTGATCGCCGGCGCGATGCCCGGACTGCTGCGCCGCTTCGCTTGGCCGAAATCCATGCGCTGGGGCGGCACCAGCGCGTTCACCTGGATACGCCCGCTCCGCCGCATCGTCTGCCTGCTGGACAGCGCGGTGGTGCCGTTCAGCCTAGCCACGGAAGGCGATGACGGGCACGGGCTCGCGTCGGGCAACTTGACCGAGGGTCACCGCCTGCACGGGCCAGGCGCCTTCGCCGTCAACGGTTTGGATGACTGGAGGGACACGCTGTTCGAGCACCGGGTGATGGTCGGTGCGAGGGCGCGTGCGGGCGCCATCTGGCAGGGCTTGGGCCGACGCGCATCCGAGAAGGGCGTGTCGGTCGTGGAAGACGCCGGCCTTCTGGAGGAGATTGCCGGCTTGGTGGAATGGCCGGTGCCGTTGCTGGGGCGCATCGACGACGCGTTCATGGACCTGCCGCCTGAGGTGATGCAGGTCTCGATGCGGGTGAACCAGCGCTACTTCGCCACCCGCACCGCGGACGACGCGCCAGCGCCCTGGTTCGCCTTTGCCGCCAACCTGGAGGCGCCGGACGCCGGGGCTGCGATCGTGGCGGGCAACGAGCGCGTGCTGCGCGCGCGGTTTTCGGACGCGCGGCATTTCTGGGACCTGGACCGCCGCACGACGCTTGCCGACCGCGTGGCGGCGTTGGACCGCGTGGCATTCCAGGCGGAACTCGGAAGCCAAGGGGCGCGTGCGCAGCGGCTGGTCCGGTTGGCTGGGGTGATCGCACCGCTGATAGGCGGTAGCGCGGCTTTGGCTGAGCGTGCCGCGCTGCTGGCCAAGGCAGATTTGACGACCGGGATGGTTGGCGAATTCCCTGAGTTGCAGGGCGTTATGGGGGGCTACTACGCGCAGCATGACGGCGAGGACGTGCGCGTGGCGGACGCGGTGCGGGAGCACTACACGCCAAGGGGGGCAAGCGACGGCGTGCCATCGCAACCAGTCTCCATCGCCGTCGCGTTGGCCGACAAGATCGACCAGTTGGCGGCATTCTTCGCGATCGGCCAAAAGCCCACCGGCTCTGGCGACCCCTATGCCTTGCGCCGTGCGGCGCAGGGCATCGTGCGCATCATCCGCGAGAACCGCCTGCGCCTGCCGTTGCGAACGCCCCTGCTGGAAGCAGCGAGGAGCTTTCATGACGACCCGAACGCGCCAGCAGAAGTCGTGCTCGCCTTCATTGTCGAGCGGCTTCGCATACAGGTCAAGAACGACGGCGGCCGCCACGATGTGCTGGCCATGATCTTTGCAAGCGATGATGACGACCTGACGCGCTCCCTGACGCGCATGGAGGCTATTCTGCCGTTCCTGAAGACCGACGACGGCGCGAATCTGCTTGCGGCGTACAGGCGTGCCGCCAACATAACGCGTATCGAAGATCGCAAGGACGGCCCGCATGACGGCCTCGCCGATGCGGCCATGCTCGACGATGACGCAGAGCGCACGCTCTACGATGCGCTGCGGGCAACGGATCGGGCCGACGCCCTTTTGCACGAAGAACGTTTTGCCGAGGCGATGGGCGCTCTGGCCCAGTTGCGTGCCCCAATCGACCAATTCTTTGAGCGCGTGACGGTCAACGTGGCTGACGACGCCCTACGCCGCAACCGCCTGCGGTTGCTGAACGGTTTTCGCGCATCGGTCGATCGTGTGGCCGATTTCTCCCTTTTGGAAGGCTAGCATCATGGACCAGTCCGTACCGACATCCGCCGCAGGCCGGCCGGCACAGAAACAATCCAAATGGGTGTACAGCTTTGGCGCCGGCCACAACGAGGGCCGCGCGGACATGCGCAACCTGCTGGGCGGCAAGGGCGCCAACCTTGCCGAGATGGCCAGCATCGGCCTGCCCGTGCCGCCGGGCTTCACCATCACCACCGAGCTGTGCACCGAGTTCTACAAGAACGATCGCCACTACCCCGCCGACCTCGATGCGCAGGTGACCGAGGCGCTGGCGCAAATCGAGCAGGCGGTGGGCCGCTCCTTCGGCGACGCGAAAGCGCCGTTGCTGGTCAGCGTGCGGTCGGGCGCACGTGTCTCCATGCCGGGCATGATGGACACGGTGCTCAACCTCGGCCTGAACGACGAGACGGTGCAGGGCCTGGCCGAGACTTCTGGCGATGCGCGCTTCGCCTGGGACAGTTTTCGGCGCTTCATCCAGATGTTCGGCAGCGTGGTGCTGGGCGTGGACCACCATCGTTTCGAGGAAATCATCGAAACGATTAAGCTGGATACCGGCGCCATCGAGGACACCGCACTGTCGCCCGCCGACTGGCAGCGCTGCGTGGAAGAGTACAAGGATCTGGTGCTGGAAGAAACGGGCAAGCCGTTCCCGATGGCGCCGCGCGACCAGCTCTGGGCCGCCATCGGCGCGGTGTTCGGCAGTTGGATGAACCCGCGCGCCAACACCTACCGCCGTCTGCACGACATTCCCGCCGATTGGGGCACGGCGGTGAACGTGCAGGCGATGGTGTTCGGCAACATGGGCGAGGACTGCGCCACCGGCGTGTGCTTCACGCGTGACCCGAGCACGGGCGAGAACATGTTCTACGGCGAGTTCCTGGTCAACGCGCAGGGCGAGGACGTGGTGGCCGGCATACGCACGCCGCAGCCGCTGTCGTGCGCCGCGGCCAAACCCGGCGAAGTCTCGATGGAGGACGCGCTGCCGGGCGCCTACGCCGATCTGTGCCGCGTGCGCGAGACGCTGGAGCGCCACTACCACGACATGCAGGACATCGAGTTTACGGTGCAGCAGAACACGCTGTACATGCTGCAGACGCGCACCGGCAAGCGCACCGCGGCCGCCAGCCTACGAATTGCGGTAGAAATGGCGCAGGCCGGCCTGATCACCGAGCAGGAGGCGGTGCTGCGGGTGAACGCGCAGGCGCTGGACCAGCTGCTGCACCCGACGCTGGACCCGAAGGCACCGCGCACCCTGTTCGGCCGCGGCCTGCCCGCCAGCCCGGGCGCCGCCTCGGGCGCCGTGGTGTTCAGCGCCGATGATGCCGAGATGCGTGCCGCCAAGGGCGAGGCGGTGATCCTGGTGCGCATCGAGACCAGCCCCGAGGACATCCACGGCATGCACGCCGCCCGCGGCATCCTGACCACGCGCGGCGGCATGACCAGCCACGCGGCCGTGGTCGCCCGCGGCATGGGCCGGGCGTGCGTGGCCGGCGCCGGCGGCGTCAGCGTCGATTACGGCGCGCGCACGCTGTCCGCCGGCGGCAAGACCATTCGCGGCGGCGAGACGATCACCATCGACGGCGGCACGGGCGAGATCTTCGTGGGCCAGGTGGCCACCGTCGAACCCACGCTGTCGGGCGACTTCAACACGCTGATGGAGTGGGCGGACCGGCATAGGCGCCTGAAGGTGCGCACCAACGCGGAAACGCCGCTGGACGCCGAGACCGCGCGCCGCTTCGGCGCCGAAGGCATCGGCCTGTGCCGCACCGAGCACATGTTTTTCGCGCCCGAGCGCATCGGCGCCGTGCGCCAGATGATCATGGCGAACGACGAGGCCGGCCGGCGCGTGGCGCTTGACAAGCTGCTGCCGTTCCAGCGTCAGGATTTCGTCGAGCTGTTCGGCATCATGGCGGGCCTGCCCGTTACCATACGCCTGCTCGACCCGCCGCTGCATGAGTTCCTGCCGCATGGCGATCAGGAGATCGCCGGCGTGGCGCAGGCGCTGGGGCAGGACGTGGAGCAGATGCGCCGGCGCGCCGCCGAACTGGCCGAGGCCAACCCCATGCTGGGTCATCGTGGCTGCCGCCTCGGCATCAGCTACCCCGAAATCTACGAGATGCAGGCGCGCGCGATTTTCGAGGCCGCGCTGCAGGTGGCGGCCGAGACGGGCCAGCCCGTGGTGCCGGAAATCATGATTCCGCTGGTCGGCACGCGGCGCGAACTGGAAATCACGCGCGCGCAGGTGGAACGCGTGGCCCGCGAGGTTCTGGAGAAAGCCGGCAAGCACATCGACTACCTGATCGGCACCATGATCGAGCTGCCGCGCGCCGCCCTCGTCGCGGACAAGATCGCCGAAGTCGCCGATTTCTTCAGCTTCGGCACCAACGACCTGACGCAGACCACCTTCGGCCTGTCGCGCGACGACGCGGGCAAGTTTTTGCCGCACTACGTGGAGGCGGGCATCCTGCCGAAAGACCCGTTCGTCTCCATCGACATAGAAGGCGTGGGCGCGCTGGTGCGCATCGGCAGCGAGCGCGGGCGGGCCACGAAGAGCAGCCTGAAGCTCGGCATCTGTGGCGAACACGGCGGCGACCCCGCCAGCATCGCGTTCTGCGAGGCGGTGGGGCTGGATTACGTTAGCTGCTCACCGTACCGCGTGCCGGTGGCCCGGCTGGCCGCCGCCCAGGCCGCCCTGGGCATGGCGGCGGACAAAACGGCCTAATCGGCCCGCCTGGGTGACCGGCCAGGTTTGGTGGAACGATCACGCTTGAGTAGGGCGGAATGCTCTTTGGCACTCCGCCAAACACGCGGTCTTCATGGTTAAGGGCAGCGTTGTCTCAGCGCTGCCCTTCAGATTGGCGCCGTGCGAACCGCGCCCACCTATCGGTTTCTGCGCCAATCCCAGATCAGCATCGCGGTCGGTAGAATGAGGATAGCGTAGAGTATCCAGTCGAACATTTGCGGCATTGCGGAGTACCTTCGTAGGGCGGGTACAACCCCCTACGGATGCCTCACACCGAGGTTCCACGGTGACGGTCACGTTTGGCTCACC
>CAXUHU010000125.1:0-5153 GCA_964250925.1 uncultured Acetobacteraceae bacterium
CGCACCTTTTTTGCCGACCGGACTGTTCCAGCGGAGCGGCCGAACTACCGGTGTGCGGGCCGCTTCACAAGGTCATTGCCGTCCCGACATGTCGTCGCCTGCGGTGCGTGACAATTTTGCCGAGATCGGCACGGCGATCAGCGTGATCAGCCCAAGCACTACCCAGGTAACCGAAAAATCCGACAGTTTGGCCTGCGCATGGTGTTGCACCGCCATCGAGGCGGCGAGAACGGCGGCGGCCGTACAAATGCCGGCGCTCAGCATCAATTGCTGGAACGTGGTGTAAAAGCTGGTCGCCGCGCTCATCGCCGCGCGCGGCGTCTCGGCATAAGCCACCGTGTTGTAAGCTGTGTATTGCAACGACTGGAAGAAACCGCCGGTGAACATCACCACCATGATTGCAGCCGCCGGCCAGCCGGGGCGGAACAGCGCGGCACTCATCAGCAGCAGCGTGGACAGCAGGCCGTTCCACACCAGGGTGTTGCGAAAACCCCAGCGGCGCAGGACGCGCAGGCCGGCCGCCTTCATCAGCATCGCACCAGCCGCACTGGAAAAAGTGATCAGCCCGCTTTGCGCAGCCGACAAGCCGAAGCCCAGCTGCATCATCAGCGGCAGCAGGAACGGCAGCGCGCCGCCGGTAATGCGGGTGAACGAGCCGGCCCAGACGGAGACCGAAAAGCTGGGCAGGCGCATCAGCCGCAGGTCCAGAATGGGGTGCTCCGCGATGCGCGCATGGCGCACGTAGAGCAGGCCGGACACCAAACCTATGGCCAGCAAGGCCAACGTTACAGGTATCGAGGTAGCGCCGCGGCTGGCCAGCTCGAAACCGAACATCAGGCACGCCAGGCTCAGGCCGGAGAGCACGAAACCCGGCCGGTCGAAGCGCGCCCGGACCGCCTCGCGCACCTCGGCAATATACCGGCTCGCCAGGACAAAGCCCAGGATTCCGATCGGCACGTTGATCGCGAAGATCCAACGCCAGCTCAGGTAGGTGACGAAAAACCCGCCGAGCGGCGGCCCGAGCACCGGCCCGACCAGCCCGGGCACCAGCACCCACGTCATCGCCCGCACCAGGTCCGCCCTGGGCACCGTGCGCAACAGCACCAGCCGGCCCACCGGCATCATCATCGCCCCGCCGATGCCCTGCAGCACGCGGCTGGCGACCAGCATGGGCAGTGAGGTGGACAGGCCGCACAGCACGGAACCGAGCGTAAACAGGGCGATGGCGGTGCGAAACACGGTTCGCGAACCGAACCGGTCGGCCGCCTGGCCGCTGGCCGGAATGAACACCGCAAGGCTGAGCAGGTAGGAGGTCAGCGCCACGCTCATGTGCAGCGGCGCCACGCCGAAACTCTGCGCCATGCTGGGCAGGGCGGTCGCCAGAACCGTCCCGTCCAGTTGCTCCATGAACAAGGCGGCAGCGATGATCAGAGCGGTGGTACGAAAGCCGTAGGCCGTCCGTTCGGGCAAGGCGGTGGCTGCAGGCGCGGCTGACATGGGCTGGAACGTGCCGTCTTGGCCGCGCTGCCGCAACCGGCCGATCCCGGAATGCTGCGTTGCAGCGAGCGCGTGTGGCCAGCCGTACGCGCCGTTTGGGCGCGTCGACCCTAGCCTGCCCGCTGGTCATGCCGTAACCGACCGCCTATGGTTCTACCCCGTGCGGCCTGCCGCGCCCTCGCCTTCGCCGCTGTCCTGCTGCCGTCTCTAGCATTGGCCGCCGATCCGGTTGGCTACACCGTCCATATTTCGCCCACCGGCAACGCCGCGCTGGACGCGACGCTGACCGGCACGTCGCAGCTCGTGGCCCTGCGCACCCGCGCGCCGGCCGGTTCGTTCGCGCTGGTCGCCCGCGCGCGCGCCGATGCCGGCCGGCTGCACACCGCGTTGGACAGCTTCGGCTACTACCAGGCGCAGGTTTCGGTCACCATCGCCGGGCGCGCGCTGGACGATGCCGGCCTGCCCGACGCGCTGGACGCCCTGCCCGCCGCTTCCCGTGTGCCAGTGGCGGTGCAGATTGACCGTGGCCCGCTGTTTCGCCTGCGCCACGTGACGCTGGACGGGCCGGTGCCGCTTCGGGCCCGGCAGAAATTCACCCTTGCGCCAGGCGCGCCGGCGGCGGCCAGCACCGTGCTGGCGGCCGGTGGCGCGTTGCTGACCGCCTTGCAGGAGCAAGGCTACGCGCAGGCCAGCGTCGATCCCCCGGTGGCCACCCTGATCCCGGTAGAACACGCGCTGGACGTGTCGTTTCACGTGGTCACCGGGCCGCGCGTCGATATCGGGCAGATCACGATTGCCGGCCTGCAGCGCACCAACGAGCGTTATGTCCGCCGCCGGCTGTTGCTTGCGCCCGGCGAGCTGTATCAGCCGAGCAAGATCGAGGCGGCGCGGCAGGATTTGGTCGCTACCGGCGTGTTCTCGGGCGTGAAAATCAGCGCCGCGCCGAAGCTGGACGCTGAAGGCCGCATACCGCTGCGCATCGACCTCAGCGAGCGCAAGCTGCACGCCGTCAGCATCGACGCCGCATTTTCCACCGATCTGGGCGGCAGCCTGGGGGTGACGTGGACGCATCGCAACCTGTTCGGCAACGCCGAGCAGCTGAACCTTTCGGCCGCCGCGACCGGACTTGGCGGCAGTGCCGACAAGGGGCTGGGCTACCTGGCAAAGGCCCAGCTCATCAAGCCCGATTACTACCACCGCAACCAAACGCTGGAGCTGGACCTGGAGGCGATCAAGCAGAACCTGGACAGCTACGACCAGACGGCCGAAATCGCCAGCGCGGTGCTGACCAGGAAATTGTCCAAGCGTTGGACGGCGAGCGTGGGCCTGACGCTGACCGAGGAGACGATCCTGCAGGAAGGCGATAGGCGCAACTACACGCTGCTGGCGGTACCGTTTTCCGTGCGTTACGACAGCACCGATGTGGCCAACCCGCTCGACGATCCCACCCACGGCGTGCGGTCCTCGGTGATTGCCACCCCAACGGAGTCGCTGTCCGGCCAGAGCAGCACCTTCGTCATCCTTCAGGGCACGGGGTCCACCTATTTCGACCTGCACAGCCTGGGGCTGGCGTCGCCGGGTCACAGCGTGCTGGCGTTCCGCGGTCTGGTGGGCAGCGCGCAGGGCGCCACCGATTTCCAACTGCCGCCCGACCAGCGCTTCTACGGCGGCGGATCGACCACCGTGCGCGGCTACAAATACCAGTCGCTCGGTCCCCTGTTCGCCGATGGCTACCCCAAGGGAGGGGCGGCGATTGATGCGGCCACCATCGAGCTGCGGCAGCGCGTTTGGCACGATATCGGCGCGGTGGTCTTTGCCGACGCCGGACAGGTCAGCACATCCAGCGCGCCGTTCGTAGGCAAGCTGCAGGAGGGCGTGGGCGTGGGGGCGCGCTACTACACGGCCATCGGGCCGATCCGGGTAGACGTCGCCGTGCCGACAAGCCGGCCGCCGCACGGCGACAGTTTTGAACTCTACCTCGGTCTGGGACAGGCGTTTTGAGCGACACCGCAGCCAAGCCCCGCCACCGCCTCCGGCGCATCCTGCTGTGGGGTTTGGGGGTGATCCTGCTGTTGCCCGTGGCCCTGGTCGCGCTGGTGCTGGTTGTGGCCAACATCGGGCCAGGGCGCGCTTTCATCGAAAGCGAGGTCGCGAGCCTCACTGGCGGCTCGGTGGTGCTGCGCGGCCTGTCCGGCTGGTTTCCCGATGCGCTGCGGCTGGCCCATGCGGAGGTGCACGACGCGCGCGGTCCCTGGGTGACGCTGGATGGGGTGGTGCTGGACTGGTCGCCGCTGGCGCTGATCGGCCGTGTCGCCAAGATCGGCCGGCTGACCGTCGCGCATGTCGGCGTGGCGCGCCTGCCGGTGGCATCCGCCCCGGCCAAGCCGGCGCAGCCCTCCGGCAGCGGCTTCGGCCTGCCGGTGCGGGTCGATGTTGCCGTGTTGCAGGTGGCCAGACTGGACCTCGGCGCGCCGGTGGCCGGGGCTGCCGCCGCCGTGCGGATCGACGGGTCCGGCCAGTTCAAGTCGCTTGACGACGCCGGCGCCAAGATCGCCATCGACCGGCTGGATGGGCAGGGCACCTACACGCTGGACGGCCGCATCGACGCCCAGGCGATACGGGCCGCGCTCGACCTGGGCGAGCCGGCCGGCGGCCTGATCTCCGGCGTGGCCAAGCTGCCGGCGCTGGGCGCCCTGGCCGTGCACGGCACCGTCGCCGGCCCGCGCAGCGCAGAACGCGCCGACCTCGTGGCCGCCGCCGGTGCCTTGCGGGCCGAGGCGCACGGCACCGTCGACCTGGTGGGCCATGCCGCCGCCCTGGACGTGACCGCCAGCGCGCCGGCGATGACGCCGCGGCCCGACGTCGCCTGGGGCGGGATCACCCTGCAGGCGCATGTGCACGGTCCGTTCGCCACGCCGGATGTGGCCGCTCATGCCGTGCTGACGGATGTGCGCGGCGGTGGCGCCACCCTCGCTACCCTGACGGCCGATGTCTCCGGCAACCGCGGCACGGTGGACGCCCACACGGTGCTGGCCGGCCTGCGCCTGCCCGGGCCGCAGCCCGACCTGTTCGCCGCCGCACCGCTGGATTTTTCGGTACACGCCGCGCTGGACAGCCCGCATCTGCCGCTGCGCTTTGCCCTGCGCCACCCTCTCGTCGACGCGGACGGCACCGCCCAGGCCGGCGGCGACATCGCAGCCACGATACATACGGTGGTGCCCGACCTGGCTCCGCTGGCGGCCATCGGCCACGTCGCTCTGCGCGGCCGTACGGAGGCTACGGCCAGCTTGGCGGTGCACGGCAAGAGCACCGACGTGACGGTGGATGGAACCGCCGATTTCACCGGCGGGCAGGCGCCGGTGCCGACCCTGCTGGGCGCCACGAGTTACGGCGTCACCGCCAGTCTGGTGGGCCAGGATATCACCATCACCCGCGCCGTCGTCGATGGCCGTGCGGCCCATGCCGCCGTCACCGGCACGGACGGTGGCGGTCGGCTGGCGCTTATCTGGCGGCTGGTGTTGAGCGACCTTGCCGCGGCCTCACCGCAGGTCGTGGGTGCGTTGCAGGCCACCGGCCGCGTCGATGGTCCGCCCTCCGGCCTGGCCGTGCAGGCCGACATCAAGGGCGAAGTCGGCACGAAAGCCGTGCCGCGCGGC